>NC_006624.1:696245-1044368 GCF_000009965.1 Thermococcus kodakarensis KOD1
CCGATGCTGTAGGGCTTTCTGGTGGCCTTCACCTTCTCGTCCTTTATCTCGGTCGCCTTTATCTCACTGCTCCCCCTCTTGAAGGTGTAGTTGGCGTCGAGAATAGCTAACGCGATTTTGTGGGCCGTTATCGCCGAGCGGAGCCTCTCCAGGGCGAGCGTCCTGTAGTGCCTCTTTCTGTAGAGCCACTGGAGGTGTGGATCGCGGTTTTTCCTGTCTCCCATCGGTACGGAGGGGCCTCCCTCACCAACTCTGCGCTCAAGCTCCTCCTCAAGCTCCTCAAGGAGGGAAAGGTTGCGGTTTAGAGTCAGGGCTAACCTGACGGGGTCAAAGTCCTGGAAGAGCTCGCCCAGGTCTATGCCTATATCGTCCAGTATCTTGTTGACCTGGGCGACGAGTTCTTCCGTCGTCGTCATGGCAGGAGATCACCGTTGTTTATCTTTTCTGGGAGATACTCCTTCGCGACGAACTCGAGGGACTTGTTGGCTAAAGCCTGCTGTTCAATCCTCACTCCCCACTTGAGGGCGAGCTGGAGCTGTCTCTGCCACTCCTTGTTCTGGAACCAGGGGTAGTTCATCTCCTCGAGGATTCTCTTGTAGTCTCCCGTTGGGCCGCCCTTCTTGTTCGGTGGAATGCCCTTGAGCTTCTCGGTGACGTTCTCAAGGCCGTACTTCTTGATGTCGTCCATGGTCATGCCCACGAACTTCGATTCAGGAGTTGCCAGCTTGTCGCTGAGGTAGGCGAGGTTGATCGAACCCTGCTTTATGGTCGAGTATATGTACCAACCGTAGGGGTCGCCATCGGTGAAGACAATGATGGGCAACCCTTCCTCGTAGTGGAGCCTGTGGATCAAACGCCTAACCCCACGCGAGGCCTGTCCCTGGGTGGCTATGATGAGGGCGTTCTCCCTCTTCGGGAACTTTTCCTCGATGAGACGGTCGGCCATAGCCGCTGTCTCGACGACTAAGGCGTAGTCAACGTTTATCTCCGGGAACTGGATGTGCTCCACCGTTCCTGGAACGGCCCATCCACCGCTTCCGAGCCTGCTCGCGTTGAACTCGTCTTCCCCATCGCGGATGACGATGTCGCCGTAGATGTAACCGCGCCTATCGGCGGTTATGTGCATCTCCTCTCTCAAAACGCCGAACATTCTCTCAAGGTCTTCGATGATCGGGTCGCTCTCGCTCTGGTCTTCGAAGGTGTTCTCCCTCGTTCCCGGAATGGTGTGCTTGTTGGCGTAGTAGGCTTCACGAAGGCTCGCGTGCTTGCCCTCGCTCACGAGCCTCTTCACGTAGGCCATTATGAGGAGCGTCTGCATGAACTTTCTCGCATGGGCAACGTTGAGGAAGTAGCGCCTCGAGAGCTTGTCGCCCATCTTGATGAGCCTCGACTTTTCATCAAAGTATACGTTGCTCAGCCCGCGCATCGGGATGTCGAAGTGGGGGTTTTTGCCGGCTTTGATGTCCTCAAGGATCCTCCTTGCGTGCTCGTCGAGCATCTTCAGGACTTTCCTGGGGTCGTAGGAGAACTTCTCCTTGGGCCTCTCCCTCTGGATTTTGCGCTTAGGCATTCTCGGCCACCTCCTCGGCTGCTACCTCTTCAACCTCCGCGCTTGCAAACTTGCTCTCGATAAACCTGATGAAGTACTCCCTAATCTTCTCCTCGGGTTCTCCCGTCAGTATGCTTAAGGCCCTCGCTATCTCAGGGACGTACTTCTCGAAGGTCTTCCTTCTCTTTACCTGGGCCAGCTTCCTGTGCTTGCCGCTCAGGTAGGTCTGGAGCCTCCTCGCGGCGTCCATTATTGCTAAACGTATCTCGTTGTAAATCTCGTCAACGCTCGCTATGCTCTGCTTTCCTGTTCCAGTGTAAGGAACGTGGACCGAAACGACGTTTATCATGAGGACGAGCGGTGCCCTGTCAAGGTCGTCTATTTTATAGCGCTTCCAGTCTATAGAGCGGGCCGCCTGGGTTGTCACACACGAACCTGCATCGAATAGGAGCGGCACCCTGTTGGCGTAGCGGTAGAGGTCGAAGCCAGCCGGAATCTCGCCGCCGTACGCTATTCCAACCTCGACCTGGAACGGGATACCACCTGAGTAGACTTTTGGCGGTCTGGTAACGGCAGTCACGAACTCTGGTTTGAGTATTCCCTTAAGGCCCTTCTCGATGTTCTCCTCCCCGATGGGCCTTAGGCCATGAGTTGGGGGCGCCAAGAACTTCATGTACTTGAAGGCCTCGACTATCTCCTCAGCCTCGTGCCAGGTGAGCTTCTCGGGCGGCTTCTCCATCATTTTGGCGACCTGTTTGACCACCTTGGTGTAGCCCTTGAATGCCCTGAGAACAGCCTTGACGTGTCCCTCCATAAGCTTCTGGTAGTACTGCTCCTGGAGCTTCTTGTCCTCCACGGTCTTTATCAGCCTGAGGGCAGCGATGTACTCGATGAGTTCATCAACCTTCTTGTCGCTTATCCTCGAGAACTCGCCGATGAGGAACCTCCTGACGGTGTTCCTCCTCGTCTTCTTGGCCAATCTGTAAACGTCATCGGTGAGGACTCCCTTCGGGTGAGGCTTCATCTCGACCGGCGGTTCCGGGATGTAGTCGCTCGACCTCGGAAAGACTATGAGTTTTCCGTCCGGTTCAATAAGCTCGATGTGTGCGTGGGGGTTGGCTATAGCCGTTAGCTTGAGGTACCAGAAGACACCCTGCTTGGAGCGCATGTACTTGACGTTCTTAACTTCGAGCTCTATCCTCGTCCCGCGCCAGCCCTTCGGGTTTGGATGCTTCTCCTTCTTGACGATTTTACCCTCGTTCTTGTCAACGTCTATCTTAACCCATGCCTCGATTATCTCGTCGTTTCCGGTTGAAGTGATGACACGTGTGGCCTTTCCACTCGTTATCTGGGCGAACATGACGGCACCGCTTATACCGATACCCTGCTGACCGCGGCTCTGTATGTTCCTGTGGGCTTTAGTTCCAGCGAGCATCTTTCCGAAGACGTGGGTTATGTACTTCTCCGGTATTCCAGGCCCGTTGTCTTCAACTACAACCTTGTAGTGCTCGTTCCCGAGCTCCTCTATTTCAACCCTGACGTAGGGCGGGATTCCTGCTTCCTCACAGGCGTCGAGGGAGTTGGTTACCGCCTCGTGGACAAGGGTCGTCAGCGAGCGGACCTTGCCCGTGTAGCCGAGCATTGCGGCGTTTCTCCTGAAGAACTCGCTGACGCTCTGAATCTTAAACTCCTTGAAGAGCTGGTTAGCCTCGGCCATAATCACTCCTCCTCTTCCTCAAATTCATCAAGGTCTTCGGGCAGTTTGCCCTCGAGGGCCTCATAGTAAGTTGTGGCCTCAAGCTCGAGGTCTTTCTTCCTCCGCTCAAGGTAGCGGTAAACAACACCGTGCGGGGAACCCCTTGCGAGCTTCTCAACGGCGGTTTTGGCAACTTCAACCTGTATCGGGTTCCCGATTATCGCGACAGTCTTTCCATAGACGCTAATGTCAGCACCGCTCATCTCCTCAATGATTTCCCTCGTCCTTCCCTTTCTTCCGATGATCCTGCCCCTGACCCTCGGCAGGGCGTTCTTCTCATTGCCGACAACGATGTCGGTGAGGTTCACCACCTCAAGGGTCTCCCCCTCGTTGAAGAGCCTGAAGGCCCTCTCGGGAGAGAAGCCCCTTCCGATGGCCATAACCACATCTCTCGCCTTCCACACCGCCAGCGGGTCGTCGGTTTCTTCCGTCGCTGTTATGAAGACCTCACCCGTCTCACTGTCCACCTCTATCTTCGTCTTGGTTTTTCTCTCGATTTCCTTCTTCGTCTGCCCTTTCTTCCCGATGAGTACCGCTATCCTCTCCTTCGGGATTTTAACGAACTCCTCCTGCTCACCAAGAGCGGTGAAAGTGATCTCTTCTTCATCCTCTTCTCTCTCAAACCTGCCGTCCTTATCAACGCGCTCATACTTCTTAAGGAGCCTCTCAAACTCGTCCATGATCTCACCCCTCAACGAGCTCGCGGAACTTCCCCTCTGGATCCTCAACATCAACGCCCTTCTTCCTGAAGTAGTTGGAGACGTTGGTTATGTCCCTCCTCAGGAGTTCAAGGCTCATTCTGTTTCTCCTCACAGTCGCCTGCGACCAGTCTATCACGACCGGCCCGTCGTGGAGGAGTATGTTGTACTCGCTCAAGTCGCCGTGAACCATGTCACCGCGCTTCCAGAGGCGCTCTATAACCCCCATCGTGAAGTCGTAAAGCCCCTCGAAGTCCTCCTTACTCAACTCTTTCTCAACGTCCTTGAGGCGTGGAGCTGGGGTTTCATCGCCGACGAACTCCATGACGAGGACGTTGTTTCTAAAGATTACTGGCTCTGGAACCCTGACGGCATATTTTATCGCCCTCTGGAGGTTCTTGAACTCCCTCCTCGTCCACACGAAGACGAGCTTCCTCATGTCCTTAGGAAGGTATCCGATCCTTGGATCAGCTGCCAAGTACTCCCATATCCGCCTGAACTCGGTGGTGTAAGTCCTGTATATCTTGACCGCTATCCTTTTGCCCTCGCTATCAATTCCCGCGAAGACGTTGGCCTCTTTCCCCGTGCTGATGACACCGTAGAGGGTCTCTATCTTCCCCCTCCTGTGGAGATAGGCAAGCGTTTCCTTCGTCGTTCTGTCGAAGACCTCGTTGGCTATCTTGTAGAGCTCGCTGTCCTTCTCTCTTCTCTCCCTGAGGCCGAGCATCTCCTCGATTTCCCTGTCAAGGAACTCTTCCCTCATTGTCCATCCCTGCTAATTGATGGAAAAGCGGCTCAGAAGAGGAGCTCGCCGCCGCTGAGGAAGTCCTGGGTTATCTTACCCTTCCTCAGGAGCCAGTCAACCTGGGTTCTCGTGTAGCGATAGACGATGTCCCCGCGCTCGTCGCTCTGGACCGGCCAGGGCTGGACGATAACCACATCACCAACGCGCATCCACATTCTCCTCTTGAGCTTGCCAGGGATCCTGCATCTCCTTACCTTACCGTCCTCACAGCGGACGTCCATCCATCCTGCTCCGAGGGCCTGCTCGATCACTCCGAAGAGCTGTCCCTTGCTCCTGTCTGGAAGGGGAACGCGAATTACCTCATCACCTTCAACATGCCTGTCGTTCTTCTTTTTACCAGCCATGAGCATCACCTCCCGTGAGTCGTGATTAGGGCTTATAAGCTTAGCCCTGCAAAAATTCTCCAAAGACCCTACGGATAGAACTTTAAAAAATTTTTGCAAAGAGAGTTCACAATCCTGTCCACTTAGTACACATCAAAGTTTAAAAGAGAACCGGACATTGTGAGTACGGGAGGAAAAATGAAAGCGGTTGAAGCCGAGAATTTAACGATCTTATACAGCGGGCAGCCAGCCCTGAGCGATGTAACGTTCACCCTGGAGGAAGGAAAAACACTGCTCCTCCTCGGGCCAAACGGTGCGGGGAAGACGACCCTACTGAAGACTATAGCATGCTTTCACAGAGAGTACACTGGGGAGCTCAGAGTATTTGAGAGACCACCCTGCGAGGCGAGAGAGCTTATAGGCTATGTTCCCCAAAGCCAGAGTCTAAACGAGAGAGTTCCCCTAACGGCGCTTGAAGTCGTTGCCATGGGCGGTGTTTACAGGAAGGGCTTCGTCCACTTCAGGATACCCGGAGAGGTAATAGAAAAAGCCGAAAAAGTCCTGGAGTTCGTCGGTCTCGGGGGAATTGGGGACAGGCTCTTCCGCGAGCTCTCCGGCGGGCAGAAGCAGAGGGTTCTCCTCGCGAGAGCACTGATGAGCGATCCAAGGCTGCTCCTACTTGACGAGCCGCTTTCGGCACTCGACCCAAGCGCGAGGGCAGAGGTTGCCAACGTTCTGGATAAGATAAAGCGGGAAAAGGGAGTGACGATGATAATCACGACACACGACATCAACCCGCTCCTCGAGATAGGGGATCTCGTGATGCTCATAAACAGGAGGCTGATAGCCTTCGGCAGGCCTGAGGAAGTGCTCACTGACGAAGTTATAAAGTCTGTCTACGGCCCGATGGCAAAGGTGATCCCGGTCGGCGGAAAAGTCTACTGCATAACCGGGGACTTCCACATCCACCGCGGGGGTGAGAAAATATGATTCCAGAGTTTCTAATCAGGGCTCTCCTCGCGAGCATAATGGTCAGCGTCCTTCTCGGACTTCTAAGCCCGATAATCAACACGAAGGGGCTTGCTTTCCTTACCCACGCCCTCTTCCACGCTCTCCTGTTCGGTGCAGTCCTGGGAATGATACTGGCACTTCTTCTTAATAACTACGGCCTCGTCATTCTCACGGCCTTAGTAGTGACAACGCTCCTGGTCATCCTCATAGCCCAGCTGGAGAAGATAGGGTTCACTTCTGACTCCGCTGTCGGTATAGTTTCCAGCTTCGTCGCTGGGCTCACCGTTCTCGGCTTCGGTGTCCTCTACAAGGTCATGGCTACGAGACCCTACTTCCCGCTGACCCAGAACATAGTCTCGTATCTAACCGGCGATATATTCCTCGTCACACTGGACGACCTGACGGTTCTTATCGTCGGTGGGGCGGTTGTGTTCTTCGTTCTGCTGCTCCTCTACCGCGACTTCCTGTACATCAGCTTTGATATGGAAGGCGTTGAGAGCTACGGAGGCAACGCGAGGGCGTATCTCACGATCCTTTACGTGCTCGTTGGAGTAATCGGTGCTCTTATAGTCCAGACCGTCGGTCTGATAACTCTCCAAGTAGTTGCGATCCTTCCTGGTGCGATAGCGCTGATGGTAAGTTCTGACTTCAGGAAGGTTCTCGGAATAAGTCTACTCCTAACTCTGACCGTCCAGCTTACCTCAGTGGTTCTTGCCTACTTCACCGCCATACCCCCAAGTGGTATAGCCACGATAATGCTGGGCATTGTCTATGGTGCACTCTTATTTAGGAGGTGAACCAATGAAGATAGCGGGCATTGACGAGGCCGGGAGGGGGCCAGTTATCGGACCAATGGTGATAGCGGCGGTTGTGGTGGATGAGAATAGCCTCCCAAAGCTCGAAGAACTGAAGGTCAGGGACTCTAAAAAACTGACACCAAAGAGACGGGAGAAGCTTTTCAATGAAATACTCGGAGTTTTAGATGATTATGTAATTCTTGAATTGCCTCCCGATGTCATTGGTTCCAGGGAGGGCACGCTCAACGAGTTCGAGGTTGAGAACTTCGCGAAGGCCCTGAACTCGCTCAAGGTAAAGCCCGATGTAATCTACGCTGACGCGGCTGACGTTGACGAGGAACGCTTTGCGAGAGAGCTTGGGGAGAGGCTGAACTTCGAGGCTGAAGTCGTTGCGAAGCACAAGGCCGACGACATCTTTCCCGTCGTCTCAGCTGCTTCAATCCTCGCCAAGGTTACAAGGGACAGGGCGGTTGAAAAGCTCAAAGAAGAGTACGGGGAGATAGGCTCTGGCTACCCAAGCGACCCAAGAACGAGGGCTTTTCTTGAGAACTATTATCGGGAGCACGGTGAGTTTCCGCCGATAGTTAGGAAGGGCTGGAAGACGCTGAAGAAGATAGCAGAAAAAGTTGAGAGCGAGAAAAAGGCCGAAGAAAGGCAGGCTACTCTTGACCGCTACTTTCGGAAGGTCTGAGCTTTTTCCATGCAAAACTGGCAGCCGCGAGGACTTTTATCTTGTAGAGTGCTAGGGACTCCCTGAAGGCCTCCCATCTTATTACCTCATTCAGGAAGACTCCCATTGAGACAGCCGCCGGGGGAACGAGTACCGTGGCGTAGAAGCTGAACTGAGTTTTTCCCCCGAGAAAGTATTGGAGGGCGAAGAGTCCAACCGTGCTCCAGAAAATAAAGAAGGGCTCGCTAACTCCTGGCTTTTTCCTGTAGACCCACGGCAGGGCCAGTATCATAACGACCATTCCCATAAGGAGCACGGGGTCAGTTGACGCGAAGACGTTTGGGTTAAAGTGGAACGGGAACGGACGGTAGTTTATGAACCACTCCCAGAAGGGAGATGTGTTTGGGTTCGCACCTTTGTAGCTGAGGTGCCACTTAAAGCTCCCAAGGAACTCGTTGAGCCACCTCTCGAACCCCATCGCCTTTATTGCAGGAAGTTCGGGTACTAAAAACGCAATTCCCGGGATTACAACAACCGCTGAAAAGAACCTGACAAAGGAGTTCTCGCTCTTAAGAGACTTCCACAAAAGTACCGGCCATCCAAAGGCTCCGCTGAGCTTTGTAGCTCCAGCTAGACCCAGCAACACCGCGGAGGAGAGTTTCCTTTCATAAACGATGGCAAGGACGAAGAGGGCAACGAAGAACGCCACGTGGATGTCGAGCATCGCAGTTACAGCCGTTGCCTGGAGCGTTGGATCCGCCGCGACGAAGAGAAGTGCTATAAGGGACGCAAGATAGCTTTTGCTTATTCTGTACGTTGCAAGAACAACGGCCAGCTCAATGAGGGCAAACGCTATTATTCCCGGGATTCTCCAGGCAATTGGTCTGTCCCCGAGGAGAAGCATGGAGAGCATTATGATGTCCTTCCCCATGAACGGGTGCTCCGTGTTGAGGTAGTTCTGTATGTTCTCCTTGTCAGGATACCTGAACCCGGGGATTACATCGTAGCTTCCATCTGGCAGGTCTGATTTTAATCTCTGGAGAAAATCTTCGTAGTTCTCGGCAGGTATCTCATAATAGACTCCAGGAAACTCCCTGTACTCCATCCTGTATCTGGCATCGTTGATCCCTGCAACCCAATCCGTCATGGCGAGATTTTTTATCTTTGCACTCGTGTTTGAAAATACAACGTTCACGCCATACGAGCCGTTGTGGATGTAGAAGACGTCAACGCCGAGCCTGTGGAGGATGTTTCTGCTCGCTGGAACGTACCAGACCTCGTCTCCTATGTAATCGTTCAGGTCCGGACGCGATGCAAAACTGTACGAATACCAGATTGTTCCGATCATGGTAAGGGCAACAACCGCAACAAACACCGCCCTGATTATTTTTTCCCGCTCCATTCTAACCCCCAATGGTCATGGCGGGCAACGTTTTTAAGCCTCTCTCTTAACCTCCCAATATGCTCGAGGGAATCACAGAGGAGAAGATCAGAGAGGCAGAAGAGCTTATAAAGAGGGGCTATAGCGAGAAAAAGCTCCGCGCCAGGCTTGGTAAGGACTGGGAGCTGATAGCGGAGATAGCCAGGGCCAGAATCAGGGCTAAGGACAAGTTCTCAAGGAGCGACCTCTGGATGGACATGGAAGGACTGCGCTACGCCACCCACGAGGTCGTCGCCAAATACCGCGCCGAGAGGCTGAAGGAATTTGGTGTGGAGAGCATAGCCGACGTTTCTTGTGGTATTGGAATCCAGCTCATCTTCTACGCCATGAAAGTTGAGAGGGCCTATGGAATAGACATTGACCCTCTTAAGATAGAGTTCGCCAGAAGGAACGCCGAGAAGTACGGTGTCTCGAACATCGAGTTCATAAACGCCGATTCTCTCTCACCAGAAACCGTTGAGAGAGTGGATGCGGAGGTAGTATTCTCCGATCCTGCTAGACCTCCTGAGGCCCCCGAGAGAGACCTTGAGGGACTTCTCCCAAGCCCCCTAAAGATCTACGAGGCCTACAAAAAGAAGACCCGGGCATTTATCTTCGACCTTCCGCCGCAGATGAAGCGGGAGAAAGTCCCATGGAAGGGAGAGTTTGAATACATAGACCTCTTTGGGGCGCTGAACAGGTTGACCTTTTACACGGAACCCCTCGCGAGGGCTGAGAGGAGCGCGGTCATTCTTCCAGCGGGGGCACGTCTTGAAAGCGACCCTTCCCTTGAAGACATCGTTGAGTGGGCGGATAGGCCGGGCGATTACCTCTACGAGATACCACAGAGCATCGATTATGCGGATTTAATAAACGAGCTCTTCCACAGGCTTCCAGTCGAGGCCAGAATGCTGCTCAGGGAAAAGAGGAGAGTCCTAGCTACCGGAGACGAGCCGATTAAAAGCCCATACCTCAAGAGGACTTACAGCGTCGTTGGGGTTCTCCCATTCCATCCAGTTAGGATAAACGACTTCCTCAGAAAGGAGGGCTTTGGAAGGGCAACGCTGAGGATAAGCGTCCCCGAAAGCGAGTACTGGAGGATCAGGAAGAAAATCGAGGAGAACCTAAGGGGTGAGAGAAGGGCCTTCGTCTTCAAGGTGGGAGAAAAGGCGGTAATAGCTGAAGAACTATAACTCCTCGATTTTCGCGTTCCTTATCTTCTTTGAGCCTATTCTGAGGTCTCTGAAGTAGTTTATGTGTTCCTCGGGCAGAAACGAGTCGAGGCTGGTCGGTTTAAGCCGCTTCTTCCTCCGAACTGGCTTTTCTTTGGAAACCTTTTTCGGAGTTGCATCGCCGATGAACTCGTCGAGCTTCCTGTCCATAGGCATCCTGTAATGAATTGACTTTGGGTATAAATGCTTTTTTCCAGAAAGCTTTTAACTCTCCTCTCTTATCGGCTTGAGAAGTAAAGGTGGTTGCCATGTGCGGCATCATTGGTTACATAGGCGACAGAAAGGCCTGCGAAGTCATTGTGAAGGGCCTCAAACGGCTCGAGTACCGGGGTTATGATTCTGCAGGGGTCGTGACAGGAAACGGCGAAACCCTCGACGTTAGGAAGGGGGCTGGGAGGATAGACAAACTCACGGAGAAGCTCGGCTTCCTTGAGATGGAGGGCAACAGGGGCATCGGTCACACCCGCTGGGCCACCCACGGTGTCCCGAACGACATCAACGCCCACCCCCAGAAGGACTGTACTGGAAAAATCGTTCTCGTTCACAACGGTATAATTGAGAATTTTGCTGAACTGAAGGAGGAGCTCCTCAAGAAGGGACACGTGTTCAGGAGCGATACAGATACCGAAGTTATCGCCCATCTTATTGAAGAGGAGCTGAAAGGCTCTGAAAACTTTGAGGAGGCCCTTAGAAAGGCACTAAATAAGCTTAGAGGTTCTTTTGCACTTGCCATAGTTTATGCGGATGAGCCCGATAAGCTTTATGTCGTCAGGAATGAGAGCCCGCTCGTTCTAGGTATCGGGGAGGGTGAGATGTTCGCGGCGAGCGATGTGCCCGCTTTCCTTGAATACACAAATAAGGTCATCTTTCTGGATGACGGGGAGTACGCAATCCTGACAAAGGACTCCTACGTCGTCAAGAGAATCGACACAGGGGAAGTCGTCGAAAAACCCGTCCACGAGATAAGCTGGACGCTGGAGATGGCCGAGAAAGCTGGCTATCCCCACTTCATGCTGAAGGAGATATACGAGCAGCCGAGGGCCATCAAAGACGCCATTCACGGCAACAGGGAGATCATCAGGAGCGTCGCCGAGGAGATAGCGAACTACGATAAAATAATCTTCGTGGCCATGGGCACTTCCTATCACGCCGCCCTCGTTGGGAAGTCTCTCTTCCAGAGGCTCGCCAAGAAAGTTCCGATCGTCGAAGAGGCGAGCGAGTTCAGGTATGAATTCGAGGATCTGATAGACGATAAGACCCTCGTCATAGCGATAACCCAGAGCGGTGAGACGGCAGACACCCTAGCGGCAATGAAGCTTGCGAAGAAGAATGGCGCAAAGGTTCTCGCAGTGGTCAACGTTGTGGGCAGTATGGCAACGAGGATAGCCGATTTAACTCTCTACACGCACGCCGGGCCGGAAATCGGGGTCGCGGCCACAAAGACCTACACGACCCAGCTCACGGTCCTCACAATGCTCGCAATAGAGCTCGCGAAGGTTCTCGGCACTGCGAGCGAAGACTACCTTGAGAAGCTTGAGGATGAGCTTATGAAAGTTCCGGAACTCGTTGAACTCGCCCTAAAACACGACGAGGCTCTTAGGGAGCTCGCCGAAACGCTCAAGGACAAGAGGGACTTCTTCTACATCGGCAGGGGGATAAGCGTCCCAACGGCCCTCGAAGGAGCACTCAAGCTCAAGGAGATAAGCTACATCCACGCCGAGGGGCTGAGCGCGGGCGAGCTGAAGCACGGGCCGCTCGCACTGCTTGAAGACGGTGTCCCTGTGGTTGCAATAAACCCGAGCGGAAAGGTCTTCGACAAAATGGTGAGCAACATTGAGGAGGCAAAGGCCAGGGGGGCTATGATAATCTCCCTCTCCGATAGGGAAGAGCTAAGCAGGGTCTCGGACGTTCTGGTGAAGATGCCTGAAGTTGATGAGCTGTTGAGTCCGATCGTCTACGTTGTTCCGCTCCAGCTCCTTGCCTATCACCTGGCCGTTTTGAGGGGCAACGACCCCGACAAGCCGAGAAACCTTGCAAAATCAGTTACTGTGGAGTGAGGTGGTCAATATGAAAACCGAAGCCAAAGAAAAATTGAAAAAATCCGAACCTGGGGAGGGACAGGCCTTCCCCAAGGCCTACCTTTATTTCAAAGAGTACGGGTTGCCCGTCCTCGTCCTGCTGTTGGCCTACATTGGGTACAGGATCAGGGCAGTGACTTCCGGTTTCAAGCTGTTCCTCGATCCAGATACGTTCTATCACTTCGAAATGTACAAGCTGGCAATCCAGGATTGGATTCCCAAGTATTATGCCTATGCGGAACCTCCGATGGGCATAAAGCCCTCAGGGTACCTCGGTCTCTACACGGTTCAGGCTATGTTCTATAAGTTCGCACATGCCTTGTTCGGCATGAACGAGTTTGAGGCCTTTAAGGTCTGGCCACCCTTCGTTGGGGCAATGATGGTCATAGGCACGTATCTGGTAGTCAGAAAGCTCCACTCAAGCTGGGCGGGCTTCTGGGGAGCGGCCCTGATGATGGGCTTCTGGGGGGCTATAGAAAAGACGTACTCGGGCAACAACCGTGGAGAGGGCCCCTTCGTGATGTTCTTCCTGTTTACAGTCTATTTCCTGCTCCTCTATCTCGACGAAGAGCGCTGGAACTGGAAGAAAGTCCTTGGGCTGGTCTTTTTCCTTGTCCTCAGTCCACTGTACATGGGAGTTTGGACGGGGAGCTCGCTGGGTGTAATGATTCTGCTCGCAACTGGCGTGGTAGTGCCGGTGATATTCTTCACGGTAGGGGACACTGAACACCTCAGGCGCTTTGTCACTGAGTACTATCCTGCCTTTGGACTTTCCATTATAGCTGGAATTTTCCTCGCCCAGAGTGGCTTCGTTGGCATTAGAAACTTCCTTGTGTTCTCCTTTGAGGTTCTCATAGCGGGTACGGTGCTCGTCCTGATAATGCTTTACGGTGAGAGGTTTCTGAACTTTTCAGACTGGATGCACAGGCTTGGAACCGTAGTTGGTATTGGAATTGCCGGCTTCCTGGCCTTTTACGCCTACTTCGGAAAGGCCCTCTTCAACTTCCTCAGAGCGGCCACTCAGTCAACTCCCCTTTACCAGACCGTCGCCGAGCTCCAGACCCCAAGCTGGAGATACATAATAGCAACGTTCAGCCTCAAACCCAAAGGCTCACAGGGGGACAGCATAATTTTCATATTCTCCCTCTTGGGCCTTTTTGTTCTCGGCTGGAAGTTCTATAGGGGGGTAAAGGAGAAGCGCTACGAAACCTACAAGCACTTCATACCTCTGTTCCACTACCTCGGCACAATATACCTCTTCAAGCAGGCAGTTCGCTTCTCCTTCCAGGCTTCAGTAGCCGCGATAATCCTGGCGGCTATTGCAATGGGAGAGGCCTTCCTCTACGTTGAGAGGATGAGGGACACGGTTACTGTGAAGGCACTATATACGGCCTTCCTGATTCTAATGCTAGTTCCAATGCCCTATGTGTCCGCTAGCTACTCCTATGATGCTATGAAGAGCGAGAGTCTCAAAATTAGATTAACTAACTCCAAAATGCCTGGAAGCGTTCCAGAGGCCTGGACCGACGCCCTTCTGTGGATTAAAAACAACAGCGACCCCTACGCAACAGTTCTAAGCTGGTGGGACTACGGCTACTGGGAGGAGTCGAGCCTGCTGAGCCACCGCAGAGCGGTAAGCGATGGTGGTCACGGCTACGACAGGAGATACATCATAGCCAAGTTCTTCTCCCACAGCGGGAACGCAGGAGAGGTTGACCTGGAAGCCTGGGGAGACGACTACGTTATAACGTTCCTCGATCCCTTCGATGGATCGAGCGACTTCGGCAAGTTCAACGCCATAGCCTACCTCGGCGGTGCGATAGCCTATGGAGAGAGATATCCAATGTTCAGCTATGTCTATTACAACGACATCGTGGTCACCAACGATACCATAGCAGTCAAAGCTGGAAACGGGTACGTGGTACCTGATATTGTAGTGGATCTAATCAGAGGCCAGGTATTCAAGAACAAGGAACCGACCCACCCGTTTGTCCTCTACATATATCCTTACATGACTTCCAGCAACCAAATATACCCCATTGGGATTCTAGCCTACGAAAAGATAGCACTCAGCAACTACCTCCAGCTTGGATTGGGGGTTCCGATTTCGCTCAACGGAGAGGAGAGTGAGAAGCTCTTTGCAAACTTCAAGCTCGAATACACCGGTTACAATGGCTACACGAAAAAGCAGGGGGTCTATGTCCCAAGCGTTAGGGTCTATAAGTTCACCCCGTTTGCAATACACCGCATCGAGGCCATGATGAACGGAAACTGGACTAGAGTTTATGATTCGATCAACGGCGGCGGACTAGAGGTTAAGAGCGGCAACACTACTCTGCCCTTAACTGGCGAACAGAAGCTCAGGCTCTACATTTCGGCGTTTGGAAGAGACGTAAAGAACGGAACGCTGATATTTGAAGCCTACAACGGTACAGAGCTGGTTGACAGGCAGGTTCTTGTGAAGAACCTCAATATTGACCACCTCAACGAAACTCCCGTTGAGGTCACCGTGAAGATTCCGCAAGCAGAGAAGTACCGCTTCATCCTGCTCCAGGAGGGTCCCGTTGGTGTCACAAACGGCCCTGTTTACGTCAATGGAAAGCTCGCAAATCCAAGCATGCCGCTGAAACCTGGGGAAAGTGGCAATATCGAGCTTACGGAGGCGTTTGAGAAGGACTACACGAACGTCAAGTTCACTCTGAGGGGCGTTGTTTACTACTACGTGGCACCCAACGGCAACGACATAAACAGGCCCGAGTTCTACCTTGAGCCTCACATGGACATAATCGGCTACATCCCTGTTGCAGAACTGGATAAAGTCCAGGAGGGGGACAACTTAATCAGAGGTCAGGCCAGCGTCCCGAAGGACTTCTTCGATTCATATATCCAAGAACTGAAGCAGAAGTACGGGGACAAAGTCGTGGTGGTTGGCAAGCGCCTTGAGCCGATATTCCTCACCCAGAAGGAGTACGTGCTGTGGGAAGGCCATTAGAAATTTTCCAATATTTGGCCCCCTAATTTTAGATTTTTTCCAACATTTTGTCGATTCATCTTGTATTTTATACAAAGAGAACAGAAAACTTTAAATTCTGAACGGCACAAAATAGCATCGGGCGAGGAAGGTGTTTGAAGTTATACCAGAGAAGTACAGACCCCTGATGCAGAGGCTTTTCATATCCAAGATATCAGACGCCTTAGACTCCCTTGGGATGAGGTTAGTGAGCAGTTCGATTTACGTTAATCCTGTCGGAAAAGAGGTATTCCTCAGGTTTCATCTTAGGGTGATTCAGACGAGTTTGGCAGGTTCTATTGATGTTGAGCCGACCGTTAAAGGACTTATTGAAAAACTTGTAATGGAAGCCAACGAGTCGCTTGGGAGGGTTTATGGTGTAACTTTCATAATTGAGGACGTTAGTATTGAGCAGGAACTCCCAAAAGACCACGAAAGTCTCCAAGATCAACCCAAGTTGGTACTTGACGTCCCCCTCGAGCTGGAGGGACCTTTCAGACGGATTGGGAAGGGGCTTGTGATTTCCTTACGGGAATGGGGAATAGCCGCGGCATCAATCGTTTTGGGAGTTGACCCCTCAGGTTTAAATCGCGTTAGTCTGGTCGTAAAGCTGAGAGAACCGATGGGAAGGGAAGAAAAGGCTTCCCTCGTTAAAGCTCTCAGGGAAAAGCTTGCGGGGTACATAAAACTCTTGATAAAGAAGCCGATGCAGACTTCTGTTAAGATCATTGATCCCAGCGATAAAGTCGTTGCCAAGGTAATGAAGAAAACAAAGCTCATGGAGAAAGAAGTGGAGAACATCATCGGCAACGAAGACGTTAGGGCTATCATGAAGGCCCTTGGAAAGCTCTGAACCTTTACTCATGTTCCTTCCTCTTCTCCTCGCGTGAGTGAATGTAATCCAGTAAAGGCTGTATCCTCTTCCATACTTCACTTATCGGCCCGTCGCCGTCAACCCTAACGTATATCCCCTTGGCACGGTAGAACTTGATTATCGGCTCCATGTTCTTTGAGTATATCCTGTACCTCTTCCTGACGACCTCTTCCCTGTCGTCTGCCCTCTGGATGAGCTCGGAGCCGCAGACATCACAGATTCCTGGCACCTTGGGTGGATTGTACTTTACGTGATAGACTGCTCCGCAGTTGGGGCATATCCTTCTCCCGGAAATCCTCTCAACGCTCGTGTCCTCATCGATGAAGATTTCTAGGGCCAAGTCTAGCTTAATACCATGGTCAAAGAGGTAGTTCTCAAGGGATATGACCTGTTCTGGCGTCCTTGGGTAGCCGTCAAGGATAAAGTTCTCCCTCTGGCGGCGGAGCTTTGAGATTATCAGGGTGTTAACGATGGTATCTGGAATGAGGTCTCCCCTGCTAAGGTAGGCCTCCATCTCCCTGCCGAGAGAAGACTTCCTTTCGATTTCTCTCCTGATGAGGTCTCCCGACGAAATATAGACGAGGCCGTACTTTTCCATTATTGTTCTTGAGTGCGTACTCTTCCCGCTTCCAGGCGGGCCGAAGATAAGTATGTTCACGGACGACCACCAATAAATATTTATGCACCCGAAGTTGAATAAACTTTTGGTGGTGCCGATGAAGTTAAACACCGGCTACGTCCGCGCCAGTGGTTACGCTCACAAAGTAAGGAGGGTGCTCTTTGCATTAGTTAAGGGAAAAGTTGATCCCAAGGAGGTCGTCAGGGCCGCTGGAGAGCTTAACTCAAAGATATTTGAAGAGTTCCAGAAGTTAGGTGTTGAGAAGGAAGACGTTGTCAGGATAAGCGTTGAGTTCTCCATCAAGGATGGTTCAATAGTGTGGGACTACGACACCCTGTCTATCGAAGTCTACAAGAAGAGCGAGGAGGAAAGGCTCGCAAAGGCCATGGAGGAGGTTGAAGCAAGGGAACGCGAGTTAGACCAGAAGATAAGAGAGGTCGAAGAGCTGGCGCTGAAGCTGAGGAGTGTTGCCGAAGAACTCGTGGAAAAGATAGAGGAGCTGAAGCAGGAGCATACATCCCTCAAGCTGAAGGCTGAGATGGAAGAGAGCTGAACTTTTTTCTAAGATTTTTCAGAAATGAAAGGTATAAAAGGACAAAAAAGTTGCTAGGACTACAAAGTCCACTGAACGAGCTTCCTGACGGCTTCCCTCAGCTTCTCCTCGTCCTCTGGCGTTGGGTAGCCTTTGCTCTCAACTGTCGCAACGTGGTCGAACTTGCTTCTGGTGATCATCGTTTCGATTTTCCTACCAGCAACGCCGCCCCAGCCGAAGGCCCCGACAATGAGAACGGGCTTTTCGTAGTTGGCCTTGTCAACGATCTCGTAGAGGGCGTAGCGTATTCTCGGGTGTATCTCGGCCTCGTAGGTTGATGCGCCAATTATCAGGGCTTCAGCGCTCGGAACCTCGCCGAGTATGTCGCTGACCGCTGGAGCTTCCTTGTCCGTGAAGCGGTAAACTACAGGTTTCTTTCCGTGCTTCCTTAGTTCATCAAGAACGATCTCCATTCTCCTTTCAACGAAACCGTACATGGAGTCGTAGATGACGAGAACCTTGTCCTTTTCGGAAACCCCTGCACCAACGCGCTCGTAGTGTTCGAATATCCTGAGCGGGTCCCTCTTCCACACCAAGCCGTGGCCGGGGAGTATCATCCTAGCGCTCTCAACTATTCCAAGACTCTTCAGCTTCTTGATGTTCTGGACGATGTACTTGTGGTAGTGGCCGATAACGGTGACGATGTACTTGGTCACGTGCGGGAGGTACTTCTCCACGAACTCCTCATCGCTGTCGTCGATGGTTTCGGGAATTGAGTACCCGCCGCCTGCGTCGCAGGAGAAGATTATCCTGTCCTCAACGACGTAGGTTATCATCGTGTCGGGCCAGTGAAGCCATGGAACTGCTATGAATCGGAAGGTCTTTCCGCCGATCTGCATCTCCTCGCCGTCCTTGACGACCTTGAAGTTCTCGACAACTTTGTCTCCATAGAACCCCTGAAGGAGGTTCCTCGCGAACTGGGTTCCTATCACCTGGGCCCTGTAGCCGTTCTCCTCAAGGACTTTGGGCAGGGCACCGCTGTGATCTGGCTCTGTGTGGTGGACGATTATGTGGGTTATCTCCTTTGGATCAACGAGCTTCCTAAGTGCGTCCATAAAAAGGTCGGTGTACTCCTTCTTTGTTGTATCAAAGAGGACAACTGCACCGTCGAGCTTCATCAGGTAGGCGTTGTAAGTTATCCCCTCGGGAATGTCCCATGTGGCCTCGAAGTACCTTATTTGGTCATCATCAACCCTTATGATGTAGAGCTCCGGATCAGTACAGAGCTTTTCAACCCACAGCCTCGGCATTTCCATCACCGAACCCCTTTGGTGCGGAAACATAAAAAAGCTTTCCCCAAACCATATGTTTTGGACAGAATTGTTGCCCTAAAGAGGCTAAAAATAAGAGATCAGTGGAGCACTTCAAAAATCTCCTCCAGATCTGGAAGCTCGCTTATCGGGTAGACTTTGAAAAAGACTACCCTTCCTTCCTCATCAACCAGCACGTTCGCCCTCTCTGAGAAGCCACCGTCTTCTCTAAATATGCCGTAGAGCTTTGAAACAGCCCCGTGCGGCCAGAAGTCGCTCAGAATCCTCAGCCTCTTCAGCCCCATATGTTCTGCCCACGCCTTCTTGCTCGGCACGGGGTCAACGCTAATCCCAACGGGAACGACGTTCAGCTCCTCAAAGCGCTCGTAGTTCTCTTCCAAAGCTTTCATCTGCTTCTCGCATATCCCAGTCCACGCAAGCGGGTGGAATGAGAGGAGGACTCTCTTGCCCCTGAAGTCGCTGAGTCTGAATTCTTTTCCGTCTTGATCTTTTAGGACAAAATCCAGAGCCGTTTCACCAACTTTCACACTATCACACCCCAATTAGTTTTGATCGCAGGAATAAAGCAAGAAAAAGAAAAAAAAATCATTCTGGGCCTTTCAGAGCTTCTTCCCCTCAAAGAACTTCTTCACCAGC
This sequence comes from Thermococcus kodakarensis KOD1, assembly GCF_000009965.1. Lineage (NCBI taxonomy): Archaea > Methanobacteriati > Methanobacteriota > Thermococci > Thermococcales > Thermococcaceae > Thermococcus > Thermococcus kodakarensis. Next base: position 715,587 of record NC_006624.1, read on the forward strand.
TCGGGCTTCGGCTCGCGCTTCCAGAGCGGTGTCTTGTCCTTCTTATAAGCTGGAACCTGCTCCTCAAAGGTGGGCTTCTCGTGGATGTAGAATATTCCGAGCGGGAGCGGGTCGCTCTCCAAAGCCCTTCTGAAGGCAGCCTCCCTGTCGTAGGGGTCGTGGTCGTCCATCCAGTATGTGTGCTCCCTGTACCAGGCGTAGGTGTTCACCTTGTTGAAGCTCACACACGGGTGGAGGATGTCCACTATGGTCAGGCCTTTGTGCTGGATGGCCTTCTTGATGATCTCGACACTCTCCTTGAAGTATCCCATAAAGGTTCTCGCGACGAAGGAAGCATCCAAGGCTATCGCTAGGGCGAGCGGGTTGAAGGGCTCCTCAAACACTCCCCACGGCTGGGTGGGGGTCTTCATGCCCTTCATGGTAGTTGGAGATGCCTGTCCTTTAGTCAGTCCGTAAACCTGGTTGTCGTGGATGAGGACTGTTATGTCAGGATTCCTCCTTATGGCGTGGAGCAAGTGATTTCCGCCCTCGGCGTACATATCACCGTCTCCACCCTCGGCTATGACCGTAAGCTCGGGGTTGGATGCCTTCACACCAGTGGCTATCGGAATAGCCCTCCCGTGGAGTGTGTGGTAGCCGTTGACGTTGATGTAGTGCGGCATTTTTGCCGCCTGTCCAATACCGCTGATGATGGCAACCTGGTTGGGCTTTAGCCCGAGTTCGGCCAGTGCTGAGATGAGAATGTTCCTTATGCCGAAGTTGCCACATCCAGGGCACCATGCTATATCTTGGCTTCCGGGTCTCTTCGGCTCGAAGAGCTCCCTCCCAGTGGGAAGCTGGACGTTCATTCTATCACCCCCTTGAGGCCCTCAAGAACCTCTTCAACCGAGAACGGCCTCCCGTCGTACTTCAGGATTTTATGGTGCACCTCTATGCCAAGCTCCTTCCTGAGAAGCTCTGCGAACTGGCCGGTGATGTTGTTCTCCACATCGATGAGAACCTTACCTTCGAAGAACTCCCTTACCTTCGGTTTGAGTGGATAGACCCAGCTGAAGTGGAGCAGAGCAACGTCGTCCCTTCCGAGCTTCTCAAGGGCCTCTTCAACCACGTGGAGCGTCGAACCCCATGCTATCACTAAGTATTTGGCATTCTCGCTCCCTATAAGCTTCGGAAGCGGCGCGTTCTTTTTTATGGTCTCAAGCTTCTTGATGGCCCTCTTCTCCTGCATCTTTATCGTGAGCTCGGCGTCTTCAGTTATGTCGCCCCACTCGTCGTGCTCGTTTCCGTTGGCAATCACGACCTCTTCTCCGTAGCCTGGAACCGCCCTCGGCGAGATCCCGTCCTCTGTAAGCTCGTACCGCCTATAACCTGGCTTCGCCTCGACGATGTAGCGCTCGAACTTGACTTTCTCCATATCCGGAGCAGGGAGGTTGTAGTAGGTGTCAACGAAGTACTGATCGGTGAGAATTATCACGGGAACCTGGTACTTGTCCGCTAAATTGAACGCCTCCGCCGTAAGGTAGAACGCCTCCTCAAGGCTTCCTGGGGCTAGGATTATCCTCGGGAAGTCGCCGTGGCCGGAGTAGAGGACGAGGTTCAAATCGCCCTGCATCGTCCTCGTTGGGAGACCTGTAGCAGGCCCTGGCCTTTGGGCAAGGTGCACCACCACAGGGTTCTCCGCCATTCCGGCTAAGCTTATCGCCTCGCTCATCAACGCGAAGCCGCCGCCAGAAGTGCTCACCATCGCCCTCGCTCCAGCGTACCACGCTCCAAGCGCCATGTTTATGGCCGAAATCTCGTCCTCGACCTGCTCGACGATTATCCCAAACTCCTCCGCGTGCTGGGCCGCGAAGGTTGAAACTCCCGTTGATGGGCTCATGGGATAGAAGCTCAGGAAGTCCATACCCCCAGCGAAGGCGCCTATTCCGACCGCTTCCGTGCCGGTCAGGAGGACTTCATCCTTAACTTTCTCATCTCTCTCAACCTCGATCTTGATAGTCCCTTCCTCGCAGAGCTTCACCCCCAGCTCGTAGCCCTTTCTTGCCGCTTCGATGTTCTTCTGGACAACGTTCTCGCCCTTGCTTCCGAAGCGCTTCCTTATGTATTCCTCAACAGCCCCAAAGTCTCCGTGGAAGAAGCCGACTATCAGGCCGGCCGCTGTAGTGTTGAGGTAGAGCTGGCTTCCGACTTCCATGACCATCTTCGTGAGCGGGACTTCGACGAGGTTGACCTTGTCCAAAAACTCCTCCTCAACGTTTTCTTTCTCCCCTAAGACGACGGTGTTTTCTCCGAGCCTGTCTCTAACCCAGCTCAGAACGCCCTGCTTGAAAGGCACGAGGATGTCTATCCTCTTCACGAAGGCCCTGACGCGCTTTGAAGAAACGCGTATCTCCGTGGTGTTTATTCCGCCCCTGACTCGGGACATGTACTCCTTGTTTGCATAGACGTGGTAGCCGGACTTCTTGAGGGCGTGGGTGAGGATTTCCTCAACCGTCTGGATGCCCTGTCCGGCCGCTCCGCCGAGAACTATGGAGACGTCTTCCTTAAACTCACTCATGCTTCCTCACCACCAGGGCCGCCCTGGGTCTGCCCTTTGGGAGGGCCCTTCCCTTGGGTATCATCCTAAAACTAAAAACGGAGAGAATGCGCCTTAGAGCACTTCTGTTCATTTTTAACCACCAACAGGTAATAGTATGCAAAACTATATAAAGATTTCCGACATCATTCGGTTGGAGATGTGATAATGGGTGGTATCAAAATTGAACCTAAGACGGCAATATTCGCCGGTGGCTGCTTCTGGTGCATGGAGGAGGCCTTTGAGAGACTTCCCGGAGTGATTGAGGCAATCTCTGGCTACACCGGCGGCTGGGTGGAAAATCCAACCTATGAGCTCGTCTCAACAGGTGAAACCGGCCACAGGGAAGCGGTAAAGGTGATTTACGATCCATCAAAAATTTCCTACGAGAGACTTTTGGATGTTTTCTGGCGGAACATAGACCCCACGGATCCAGGCGGCCAGTTCGCCGATAGGGGCGAGCAGTACAAGACCGCTATATTTTACCTCGACGAGGAACAGAGGGAACTCGCGGAAGAATCGAAGAGAAGGCTTGAGCTTTCGGGAATATTCGACGAGCCGATAGCTACCGAGATTCTGCCAGCGAAGGAGTTTTATCCGGCTGAAGACTACCACCAGGGCTACTACTTCCGCTTTGAGGCGAACTACAAAGGCTACAAGCTCTACTCTGGAAGACTGGGCTTCATAAAGTCCGTTTGGGAGAAAAACCGGCACTTCAGGCTCTTCCCTGAGAGAGAGGGCTACTGGCTCGGCTATGTTAAGCCCAGCGACGCAGAGCTTAAACGTCAGCTAACTCCCCTCCAGTATAGGGTTACACAGCTCGGAGATACGGAAGAGCCTTTCCACAACGAGTACTGGAACAATCACGAGGAAGGAATATACGTTGATGTGGTCTCCGGAGAGCCCCTGTTCAGCTTGCTCGACAAGTATGACTCCGGAACCGGATGGCCGAGCTTTACAAAGCCCCTGGAAGAGTGGGCAGTCGTTGAGGCTGGAGAGTGCGAGGGCTTCCTCTGCGGGCGGGAAGTCCGGAGCCGCTTTGCAGGTTCCCACCTCGGACACGTCTTCGACGAGCCCACACCAACGGGAAAGCGCTACTGCATAAACTCCGCGGCACTTCGCTTTATTCCAAGGGATGAGCTTAGAAGATACGGCTACACCGCTTACGAGGGGATTTTTAAGTAGTCATCCTAAAAATTAGGTGAGGGTTCATGGGAGTGGTAATACGGGGGAGAGATCAGGAGTTTCCTGTCAGGAGGGATTCCTGGTACTTAGTCGTCTATTTTAACGAAAGCCTCTAGTATCTCTCTATTCCATCTTCCAGCGAGAAAGATCTTGAAAGGCTCGCTCTCGTGAGATTCCTCTTTGAACTGTCTGATGTTCCACACATAGTTTTTGGCATGGCCAGGGAGGGCGTTTATGAACTCGGTGAGAAGTTTTTCGAGCGGCTCAAAGAGGAACACGGCATAGACTCGCGCTCCAGTACTGAGAAAGACGCCCTGACTCTCCTTAATGAACTTGAAAAGATGGAGGCGTTCTACACAGGGCTTGGCTTCCTTGAAGACCTTGAAGAAGTGATGGACATAAGAAAAGCCGCGATGGAACTCCTTGAAAAACTGAAAAATGGAAAGTGAACTAATTTCTGCTCCTTATTTCTTCCAAAAGGCTGCTGACTTCTTCCGCGCTGAGCGGCCAGGGGTAGATTCTAAGGTCGGCGATGTCCCCGTGGAAGTAGAGGAACTCTGGCGTTACAGAGTCCGCCGTCTTTCCGTAGCCGAGGGTGAAGAGCTCCTTCCCCGGGATGTCGACACAGAAGAGCCTCATGCTCTCGTTCCCGAAGTTGTAGTGCCTCCAGGTCATCTCCCTTCCGTTCAGGTAGGCGGTGTTTCCATCCTCGCTCACGACCACGACGAGGTGATACCACCTTCCGGGCTTGAGGTTGAAGCCGCTGTCGAAGCAGAGGGCAGGCTTATCTCCCTCCGGAATCCAGGTGACGTAGAGCCTCCTGTTGTTCTCACCGTTGTGCCCTATCTCAATTATGAAGAGGCTCTTTCCTTCCCTGTCGCCAAAGTAGAGGATTGGGAGGACATTCTGGTCGGTTTCCTCGTAGCGGAAGACGAGTGAAATAGCTCCAACCTTCATGTCCGATATTTCTCCGATGGCATTGCTGAGGTCAACGTAGCCGTTCCCATCAAAATGGAGCACTCTTCCATATGCAGTGACGTTGCCGATTAAGGTTCCATTGATGCTCTTGATGGGCCCAGTTGGAGTGGTGTAGAGTTTGAGCACCCCTTCTATGGGAGTCCCATCAATTGAGACTTCCTCCGATGTCTTCTTTGAGTTCTCTTGATAGATGGCACTTGCAACGACTCCAATCGCTATGAGGTCTATAACTATGGCAATGAGGAGTATCCTCGCCCTGTCCATGCCACCACCCATTAGGACTAGAGAGGATGTCGATATTAGGGACTCGGTGAAACCTGCCTGGTTCGATATGTTCTACATGTTCCAAATCGTTTCTTTAGCAAGAATAGTCACTTTGATACTGTGGGCTTCAATTTTTTGGGAGCAGAAACGCCAATTCCGAGAACGGAGCGAAGCAGTTCTAATTCCCTCCTGTCCCAAGCATCTTCCTCGAGGAGAATTATGAGCGCACCGTTTTCGACCACGAGGATATCGTGTATTGTTGCCAGGGCCTTGAGGAGAGCCTTAAAATCGTTGTACATCGCGAGTAATTCAAGGCCCTCTACAAGAACCACCGGGGTTACACCCTTGTTCTTTGCCTCTGCAACGTATCTTGCCACCATGTCCACGATTTTATGGAGCTCGGTCGGGTATATGCTCGTCTCGTCCCTTCCAGCAGCTGTTATCCAGTAGGTTTTCCATCCTGGAACGGAGATGCGCTTTCTCATGAAGGCCAGCACGGGATAGCCCTTCAGACTTCTCTCCTCTATCTTCCGTGCTATGGTGACTCCAGACTTTATATTGATCTCTTCTGGAGTCTCCTCGATCATCCCTCCATGTAGAACAAGAAGGGAATACGTTAACGTCACTATAATGGGAGCTGTTAAAACTACCCAATCGTTTGGATTGACAATTGGAACGCCCCGATTTCCAATCATAACAGCGGTACTGGTTGCTCCAACCCCGAGGAGAACTATGCTGGCCCCAAAGAGGTAGGCCCTCCAGCCGTACCGCTTTCCGAGGAACTCGATTATTAGAAAGCCCGCTAGGGCAAGGGTTATACCCGTGATCACATAAGGATAGCTCACGGCCCCAGTTGGGCGCCCAACTCCCAGTTCAAGAACAAGTGCTCCGAGAACCGAAGAGCCTATGGGAAGGAGGTAGAGGCCGTTTTCATTGTGAGTGGCATCATAGTGTCTATGTTCTCCTCATCGAGGAGAAGATTAAGGGCCGTGATTATAGTCGTACCCACAACACCGACTATAAGGCCAAAAAGAGTAGGATCACCAATATAGGCAGCGTAATCTACAGCACCACTCAATAAAAGCGCGATTCCAAGGAATAGGGCCGATTTTCTCTTTGTTCGAAGATGGATGTAAGCGAAAACGAGGAGAAGGACTGTCCTTAGTGATGTACCCAAAAGTATGTTCATAAGCTTCCCTCTTTGGGGGTGGGGAAAGTGCTTTATAACGCTTTTGCCAAATTCTTGGGGGTGAGCGCATTGGCTAGTGATGAAAAGAAGAGGATAGGGATAAATGAAGTTAGAGCCATGGCAATACGCTCCGAAATAGGCGCCGCCAGAGTGTATGAAGCACTTGCGGAACTTACCGAAAATGAAGAGATGAAGAAACTCTTCCTTACTCTGGCGAGGGAGGAGTGGGGCCACAAGGAGGTTGTGGAGAGGCTGATAAACGAGAAAACCCTTAGTCCTGTGGTAGAACTGCCAGAGGAGATAGTAACGGAGTTCGCCGTTCTCTATGAGAACGCTGAGAGGCTGCTCTCCCCTGAGACAACTGCTAAGGACGTTGTAGATGTGGCCCTTCGGGCAGAGCTGGCGAGCGAGAAGTTCTACGCGCACCTAATAGATTACGCAAAAGATGAGAAGGCAAGAAGCGCCCTCCAGATGTTGGCAAACATGGAAAGAGATCACTACTCAAGGCTGATGACGTGGAGGCTCCTGCTCTGAATCACTCGGCCTGGGCGTAGTAGCACCTCTTCGGCGAGACTATCTTCCCTTCTTCTTGAGCTTCTTTATCGCCCTGCCAACCTCCTTCTTATCGAGACCAGCTAACTCGGCTATTTCAGCAGACTTGAGCGGTCTGCCAGCTTCTTTGAGAACCTTGAACACCAGCTCGACACTCATCTTCTTCCCCTCCTAGGTTCGCATTTTGAAGTTTCGAGGTTCGAACTTACGGGTTTAACGGCCGAAAGGGTTAATAGGGACGGTGTTCAATATGGTATTGGTGATTCTGCATGGAAGTTACTGAGAAGGAAATCTTTGAGATTGCCGTAAACTCCGAGATCAGAGCCAAGGAGGCCTACGAAAAGCTCGCTTCTATGACCAAGAGCGACATTATAAGAGATGAGCTTCTCTTCTTGGCCAAGGAAGAGGACAAGCACAGGGAGATAATAGAGAAGATGGCCGAGCGCTTTGCGGCCGAAGGTGGCGAGTCGAAGAAGATAGAGATGGAGGTCATGGGAGAGTTCAAGGTCATAGCCGAGAAGATGGCCGAGGCCATCAAGAAGCCTGATATCAACCTCGACGAGATATACGAGATAGCGATGCAGGCAGAGCTGGTGAGCGAGAAGCTCTACAAGGAGCTCGCCAAGTACGCGAGCAACGAGAAGACCAAGCTCCTCCTTGAGATGCTCGCGGACATGGAGAGGAACCACTACAACATCCTCAAGAAGCAGTACGACTACATAATGCGCTATCCAGAGCTCTACAAGGAAGAGCTCTACGACCAGCTCATGAAGGACATAAACTTCAACTTCTGAGGCCTTTTGCCTTTCCTATTCTCTTTCAGGCCCTGTTGTACCTCGCAAAGAAGCCGTAGAATATCAGCGTTGCCACCACGTACAGCGTGGCAGTCGCGTAGAACGGGTAGCTGAGCGAGATTGAGAAGAGCACTCCGCCGATGTAGTTCCCAGCGCCGCGCATGAATGTCGAGAAGGCCCTCCTTATCCCGGCGGCGGTGGCTTTCTCCTCTGTCGTGAAGAAGCCCATCATGAAGGAGTCGTTTATCGGCCAGACGATGTTCATGAGAATGGAACGAACGATGTAGAGGAAGGCCGCCAGAAGGAAGACGTCAATTAGCGGGAAGGTAGCGAAGAGCAGGGCCGCGACGAGCTGGAAGGACGTTATGACGTTCACGGGCCCTATCTTCTCCACCAGCTTTGGAAGGCCGAAGGAGCCGAGACCCATGACAAGCTGCTGGAAGAAGAAGACACCGCTTATTGCCGCCAAAGTCTGGCCAAAGCGGATGTTGAAGTATAGGCTCATGTAGGGAATCGTTATACCAGCCCCAAGCCCGATGAGGGCGCTTGGCAGGGAGAACTTAAGGATTTTGATTACCAGCTCCCGGTTCCAGTTTATCCTCGGGTTCTTCACGGGGACATCGTGGATAACAAGCAGTGCTGGAATCACCAGGGCGAACTGGAGAAGCGCGAGCGAGATGACCAGACGGTAGGCTATTTCGGGGATAAGCCCGAAGGTCTCGGTCAGAAAATCTGGAGCAAAGCCCGCTATGAGGACTCCGATTGCGTTGAATATCGTCCCGAGGCCGAAGCTGATCGAGAAGGCGTGGTGTCTGAGCTTTTCTCCAACCTCTTCGCTTAACAGTGCAGAGAAATTGGGCTGTCTGATGCCCATATTAACACCAACGAGGAAAAATCCGAGGAGTAGGAAGTACTTGTTTAGCGCCAGAACCTGGAAAAGCCTCCCCAAAAGGCCTAAGACTGCTCCCATGAGAAGGGTCTTCCTATAGCCAAGCCTGAGGGAAATCTGGCCAGCTATGAGGAAGAACAGCCCGCCGATGAAGGTCTGGACGGAGAAGAAGAGCCCCATTGAATCCATGCCGTAGCCGAGGGCGCGGAGATAGAATGGCATTATGAATATCGAGAACTGGAGGAACAGTTGACCCACTGCATTGGCCGCTATGAGTATCTTCGCGTCCCTTCCGTAACCGCTGAGCATGGTTGAAGTTCCTGTTGGTGCGTTTATAAGGTTATCGAAACGCTTCTCCCAAGCTGTTGCTGAATGGAGTGCTGAATCTTAGAAGGGGCAAAAAGTTGGAATCCTCAAGCCCCGTAAAGCTCTTTTTTCAGCTCTTTCTCTATGGAAAATGCCTTTCTAATGTCTCCAATAACCACAGCTCCGACCAGTTTTCCGTCCTGGAAGAATGCCTTGGTGTGCTCGTCGAGCCACTCGCCCTCTCCCCTCGTCTTTCCAATGATGGCTATCGGCAGGTCGCCGAACTTGAAGACTGAGGAGCGGAGTTCGAAGGGATAGCGGTCTTCTTTTCCCCTCAAGAGGTTTGCCAGAACCTTCGCGTGGCCGGCGGCGGCCTTTGCAGTGCCGCAGATGATCCCGCTGTACTCTGCGCAGTCTCCGATGGCATAGACATCCTTAGCGGATGTCCTGAAGTGGTCGTCTATCAGAATCCCTCTTCCTGTGTGTATGCCGCTCCTCCTCGCTATCTCGACGTTTGGAGTGATTCCTATAGCGCAGATTTTTACTTTCCCTTCAATGTAGCCCCTTGTTGTTAGAAGGCCGTTCTCATCGGCCTTCAGGAGTTCCGCGCCGAGATGGAACTCAACTCCTGATTCCTCCAGCTTTTCCCTTATCAGGCTACTGAGTTCTTCATCGAGGCCGAGAAAAGTATCCCTCCGGTGGATCAGCTTGACGCCGTAGCCGGCCTTTGCGAGGTTCCCGGCCAGTTCGAGGCCGATGAAACCTCCGCCGATTATCACAGCCTCCCCGTGCTCCTCAAGCAGGGCCTTTATCCCCTCCGCGTCCTCAATGCTTCTGAGTGTGAGGAGGTGCTCCTTGCCATCGACGGTAGGCTCCCTCGCTCTCGCTCCAGTGGCTATAACGAGGATATCATAAGGGTATTCGCCTTTATCCGTGACGAGAACCTTCCTCACCCTGTCTATCAGTTTAGCCTCTTCGCCAAGCTTCAGGTTTATTCCTTTCCTCTCGTACCAATCAAGGGGGTATATGAAGAGCTTTTCCTTCTCAATCAGACCCGCTATGTAGTGGCTCAGCATGGGCTTTGAGTAGAATGGGACTTCTTCTCTCTCAAAGATGAGTACTTCGTGCTCTCCGGACAGTTCTTTGGCAAGCTCAACGCCGCCGGGGCCGTTTCCAATGATAACGATTTCCATAATCTTTGCACCGACAGAATTTCTCCGCGGTGTATTTAAGGAGTTCGAGAACTCTAGGTTTACAACCACAAGAGACAACAATGTCTCAATCCCCTCACGCAAAAATATACCTCCATTGCTCAATTATAATCCTGTGAACTGTACTCTCGGCACTGGTAATCCTTATCTGGTGAATACCCTGCTATCATAGGGGATCTGCATGGATGTGCTCAAAGTCCTTAAATGGTCCGGCTTAACGGGCGGCATCGTCTACTGGCTCTTCGTCGCGTGGAGCATAAGTAGAAATGGGTGGTTCTCCTTCTTCCACAACGCCCTCAGCGACCTCGGCGACCCGTCAAAGGCGTCATCGCCGTGGATATACAACTACGGTCTGATAGCGACGAGCATCTTCGTCCTCGCCTTTGCCATCTACCTCATTCTGAGTGCCAAAAACAAGCTTCAAACGGTTGGAGGGGCTTACATCAGTATCTCGGCGATATTTCTGGCTCTCATAGGGATCTTCCACGGCGGAACGAGGCCCCACGTCTTTGTCTCGACGTACTTCTTCGTTCAGTTCTTCCTCGGAGCGCTGGTTTACGGTGCTGGGAGCGAGAAGAGGGAGGTCAAGTACGGCTCCATCCTGATCTTCCTGCTTGCTCTCTTCGGGACTTTCGTCCACTGGCCTTCCTTGGCGCTCGAGGAGACATACGAGATAGCGCTGGTGATGGCTTTCACGCTCCTAGTGGCGCTGAAAAGTGGAAGTTAAAACACTCGATCTTTACAATTTGATACTTTTGATTAATGAGCATCCTCTTCGTTAACTTCCTCCAGGGGTATCCAACTCGATATACTGAGGTTACGAGAACGAAGTTTGAACTTTCTATTCGTTTTATCTTAGGATAATAAGAATTCTTACGCCCTCATAGAAAGCCTTATATCCAAGTTCGAACCTATGTATGAAGTGGAGGGATAATATGGCCGTGAAAATGGGCATCAAGTTCTTTGACGAGAACATTCTGAAAGACGGGTTCCCGGAGGGCTTCACTGTCCTCGTGGCGGGAGAACCCGGTGCTGGAAAGACCATCCTCGGCTCCACGTTCCTATACAACGGCATGGAGCAGTTCGGGGAGAATGAGTCCAGATGCACGACCTCAGCATAGGAAGGAGCGCCAAGGAAATCCTGAGAAGGCTCAAGGCTTCCAAGTACGTCCGCGAGCATCCTGGTAAGGTCTGCCCCGCGAGCTGGGAGCCAGGGAAGGAAGCCCTGGATGTCAGTCTTGAGCTGGTGGGGAAGCTTTGAGTTATTCTCTTTTTACCTCTCAACCGCCTTATCGCACACCACCCTTTTTGTGCCTTCAAAAAAAGTTTTATTCCCTGAGTCCGAGCTCCCGCCATGAACGCGATAAAGAGACTCCTCGCGGCCCTCTCGCTCGGCTACGTCCTCTACTTCTACTCCGAGCTCGCCTTCTGGGGCAGGTGGAAGGCTGACGATACCATCATCGGGGCCATTATGACGTGGCTAATCTACTCAGTTTTGGCGTTCTTCGTCCTCCTGATGGCGGAGCGCCTCAAGGCTGATTCCCCCTACTCCGTCTTTCTGGTGGGAGCGGTCTTCGGCTGGCTCGTTGAGGGTGTTATCGTCCAAGAAGCATACAAGGCCTTTCCCTTCCAGCTTGTATGGACGCCTTTAGCTTGGCACGCCCTGATTTCCATGCTCCTGGGGGCTTATCTCGCGAGAAGGGCCATTGGTGAGTGGAGCCTCCCTCGAGCGGCGGTCCTTTTTGCCGGCCTCGGCGTTTTCTTCGGCCTCTGGGCGACCTACTGGAAGCTTGAGGACGGCTACGCGGTGAGCGTTGGACACTTCGCGGCCTACACGTTAATTTCGACGGTCTTTCTCGTGGTCGCGTACTTTACCTTCGACTTGACCGTTCCCGAGGAGTTTATCCCGACCAGGTGGGAGATTGGGGCGTTCGGCACGGTGGTGGCGTTCTTCGCCCTCTTCACGTTTATAGCGGTGCCCTTTTCACCCCTTGTGCTTCTCCCTCTGCTTGCCCTGACGCTGTACGCACTCAAAGGGCTGAAGGGTGAGAAGAACTTCCTCAGGGGTTCGAGGGCTCCCGCCTACAGGTACCTACCTCCCCTCATTATTCCCCTCTTCGCCGTGCCCACATATGCCGCACTGAAGGATGTCCGGTTTGAGGTGAACGTCCCGGTGGCACTCGTAACGTCGGGAGTGGGGCTGTTCCTATACGTTAAAGGCATCTACCGCGGGCTGAAGGCCCGGCGTTCTGGAAAAATTTGGGATTAATGATCGTTGGTTAGGGATATGCGTGTGTAGATAATATCCCGCTACTAACTGGCCCATATTAAAGCAGGTATTCAACGGCCACAACCGAAAAAGCCTAAGTTTTGGACACTTTTCTCCCAAAGCTCAACTGGAGAGCGTAGCCTAATACCAGCATAAAGAGCGAAGTGGTTATAAGCCCCATCATTATTCCAACGCAGTTGAAGAGAAGCCCAAGAAGAACGTTCAGAACTCCACTTGTTATTGCTGCCGTGAGGGAGTAAAGAGAGCCCAACGTTGCCCTTTTCTCGTCTGGAATAGCAGCTTGGAACCGTCCCTGCCACTCCTTAAAGCTCTGGGTAAAAACGAATGTGCCAAGAATCATCGTAAGAAAGCCAAACCACTCATTGAGACCTGCAAAAAACAGAAGGATGGGTAAAATAGCGCCAGCTTTATCGTAGATCCATTTCCTATATTTCCCGGTGTCTATGTACCATGAAGCACTGTTAATTACGGCTTGAAGGGCCATGACCATAGAGACTCCAAGGACAGAGGAGAGGACATCGTAAAAGTAGAGCTGCATAAAGGAGGTAAAAGCGGCGAAGGAAAGCCCGATGAAGTTCGCATATACGATGAGCCACGCCACAACGGAAGAGCTTCGAACGAAATCTATGCTCTCAAAAATGTGGGACATGTAAGATGTCCTGCTTTTTACCGTGTCCGCAGGAATTGTTGCCGTGAGCACCAGCGACAGCAGGAAGAACGGTGCGCTCATTAGGACGGCGAACCTCATTCCAAAAGTCTCCGCCAGCATGCCACCAGTGATCATCCCCACGAGCCCACCAGCCAGTTCAAAAGCCCTTAGCCTGCCGTATACCCTGGGATAGTCGTTAGCCCTGCCGTCCCTGCTGAGCAGTTCGTAAACCCAGGCGGTTTCTGCACCAGTTCTAAATGCCGTGGCCAGCGCGGCAATTATCATGGAAGCGAGAACCATGGGAAAAGAGCTTGCCAGATATAGAACTGTCACGTAGAGGACGGAGAGGCCCTCAGAGAGAAGGACGCTCAGCTTCTTTGAGACTCTGTCGGCAACCACGCCCGTTGGCACCTCAAGGAGGGCGACTAAAATTAAAGAGAGACCCATCAGGAAGCCGATCTGGGCCTTTGAAAGCCCAATCTCCTGGAGGTAAACCAGAAAGAAACCAGAGTAAAAGGCTATCCTGAGGAATCCAGATAGGTAAAAGCGGGTTGTGTAGTCCAAGTCTAACCCCCCATATCGAGGGACTAATCCTACATCACCTATGCTCGTGAGATTCTCTATTCTTTCTCTTCTCCTGCCATGGCTTTCTCTAAGTTCTCCCTCGTCTTCTTGAACTCCCTCAAACACGTCGGACAGCAAAAGAAGTAGACCTTGTTTCTGTACTTGTAGACTATCGGCTCGCCAACTATCTCCTTCCCGCAGTAGTCGCACTTGTAAGAGACTTTTATTTTTGGTCTGGGTGGTTTCTCTTTGCTCTCAAGGATCGGCATTATCTCAATGACTTCAACGCCGGTGCCCTCGATTACCCGCTTGAGGTCTTCCATGTTCTCAACTGCCACCTTTATGAGGTACTTCGTGCTCGTGAAGCGGTTTACCTCGATTATCTCCTCGAACCCGTCCATCTTCTCCGGGTTCTCCGTTTTGACAACAAGAGCGACAACGTTGTGAGCCCTCTGGAGCTCCGGGTTGAGCTTTATCGTGTAGCCCTGGATTACCCCCTCTTTTTCGAGCTTCTCCAGCCTCGCTCTCACCGTCGGCCTGCTGACGCCGAGCCTCTCAGCGAGTTCAGAAATGCTCAGCCTCGCATCGTCCATTAACAGATATATGAGCTTCAGATCAAGGTCGTCTATTTTCATAAAACCACCGATGGGTGTTCTCGCACACTCATAAAAATACTTTCCCTTCACTCTTTCCACTGTGGTCAAAAACTGGCGCTCAAATTTTATGCTGTGCAAACTTACGCCGCGACACTTTTTTAGCATAAAAATGCTAATTTTTTCCAAAAAAATTTATAAACTTAGCATTTTTTAGTTAAAAACATGAGGGACGGCTTTAGAATTGGAATCCTCGGCGGCGGACAGCTGGCCAAGATGAGCGCGCAGGAAGCGAGAAGGATGGGGTTTGATGTCTTAGTTCTGGATCCAACCCCGGGATGTCCCGCCAGTATGGTGGCTGAGCAAATAGTTGGGAGCTTCCAGGACGGGGAGATGGTAATCGAGCTCGCCGAAAGGGCTGACGTCGTAACTTACGACATAGAGAGCGTCAACGTTGAGGCGCTCAAAAAGGTGGCGAAGGAGAAGCCGGTCATTCCAGAGCCGCACGTCTTGGAGGTAATCCGCGACAAGTACGTCCAGAAGAAGGTGTTGAGGAGGGCAGGAGTCCCAGTTCCGTGGTTTCGGGAGCTGAAGAGTTTAGATGAGCTTGAAAACCTGATCCCCGTTGTCCAGAAAGCCCGGAGCGGTGGCTACGATGGGAGGGGTGTTGTGGTCATTAGAGACGAAAAAGACCTTCAAAAGGCTCTGAACGTTCCCTCGTACGTTGAGGAGCTCGTGCCGATCGAAAAGGAGCTTTCCGTCATAGTGGTTCGCAACGATGACGAGACGCTGGCTTATCCAACCACCGAGATGGTCTTCAACAATGAGGGGAACATTCTGGACTTCCTCGTGGCCCCCGGGCGGGTCGAAAAGGACGTCGAGAAGGAGGCAGAGGAGATAGCCATTAGAGCCGTTGAAGCCCTCGATGGGCGCGGGGTTTTTGGGGTCGAGATGTTCCTTGCCAGGGACGGGAGGGTGCTCGTGAACGAGATCGCCCCGAGGCCCCACAACTCAGGGCACTGGACGATAGAAGCGGCCGTATCGAGCCAGTTCGAGCAGCACGTTAGGGTAGTGGCCGACCTGCCCCTCGGGAGCACCGAGGTAGTTTTAAACGCCGCCATGGTGAACCTTCTAGGAGAAAAAGGCTATTACGGAAAGCCCGTCTATGATGGGGTTAGTGAAGCGCTCAGGATTCCTGGGGTTTTCGTCCACGTATACGGGAAGAGGGAGGTGTTCCCCTTCAGGAAGATGGGGCACGTTACCGCAGTTGATAGAACCCTCCCAGGCGCCATCGAGAAGGCCCTGAGGGCGAAGGCACTGATAAGGGTAAGGGGTGAGGTGAATGCCCAAAGTGGGAATAATAATGGGTAGCGACTCCGACCTCCCGGTCATGAAGGCCGCGGCCGAGGTGCTCGAGGAGTTCGGTGTTGACTACGAGATAACCATAGTTTCAGCCCACAGAACCCCCGAGAGGATGTTCGAGTACGCCAAAACGGCAGAAGAAAGGGGGATAGAGGTAATAATAGCCGGAGCTGGAGGTGCCGCCCACCTTCCGGGCATGACGGCATCCATAACCACGCTCCCTGTGATAGGAGTCCCCGTAAAGACATCCACGCTGAACGGGCTTGACTCGCTCCTCTCCATAGTCCAGATGCCGAGGGGAGTGCCCGTTGCAACCGTCGCCATAAACAACGCCAAGAACGCGGCCCTGCTGGCCCTCTCAATCCTCGGGGTGAAGTACCCGGAGATAAGGGAGAAGCTCAAGGAGTACAGGAGGAGGATGAGGGAAGAAGTGGAGGAGAAGGCGGAGAGGCTTGAGGAGATGGGCTACGAGGAGTACCTCCAAGTGACAGGGCAAGGAAAGTGATGCAGACTTCCCAATATGGAAAAATTTTCCGGCTCTTCTTTCCAATTTGTCACGAATAAGCCCCATAAGCCCTTCTAATAAACTTCATTCAGGTGAGAGCATGAAGACCACTCTGAAAGTCAACGGCATGACGTGTGCCATGTGCGTTAAAACCATAGAGATGGCCCTAGCTGGGCTGGAGGGGGTTAAAGCTGCAAAGGCCAACCTGAACAGCGAGACGGTCTTCGTGGACTTTGACGAATCAAAGGTGAGCATAAACCAAATCATCAGGGCGATAGAGGATGTTGGCTACGAGGTTATCAGGGAGCGCAGGGACGCCGTGATAAAGATAGGCGGTATGACGTGCGCGATGTGCGTTAAGACCGTTGAAAACGCAATAAGAGAGCTCCCAGGAGTTCTCGACGTGAGCGTGAACCTCGCGACCGAGAGCGCGAGGGTCTCCTACAATCCGGCTCTTGTAACTATTGAGGACATCAAAGGGGCCGTTGAGGGCGTCGGCTACGAGTTTTTGGGCGTGGAGGGGGAGGAAAGCCACGACATAGAGAAAGAGGTCAGAGAGAGGCACATAAAGGAAATGAAGAGAAGCCTCCTGGTGGCATGGGGTATCGGGATACCGCTCTTCCTCTCAATGCAGTTGAAGAGGTTAGGGATAGAGGTTGAAAACCTAATTTACGTCCAGTTCCTCCTCGCGACGGTAGCCATAGCTTACGCCGGCAGAGGGATCTTCAAGAAGGCCTACTCGTCGCTCAGGCACATGACGCTCAACATGGAGGTCATGTACGCTATGGGCATAGGCTCCGCCTATCTGACGAGCGTCCTCGCTACGTTGGGCGTAATTCCGAGGGAGTTCAACTTTTATGAAGCAAGCGTTCTTCTTATGGCATTTCTTCTTTTAGGTCGTTACCTTGAAGCCAGGGCCAAGGGAAGAACGAGCGAGGCGATAAAGAAGCTCATGGGCCTTCAGGCAAAGAAAGCCACCGTTGTTAGGGATGGGAAGGAGATCGAGGTTCCGATTAGCGAGGTTAAGGTTGGCGATATAGTTGTAGTCAGGCCCGGAGAGAGGATTCCAGTGGATGGTACTGTTATCGAGGGTGAGAGCTACGTTGACGAGTCCATGATCACGGGCGAGCCTATTCCGGTCCTCAAAAAGAGCGGGGAGAAGGTAATAGGTGGGACGATAAACAGGAACTCCGTCCTCAAGGTGCGAGCTGAGAAGGTCGGAAGGGACACGCTCCTTGCCCAGATAATAAAACTTGTCGAAGAAGCCCAGAACACCAAACCACCTGTGCAGAGGCTTGCTGACACGGTCGTGACGTACTTCATCCCGGCCGTTCTCACGATAGCCCTCCTCTCCTTCACCTACTGGTACTTCATAGCGGGCAAACCTCTGGTCTTTGCCTTTACCGCCTTCCTTAGCGTTCTGGTCATAGCGTGCCCCTGTGCCTTCGGCTTGGCAACTCCAACGGCTTTAACTGTGGGAGTAGGTAAGGGGGCCGAGCTCGGGATACTCATCAAGAACGGTGAGGCCCTTGAGATAGCGAGGAAGGCAACGGTAGTGCTCTTCGACAAGACAGGGACGCTGACAAAGGGGAAGCCCGAGGTTACCGATGTTATAACCTTCGATGTGGACGAGGGAGAGTTTTTGGAACTTGTCGCTTCAGCCGAAAAGCGCTCCGAGCATCCCTTGGGTGAAGCAATCGTGAGAAAGGCGGAAGAGCTTGGAATCGAAGTGGAAGAGCCCGAGGAATTCGAGGCGGTAACAGGCAAGGGCGTTAGAGCCAAAGTCCGCGGGAAGGAAGTCCTTGCTGGAAACAGGAGGCTCATGGTCGAGAACGGTATAGACCTTGAGAGCGTTGAGGAGACCCTCCAGAGGCTTGAGAGCGAGGGGAAGACGGCCATAGTGGTGGCGATGGACGGGAAGATCGTGGGAATCATTGCCATAGCGGACACGATAAAGAAAGGGGCCAGAGAGGCCATCGAGGATCTCCACAGGATGGGCAAGAAAGTGGGCATGATAACGGGTGACAACAGAAGGACGGCTGAGGCGATAGGGAAGGCCCTCGGAGTGGACTACATCTTAGCCGAGGTGCTTCCGGGGGATAAGGCAAACGAGGTAAAGAAGCTCCAAGAAAAGGGGAAGGTGGTGGTCTTCGTTGGCGATGGAATTAACGACGCCCCGGCCATGGCCCAGGCTGATGTTGGAATAGCGGTTGGGAACGCCACGGACATAGTGATGGAGAGCGGTGAGGTAGTGCTGGTCAGAAACGACCCGAGGGATGTTGTGAGGGCCATAAAGCTCAGCCAGAAGACGATATCAAAGATAAAGCAGAACATCTTCTGGGCGATGTTCTACAACACCATACTGATTCCCTTCGCGGCGGGGCTCGCGTACGTGCTCTTCGGGGTTACGTTCAGGCCCGAGTGGGCCGCTGGAGCGATGAGCCTCAGCAGCGTTAGTGTCGTCACGAACTCCCTCATGCTCAAGCGCGTTAGGGTTTGACAACCCTTTTATCTTTTGAAAACAAAAATAATGGCTGGTGTCGGTATGATAGTGGAGTACGATGAGAATGTTGACTTTACCAAGGGGAAGGCCGTGCTTTGGTTTTCAATTCCTGGCTGTCCCCCGTGCAGGCTCGTGGAGGCCTTTATGAAGGAGCTGAGCGAAGAATTTGGGGAAATAGCCATTGTCCACGTAAATGCTGAGAAGTGGAGCGGGCTGGTTGAGGGGTTCAGAATTTTAAACGTCCCAACGCTCGTCTACCTCAAAGATGGGAAAGAGGTCGCGCGGCAGAACCTCATAAGGGGAAAGGGTGAGGTTCTCATCAAGTTCGAAGAGCCCCGGGAACTTTAGCGCCTCCCAGGTTCACACCTGCGGGACTCCGACCGGGAAGATGTAGAGCGGCTCTCCGGGAACGCCCATTAATTTTTTGACTTCCTCATCAATGAATGCTCCAACGGCAACGGTTCCAAGCCCTAAAGCGGTCGCCTGAAGGTAGATGTTCTGACCCATGTGGCCAGCATCTATGTGCACGTACCTGTAACCCCTCTCACCATACCTCCTCGTCGTCCTCTCGTAGTGGGCGACTATGATGATGTTTATCGGCGCGGTCTCCACATGCCTCTGACCCAAACAGGCCTTCGCAAGGGGTTTGTTTATGTCGCCTTCTCTCACGAGCTCAAGGGCGTGTGCTTCCCCGTCGTAGTGGTAGAGGCCTGGATTTAGGCCTTTCACCTTCGAAACCGCCACGTAGACCTCGAAGGGGTAGCAGGCACCCGCACTTGGAGAAGTCCTCTTGCCCCAGGCGTTCATCCCGTAGGCCGCCCAGAGGAGCTGGGAGACCTGCTCAAGTGTCAGCGGCGCATCTTTGTACTTCCTCACACTCCTTCTCAGGTTTATCGCTTCCTCGACGCTCATTTCTCCCTTAAGCCTTGGGGCGGGGAGTTCAATCCGCATGGTACATCCCGAATTAATGAAGGTATTTTCATTGATTAGGGTTTTGGCCTCGAACAGCCTTGGGGTGTATCTTTCGAGTGGTCTCGTTCAAAACTCTAAAATATCATGACGACGTAACGGCAAACATGGACTATCGGAGAGCGGCCGTACTCGTTGTAGTCTTCGTGATGGTGTCATCTCTCGCGTTATTCCTGAAGCCATACATTCCCGGGGAAAGCAGGACTCAGTACTCTGGGGAGAAAATTCTCCTGCCCCCACCAAGGTTGGAAGGCAGCATGAGCGTTGAAGAAGCCATCGCAAAGCGGAGAAGCATCAGGGAGTATAAAGACGAACCCCTAAGCCGGGAGGAGCTTGGCCAGCTCCTGTGGGCCTGCCAGGGAATAACCCACGAGGAGATGAGGGCAGCCCCAAGCGCAGGAGCCACGTATCCCTTCGAAATCTTTGTTGTCGTGGGCAGAGTTGATGGATTAAAGCCCGGAATCTACCACTACGACCCCTTTGAGCACAGTCTGACTTTGGTTAAGGAAGGTGACTTCAGGAGGGAGCTCCAGGAGGCGGCGCTGAACCAGGAGTGGGTTGGGAAGGCTGCAATGGACATCGTGCTCGTGGCCTTTTATGAGAGGACTACCAAGTACTACGGGGAGAGAGGCATCAGGTACGTCCATATGGAGGCAGGCCACATCGGACAGAATATATATCTCCAGGCCACGGCTTTGGGACTTGGAACTGTAGCTGTGGGAGCGTTTGATGATGAGCGAGTTGCCGAGATACTGGGCACGAAGGGGGCTCCGCTCTATATATTCCCCGTTGGGAGGGCCTAACATGGTGGTTTTAGACCACGGGACTCTCGGATACATAACCTTCGGCCTTATGAGCTTCTCAATGCTCAGCGGCGCCTTCATATTCCTCTCCAAAAAGAGGCAGTTCTGGATAAAGGTGCACCTGCTGGTGAGCATTCTGGCCTATATCTTCATGGTCTGGACGATATGGGTCGTGGGGTGAAGGGGAGAAAAAAAGTAAAACCTTCACTCCTCTGCAAGCGTTGGAACCGCGTTTCCTGCCTCGAACTTGGCAGTGAAGAGTCCCCTTGTCTTGTTGGCTATCCAAACGAGGCTCAGCATTATCGGGACTTCCTCAAGGACGCCAACCACAGTTGCCAGAGCGGCACCGCTCTCCAGTCCGAATAGGGCTATGGCAACAGCCACAGCCAGCTCAAAGAAGTTGCTCGCGCCTATGAAAGAGGCTGGAGCGGCAACCTTGTGCGGGAGCTTCCAGAGCCACGCCCACCCGTAGGCAATCGCGAAGATAAAGTACGTCTGTATCGTCAGCGGGATCGCAATGAGGGCAATGTGCAGCGGGTTTTCGAGGATTATCTTCCCCTGGAAGGAGAATAGGAGTATCAGCGTGAGGAGGAGGCCAGCTATTGAAACGGTGCTCAGCTTCGGAAGGAACTGGCGCTCGAACCACACCGGCCCCTTGGTCTTCAGGATGTGTCTCCTTGAGATGTAGCCGGCAGTAAGCGGGATGACGACGAAGAGGACAACCGAAAGTAGGAGCGTGTCGTATGGGACGGGTACCTCGTTGAGGCCCATGAGGAAGCCGACTATCGGGGCGAAGGCGAAGAGAATTATGAGGTCGTTGGTGGCCACCTGGACGAGCGTGTAAAGCGGGTCGCCATCGGCCAAATAGCTCCACACGAAGACCATGGCAGTACAGGGTGCAGCCCCGAGGAGTATTGCCCCCGCTATGTACTCCTTGGCAAGTGAGGGCTCGATGATGCCGAGCTTGATGGAAAATAGCGTCCCTATGAAGAAGGAGCTTATGAGGAACATGCTGAAGGGCTTTATGAGCCAGTTGGTTACCCAAGTGACGGTTAACCCCTTAAGCATCTGGCCCTTGTGCACTCTCTTTATCGCCGAAAAGTCCACCTTGACCATCATGGGGTATATCATCGCCCATATCAAGACCGCTATCGGCATGTTGACGTTCTCTATCGTGAGCTTTGAGAGCGCCTCGGGCACCGACGGTATGAGCTTTCCGAGCGCTATGCCCGCTATTATACAGAGGGCTACCCACACCGAGAGGTACTTTTCGAAGAAGCTTAACCCCTTTTTCTCGCCCATTTCCACACCCGTTGGATTGAATGAGGCTTCAAATAAAAGGGTTTTTAAAACCAAAGGTGGAAATGTTGATGAAATGCTCTTCATCTATATGGCACTCTATAGACTACTGCGGCAACGCCTTTAAACCTCTTCTCCGAGCTCTTCCTGGTGGAAAAAATGGAGGAAAAGCTCATCCTCTTCGTCTGCGTCAAGAACTCCGCAAGGAGCCAGATGGCGGAAGCGTTCTTCAACCATTTTAACGATGATCCAAGGTTCAGGGCCATGAGCGCCGGGACGGAGCCTGCCGAAGAGATAGATCCGCTCGCGAGAAAGGCCATGGAGGAAATTGGAATTTCCCTTGAGGGCCAGTATCCGAAGCTTTACACCGAGGAGATGGCCGATAAAGCGTACATCGTCATCACGATGGGCTGTCTCGACAAGTGCCCCTACGCTCCGCCTGAAAAAACGTGGGACTGGGGGCTCGATGACCCCTACGGCCAGCCAATAGAGAAGTACCGCGAAGTAAGGGACGAGATAAAGCGCCGCGTTTTGAAGCTAATCGATGACTTAAAGGCTGGAAAGAGCAGGGAAGAGATAATCGGGAAGAAATCGGCGTTTTCAATTTCAATTAGTGCTAAATGAGGGTATTGGTTAGGTTCTGCTGTTTCGTTTCAAATATTTTGCCGCTAGTTCTTTCTTTTTCAAAAGACGAAGGGGAGAAAATAAGCACCTTGCAACAATGAAGAAAAGAGAAAAATTTGGGATTTGGGTATCATGGGCTCACTGTCCGCTAAACTCCATCCTCTTCTTTACTACATCAATCGCCCTCGCTGCGTCCTCCTTGAACTCCGGAAGGCCGAGCTTCTCCATCGTCTCCGGCAGTGGGACGCCGAGCTCCTCGTGCCAGCCCCTCAGCCTGTAGAACTCCCTTCTCGCTTCGAGGAAGTCGTTGTAGTCTATGAAGGCCGCGTTGCCCTTCGCCGGTCCGTCCGGCTCGGGCTCCCACCAGCGAGGAGGAATGGTGTCGTCGAGCGGCGGTGTTACCCAGTCGAGGGCGTCGTGTATTCTCGCTATGCTTTCAACTCCCCATGCCCTCTTTCTGAGTTCTTCTACTGTCCACTCTTCCCCGGTAGCTACAGAGTAGAGCTTGGCCAGGTCTTCCATCTTGTAGGGCACAAACTTGCACGTTCCGAGCATGTCCGTGATGTAACTCTCGTCTCTACCCTCGATGAGAGAAGGTACAAGCTCCTTCGCCGGCCCCTGATTGGGGAGCTGGTGAGGCCTCGGCCAGCCGCGGAGGTGTGAAGCGCCAACGTCAGCGGTGGCGTAGCTAAGTCCGTATGTCCTCCTGCCGCGCGGGTCCCAGGCCGGGCTTTCCATGCCCTTGACGTGAACGGCGAACTCGCAGCCCCTTCCAAGCCTCTCGCAGGCTCTCTTGACTCCATCGGCGAGGATTGCTCCGATGCCCTTCCTCTCGGCCATCAGCTTTATGAGCCTCTCCTCAGCTTCAGCATCGCCGAAGCCCTTCACGGGAAAACCTATCTCGTCCTCGCTAATCAGTCCCCTCTCAACCATCTCGAAGAGCCAGCCGATTGTCGCTCCTGTCGCTATGCTGTCCATTCCGTAGTCGTTGACGAGGTGTATGAAATATGCCACGGCAGGGAAGTCAAAAACGCCAGTAGCTGCTCCGAGCATGGCTATGCTCTCATATTCAGGCTTGACGCGGATCTTCTTGCCCTTGTACTCGACCTCAACGTAGCGGGCGCACTTTATCGGGCAGCTCTTTCCATGGACGAACCACTCCGGCTCGACCTCGTACTTCTTGACCTCATCTCCACCGAGTTTGGAAGCAAGCTCGTCCGGGATGTAGGGCCTTGAGAAGTTGTAGGCCGGGCTCATTCCGAGTGAAGCGGCGCTCCTTAGGGCGTCGGTCGTTCCGTAGGTTCTCGTGTGCTCGTACTTGGGGTTTGTGGCGAACTCGTTGTAGTATTCCTGCCAGAGCCTCTGGAACTCCTCTGGCTCCGCGACCTTAGGTTTCTCGCCGGGCTCGACGACCACGGCCTTTACCCTCTTGCTTCCAAGGACTGCACCAAGACCACCCCTTCCGCTGGCCCTCTCGGTGTCGTAAATTATGTCCGCTATCCTGCTGAGCCTTTCACCAGCCGGGCCGACCATTGCCATGCTCGCCGTCGGATACTCCTTCCAGAGCTCCTTGGCAACCTCGTAGTTGCCCTTGCCCCAGAGGTGGCTCGCGTCCTTAATCTCGACCTTTCCGTCGTGGATGTAGAGGTAAACGGGCTCCTCGCTCTTCCCTTCGATTATCAGTGCGTCGAAGTGTCCCCTGAGCTTCGGGCCAAAAGCGTCGCCACCGCTCGAATCGCTGATGAGCCTCGTTTCGGGGCTCTTGCTGATGGCGATTACCTTGCTCGAACCCGGAACGAGGCCAGTCAATCCACCAGCCGCGAAGACGAACTTGTTCGCTGGGCTGAGCGGGTCGGTTCCAGGCGGGACTTCCCTGTAGATGATGTAGTAGCCGAGCCCCTTTCCACCGATGAACTTCCTTATCACCTCATCAGGAAGCTCTTCGTAGGTTACCTTTCCAGTTGTCAGGTTTACACGGGCTATCTTGTTCTGGTAGCCATACATCAGACACACCCCCTTGCGTTCTCTCTATCCTCCTTTGAGAGTCTCCATCCCATAGCACCGAAGTTCTCCTCTAGGTGAGCCTTGTTTCCAGCCTTTGGGATGGCTATGACGTTCTCCTCCCAGATGAGGTAGTTGAGCGCAACCTGAGCGGCTGTCTTACCGTATTTCTTCCCGATCTCGGCCAAACATTCGTTTCTCGCGAGGGTTCCCTTTTCAAGCGGCGTGTAGGCTATCAGCGCAATCCCCTCACGCTTCATGTAGTCGAGCAGACCTGTAGTTTCTGGCCAGCGGTCTTTGAGGGAGTACTTGACCTCGTTGGCGACTATCTCGTACTTCTTCATCGCCTCCTGGCTTCTCTTGAGAAGCTCGAGGTCGAAGTTGCTGACGCCGATGTACCTGATCAGCCCCTCGTCGACGAGCTCCTCTAGCGCGTGGAGCGTCTCCTTGATCTTCTCCCAACTGTCGCCAGGCCAGTGGAGGAGATAAAGGTCAATATAAGTGCCTAGTCTCTTTGCGCTCGCTCTTGCGGCCCTCTTTGCTTCCTCGTAGCCGAAGTGTGTCGGCCACACTTTGCTGATGATGAAAATATCATCGCGCTCGAACTCCTTTATGGCCTCTCCTACGAGCTCCTCCGAGTGTCCTGCCCCGTAGAACTCAGCGGTGTCTATGAGGTTTATTCCGAGCTCGAGGCCATGCCTTAGAACCTCAACGCTCTCATTATCCTTTGAATAGTCTGGACTCTCGTAGCCGCCTATTCCCCACGTGCCCATGCCTATGGCCGTAACTTTGTCGTCACCTATCCACTTAAGGTCGTTAAAAATCCTAACCTTCTTCATCTTTCACACCAAAACGATTTGGAACTCGACCTTAATTAAGGTTTCTCTCTGAACGATAAAATGGAAGAAGAAATGATGGGTCGTGGCCAACTCTGGAAACTGAGTTTTGGCCAAAACGGTTGGGGACATTCTGAGAGCGCTACCATGAACGGCAGTTTTATTAACAACGATAGATTCACGCCCAATATGAGACACTTTATTCGACCCTTTAATGAACCAATGTTCTCACTCAGCAACGCACCTCACAACGGGGGCCTCTTTAAGGCAAACGGCTTCTTCTTCATGATGGTTCACAAGAACTATTCTGGCGACTATAAGGCCGATTGTCTGAAGTTCGAACAGGAAAACGGCCTAAATAACTTCGTCGGCTTCATGACGGCGGCTAACATTGAGAAAGTCCTGGCCGTCTCAAGGAGCGGAAGCGTTACAGCCTACATAACTGCAGGGGTAACCAACCCCGCGATAGCCGGAGAAGTCCCACCGCCTTGGAAGCCCGGGACGATAAATATGGCGCTCGTTATTGAAGACGGCCTGACGGTCGGGGCAATGGCCAACGCAATAATGACGGCTACCGAGGCGAAGACATACACCCTGCTGAGACTTGGCTACAACGCGACGGGAACGACGAGCGATGGGATAGGAGTTTTCGCCTTCGAGGGAGAAAAAGAATGGGCCGGGACGGCGACGGAGCTCGGAATAAACATAGGCCGAGCCGTTAGGAAGGCGCTGGAGGAGAGTTTGGGGAAGTGGAAATCATCGAGAAAGGGTTAAATACACGTTCGTCAAAATTCACCTCGGTGAGAGAATGGAAGATATGGAGAGCCAGGTTGAGAGACTTTTCCTGTACGCCCAGAACCTCCTCTTGAAGCTTCGGCTGAAGGAACTTCAAAAGGATCACGTTACACTTGAAGACATTGAGAGAATTGTTCAGGAGGAGTTAACTGTTGACGAGGATGTTGAAGACATAACAGAGATAATTCGTCAGATGAGGGAGAGAGATTATGAGTTTGAGTACTGACGTGGTACTGGATACCAGCGTTCTCGTTAAGGGTATTTTGCCCCCTCTGCGTAGGAAACGTGATGATGTTTATTATAGACAGCTCTCCCTTCATTTGAAGGCCAAGGAACTTTTGAATAACGTTCAGGACGGAATATTCTCGCTTCACGAACCCGTTGTAGCCCTTATTGAAACTTCAACCGTGCTGTGGAGACTTTCGAAAAGTGAACGAATAGTCAATGTTGGGATAGAGTTTTTGGAGGCACATTCCCTCTTTTACTTTTTTCTTCTGAAAGCCTCGCCCTTTAGGGCGGGGATGCAGTAATCAAAAGACCAGCCTGAAAGCGAGAAAGCACTTCACCAAAATACTTAAATACTAAACCATACTACTAAATACTGGTGAGTGGAGTGGGAGTAATCACAATCTCCGTTGATGATGAAGTCGAAAAGAAATTCAGAGAACTCGTGGAGAAAAAATACGGGAAAATCAGAGGGGCTTTAGGTGTTGCGGTAACCGAAGCAATTAAACTCTGGATTAAAAAAGTCGAAAGCGAGGAAAAATGAAGCGAACAGTAACAGTAAAACTACAACCCTCAAAAGCCCAAGAGAAAGCTCTTTCCGAGTTAGCTCTTATTAGCTCCAAAGTTTGGAACAAGGTGAACTACCTAAGAAGAAAAGAATTCTTCGAGGGCAAACCAATAGACTTTAACAAAACCGAGAAAATAGTCTATGAAGAGTTTAAATCCGAGATAGGCTCGGCAACAGTCCAGCAAATAGCGAGAAAGAACGCCGAAAGCTGGAGAAGTTTCTTCTCACTCCTTCGGAACAAGCGGAACGGAGAACTACCAAAATGGTTCAAGCCAAAACCCCCGAACTACATCAAGGAAGGAGGCTTAATAATCCTCAGAAACGACCAATACAAAATTGAGGGAAACAAGCTAATCCTCAAAGGCCTCGGAAAATTCAGAAGACTGGAAGTCCAGTTCAAAGGGAGAATCCACCTTAAAGGCAAGCAAGGTCGCTTAGAGATAACTTTCGACCCTGTAAAGCGAAAATGGTATGCTCATATTTCATACACGGTGGAGGAGAAACTAATTAACGGTAAGTGGGTTAAGCTTCCAAGAGAACCCTTAGGCAACCTTTCAGCAGGCATAGACTTGGGAGTGAACAACCTAATGGCCGTTTACGTTGAGAATGGAGAGAGTTTCTTGGTGAACGGTAGGCCATTAAAAAGTATTGATTTTTACTGGCAGAAGAGGATTGCAGAGTATCAGTCCAAACTTAACAAAAGCGGAGCTAAAAAGAGTAAGAAACTCTCCAGAATGCACCAGAAGGCCAAGCTTCAGGCGAAACACTACATTAACACGATGGTGAGACAAACCGTTGAGAAGCTTTATCATCTCGGAGTTTCGAGAATAATAGTCGGTTATCCGAAGGGGATAGCAAGAAACTCCGACAGAGGTAGGAAGCAGAATTATCTCCTCTCCCACGTCTGGCGGTTTAACACGGTGATAAAACGGCTCAAGGAAGTCGCCGAAGAGTATGGTATTCAGGTTTTGGTTGTGAATGAGGCTTTCACTTCAAAAACGTGCCCCGTCTGCGGGAAGCCCCACGATGGGGCGAGATTTGTTCGGGGTTTGTTTAAGTGTCCCGCAACGGGGCTTATCTTCAATGCAGACCTCGTTGGAGCGTTTAACATTTTGAGAAAGGCTGTAAAAACGATAACCCCGAGCCTCTCTGCTTTGTCAGGAGGTAGGGGTAATTGGCCGGAGACCCGGCCAGAGGGGTCGAAGACCCGCTTTAAATTGGGTCTGAATGAGACTCCTCAAACCTCTCCGCCAATGGTGAGGGGTTAATTCGTTGGAACCCTCGCCCTTTAGGGCGGGGAGGAGGTCAGTCGGATGTGTACCTAATGGATGAGGCTATGAAACTAGGTAAGAAAACTGGGGCCAGCGGCTTTGATGTTCTTTTCCTGGCCTGTGCAAAGGTCTGTGGAGCAGTCCTCATCACAGATGATCTAAAGATGTATGAAAAGGCGAGAGAAATAGGAATAATGAGCCAGCTTCTCAGGGAGATTTCATCCCCATGAGCCTCCTGTAAAGCTCCTCAACCTTCGCTGAGACCTCCTCGGGTGAAAAGCCTGCCTTGATGGCAAGCCAGGTTGCTCCTCCCGCTCCCACGCCCTCCTTGACGTAGCCGTTCTCGTAGTCCCTCAATCCTTTGAACTCACTCTTCGAGAAGTCGAGGTCGGCCGCATAGGTGATTATTCCTATCTCCTTCGCCGTCTCTATGAAGGTTGCGCTCTTATCGCGGACTACCCACTTTGTC
The DNA here is from genome assembly GCF_000009965.1 of Thermococcus kodakarensis KOD1. Lineage (NCBI taxonomy): Archaea > Methanobacteriati > Methanobacteriota > Thermococci > Thermococcales > Thermococcaceae > Thermococcus > Thermococcus kodakarensis. The sequence continues at coordinate 743,856 of NC_006624.1, forward strand.
GTAGCTATCATGAACCTGCTCATGTCCTCTTCGAGGGCCTTCAGGAGGGCAGATACTGCCAGCATCTGCGTTCCTCCTGCTAAAACTACATTTTTCCTGAAACCGAGCGCCAGACCCACGACGGTTGCCATCATAGGGTCACCAAACTGCCTGAGCGCTTCGAGCGGATTGTCTTTCAGCTGGCCCCTCTCGATCCCCGCTCTCTGGAATCCCTCAGCAATAACTTGCTCCTTGAGGCTCTGGGGGTTCTCAGGTGAAGCTGAGCTCGTCCTCGCATCGTAGCCCATAGCCCAGAGAACGGCCTGGGCAGTGGTAGTTCCGCCGGGGGTTGACTCGCCGATAACCAGCTCTTCTATCTCCGTCCTATTGAGCTCCTCGCCGAGGAGCTTTGCCATCCTGACAATCTCGCCGAATTCGGGGAGTGCTGGCTCTCTCCTGAAGTCCCTCCCAACGGCTGAGCTTATGTGAACGTGGGGTACGAGGGGGGCGAGGTATGTTCCGCCCCTGACCACGAGTATCGGAAAGTTCGCAAGTTCCCTAGCGGCCTTGGTGATTATAGCCGGTGTCGGGTGTCCTTCGGGGGTTACGGGGATAGCGTCTATTATCCTCGGCTTTTCATAGAAGAGGTATTCGGCGTCGGCGGGCGGAGTCAGCTTTGTCAATTCGGGAGTCGCTCCAGCAACGCTTATCCCTGGTATCAGGCTGACCTCAGTGTTTCCCAGAACCAGAATGAAGATGCTCTTCACTTCAACCACCGTGGACTTTTTATCCAGAGCCAATTTAAACTTGTTGGGTGTGGGAATGACGAGGATTTACCACGCGGTCAGGTTCAAGGGCGGAACCGCCTACGTGTTATTCGACGGCTGTAACTGGAACTGCTCTTTCTGCGTATGGAGGAAGGTAACGCGATGGAGCCTCTGCTTGCCGTTGGAAACGCGCAGAAAGCTCGACTACATGTGGAGGACGGGTAGAGTTAGGTACCTCTCCGTTAATGAAGTCGTGGACCTCCTGAAAAAAGCAAGGGTAACAACGGCCTTCCTCGGCGGAGGAGAACCAACCTTGGACCCCGAGCTCAAGGCTCTAATGCGGGCCCTTAGACGCGAGGGGATAAAACCCTGGCTCGTCACCAACGGCGAGAACCTCGACGACGAGATGGTGGAGCTCGCCGAGGGGGCGACCTTCAGCATAAAGGCCCTCGACGATGAACTCCACCGCAGAATAACGGGAGCCCCAAACGGAAAGGCTATTAAGAACTTCAGGCGCTACGCGGGAACAGGAAAGCTTGTCGCGGAGACGGTCTTTGTGCCCGGCCTCGTGGAGTGCGGGGAAATAGAGAGAATAGCACGCTTCATAGCGTCCATCAGCCCAGAAATGAGGCTCAGAATAGACCCACTCGTCCAGGGGGTCGACATTGAGAAGGTGGACGAATGCATAGAGCGCGTGAGGGAAATTCTGCCGAAAGCGGATAGGATACGCGTTAAGGGAAGCGTTGAGCCCCCCGAAGTCCTCTACCCGGAGGTGTGAAGATGGGAAAGGCGCTGATGGTTCAGGGAACTATGTCTGGGGCCGGAAAGTCCCTCCTCGTTGCTGCCCTCTGCAGGATATTCACGAACCTCGGCTACGATGTGGTTCCCTTCAAGAGCCAGAACATGAGTCTCAACTCGGCTCCAAGCATCGAGGGGGGAGAGATAAGCCGCGCCCAGTACCTCCAGGCGCTCGCGTGCAGAAAAAAGCCGAGCGTGAAGTTCAATCCCATCCTCCTCAAGCCCGAGGGCAACATGAGAAGCCAGGTCGTCTTCATGGGCAGGCCGATTGGGAGCGTCTCGGCAAGGGACTACATGCTCTCAAAGAAGGCTGAGCTTTTTGAAAAGGCCATCGAGGTTTTGAAGGAGCTAATGAGAGAGCACGACCTCGTTATAATCGAGGGCGCTGGCTCTCCCGTTGAGATAAACCTGAAGGACTACGACATAGCCAACATGCGCGTGGCAAAAGCCGTTAATGCCCCCGTCATCTTGGTGGCCGACATAGACAGGGGCGGGAGCTTCGCCCAGATAGTCGGGACTATGGAGCTTTTAAGTGAGGAAGAGCGGGAGCTCGTTATGGGCTTCATATTCAACAAGTTCCGGGGCGACGCTTCCCTCCTGAAGCCCGGCTTCGAGTTCCTCGAAAAGCGCTGCGGAAAGCCCGTTCTCGGTGTTGTTCCGTACATCGAGCATCGCCTGCCCGAGGAGGACTCGCTCGCCGAGTTCCCGAAGGTTAGGGGCGACCTCCACATTCAGATAATCAAGCTCCCCCACATAAGCAACTTCACTGACTTTGAACCCCTCCACTGGGCTAACGGCGTGGACTACGTAACGAGGGCCGAGGAAATAAAGGGCGACCTCATAATAGTCCCCGGGAGCAAGAACACGGTAGAGGATCTGCTCTGGATGAGGGAGAACGGAATCGAGGACGCGATAATCGAGGCTCACCGCGAAGGTTCCTTCGTCGTTGGCATATGCGGCGGCTTCCAAATGCTTGGAAAGGAGATAATCGATGAGGTCGAGTCGAAGAGGGGAAGAGTAGAAGGCATCGGCCTTCTGCCAGCCAAAACTGTCTTTACAGGGGAGAAGAGAACCAACCATCTAAAGGCTGAAGTGCTTTGGGAACCCGCAAGGGGTATGTGGGTTGAGGGCTACGAGATAAGAATGGGGCGCTCAACTTCTGAAAAGCCTTTCTCGGTAATAACCTCAATAAACGGGGCCAGAGCCTTCGAGCCTGAGGGAGCGATAGGCAAGAGGGCCTTCGGCACATACCTCCACGGAATCTTCCACAACTTCGCCTTCACGGAGAGATTTCTCAACATGCTGAGAGCCGAGAAGGGCCTTGAGCCTGTTAAGGTCGAGGAGTGGAGCATCGAAGAGGAGATAGAGAAGTTTACCCGGGTTGTGAGGGAGAGCGTTGATGTCGAGTACATAATCCAGAGACTTGGGCTTTAGCGACACCGATGGAGAATTTTCTTCGTAGCTTTTTCCAGTTTTTTCATCTCAGATGCCATTCTTTCTGCTAGGGCTTCCCTTTCTTTTTCGCTCATCTCGAATAGGGACTTCGTGAGGGGGTAGTAGATGCACAACCTCTTTGATCCTCTAGTAGTTCCGTATGGTTCCTCCCACTTGATCTCTTCGATTGGTACATTCATTGCCCTTGCTATTTCGTCAATACGTTCCTGAAGACATTCCTGTATCCGTTCGTTCTCCTCGGGAGAGGGCTTTCCTATATAGACTCCAATTGAAAATTTGTATTCCCATATACGCCACTCGTAGGGAACATCAGAGACGCCACTACCAAACACGAATCTGTATCTTGGCCGTGGCCTAAGGTTTTTGCCGTATCTCTCCAGGACTCTTCTCCAGATATCTAGATAAGTCTCTTCCCTGGGTCCCAATCGTTCAATGGCACTCTTACTGATTTTCCTCCACTGATTGGGCATTACGACGATATCGAAGTCAACCGCATAGGGGGAGTCTCCGATTTTCACAGCCTTCACTTCAATTCCAAAGAATCCGATATCCTGGCCAGTGTTCTCGTTAAGCCAGTTTAGTGCCTGTTTATGCTCTTCTGAAAACTTCTCGGCTATCCACACTATGATTTTTGCATCTAATCCCGATGCATAAGTGAGTATTTTTCCGAGGTGATCATGATTGGTTTTTTCGAACTGATTCTCTATGATTACCATTCCCTCGCTATTGGCATCCCTCGCAACTATATCCGCAAAATAGCTTCCAATCTGGTATTCCCTCTCAATGTCTTCGAGTTCTACTCCTATTTTTTCTTCGAGAATTTTAATGTTCTCAACAAGCCAGTTACTGAACTCCTCTTCCCTGGAAAACACTTTCCGAATAGGGAAGACACCTAAACGGGCAATCTCTACCATACCATCACCGTCCCGTTGTTAGGTCTTCCCACCCAAATATAACTTTTCTCACAAGCCTCGCTATCCTCTCCGCGAGCTTTAAATCCTCCGGCGTGTTGACGTTCAGGGCCAAAAGCGGGTTCTCAAGCTCAAAGAATCCCTCCCCCTCGAAGCCAACCGCGTTGAGGCCCACTATTGCGTAGCCCCGATAAACGAGTGGCTTAAGGTCTTTTGGGACTTTCTGTATAGGCAAAACTCCGGTCAGGCTCGTTTTCCCGTTGAAGGCCTTTTTAACGGCATAGAAATCGCTCGGCTTTACGAAGGGAATATCCGATGAGGAGCTTATAAACGGTCCGAACTCATTTAAAAGCCACTGAACGTCCTCGACATAGCCTTTCCCAGGGGTCTCCATGAAGGGGATCCCCTCGCGAAGGCACAGCTCCCTTGTCTTCGGCGTGTTTTTTGAGAGGGCCACAATGGTCTCATCAACCCGGGAAGCGGAAGCGTAAACCCAGAGGAGCATCTCTTTGCCGGCTATTTTCAGAACGGGCTTTTCCTTGCCCATGCGTGTGGACTTGCCTCCCGCGAGGATGATTATCACAGATACCACCACACCAGCGCCATAACCACGAGTGTTCCAGCGCGCGTTATCTCCGCAGTAGCCCCGAGGCAGTCCCCGTTCAAACCGTCGAAGTTCTTCAGAGAGATCCTAATGATATGGACTCCAAAGAGGAGCCCGAGGATTCCGGCTAGGGCTCTCGGCTCAAACAGGACAACTGAAAGGCCCAACAAAACATAGAGGAGCGTCCCGAGTGCCAGCTGTCTTCCGTTCATCCCCTCCATGAAGTACGCACCCAATCCTTTTCCAAGGGGCCGTTTAGTTGCTAGAGCCAACAACATTGCGTATTTGGAATTCAGCTCCGCCAGAAAGAGCGCGTAGAACGGGAGAAGCTGGAGGGAATAAACTTGAAGGAGGAGGACTATCACGACCGCAAAAAGCCCCGCTATACCCGTGTTCACGTCCTTCATAACCTCAATTTTCCTCTCCCTGTCGCCTTTGGCCATTATTCCGTCGGCCCAGTCTGCCAAACCATCAAGGTGGAGGAGACCGATCGTCCAGTAGAGGGCGAGAACCGCAAGCAAATTAGAGAGAGGAAGTCCGAGATACAGGATAAGGGTTGGAAGGGCCGAGCTAACCAGTGCCACGAGTGGGAAGGCCCAAAGCTCGTTTCGGGCCTTTTCAAAATCTCCTTTGACAGGGATTCTCGTGAGAAAGGGCAGGATGTTCCTCATAATTCTCCCTCGAACAGCTTTGTCATGCAGCCAGCTATAAACCCGCCGATGGCATCATCGAGGAACGGTGGAAGTTCAGCCAGAATTCCGGGCTTCCTCGTGTCGTAGTAGAAGAAGTTGAAGAGCGCCATCTTTCCGCCGATGTACTCCGCTAGGTTTATCCCGATGAGTTCATCAGCCACGAGGTTCACGGGGTCGCCCTCAACTTTGAAACCTTCTTCGAGAAGCAGGGCGGCCATCAAAAGGGCCTGGACGTTGATATCGTTTAAGTAACGGAGCATCAAACCTCTGAGCTTTTCTCTGGCGGCTTCTTTTTCCTCTCCGATGTAGAGCTCCATGGCCGTGTCGAGCATCGCCTCCAGGGTTACTCCTTTGGATTCGAGCTTTTGGAGGAGTTCTTGAGCGTTCATAGCTCAGACCTGCCTTCGAGGAAGTTCAAAACTTCTCTGGGAGTGTAAACCTTGATATATCCGCCAACAGATTTCGCAAGCTTCTTGTCTCCCGTGAGAAGCGGGACGTTGAGTGCCAGAGCGAGGGCTACATATGGGATGTCTTTTGGATCAGGACAAATTTCCCTGGCCTTTTCCATCCCTTGAAGGACTATGTTTTCGGGAATTACGACAGTCTGTCTCCGTATAATCGAAAGCACGTAGGCAACTTCGTCTTCACTCAAATGCGTGAGCCTCGATATTCTTTCGCGCTTGGAGTCAAGCTCTTCCCATAAATAGGCTGGAATCAAGAATCGGAACCTCTCAAGGACGTGGTTCTCCATAAAAATCCTGTAGGCAACGCCTCTTCCGTGGAGTGCCGAGAAGATGACGTTGAAATCGAGCACAAGCTCCATTCATACCGCCCCGTATCTCCGGGCTATTGACTCTTTTATCTCCTCTTCGAGCTTTTTGAGTCCTTCTTCATCTGGTTGAGCTTTTTTCAGGATCTCCTCAAACTTTCTTGCCTCCTCAATCCTCCGCTGTATCTCCTGGGAGACCTCAAGGATCACCTTTTCCCTAATGGCCTCGGACATCCCCTCCCACTCGGGAGGTACCTTGATCCGTATGACGATCTCGGACGCCCCCATAATCCTCACCTCAATACGCCTAACACCTATAACGTTATTATGTCTTTCTCAACCCAAACCTCGCCCACAGGTACCGCTCGCTCTCTTCAACGAACTTCACTTCGATGCCGAACCTTTCTTCAAAGAGGGGAGCTTCCAAAACGACCGTGTGAAACTCCCCTGCTTCCCCGACGGGGTCACACTGGGGTTCGCTTCCAGGAACTTCTCCAAATCCTCAACCGAGCGGAAGATGTAGCCTAACCACTCCCTCCCGAGCTTTTCTTTGTTCACGGCTATTATAGCCCACTTAAAGCCCGCTTCCAGCATCTCCTCAGCGAGTTCTCTAGTGTTCCTCCCCCAGAGGGGTTCGAGCGGTTTTATGCCCGCTTTCTCGGCAAGAAGCTTTACCCACCTCAGGTGGTCTTCGAGGTAAACGTCTCCAGCTATGAGGTAGTCAACTCCAATGGAGCCTATGAACTCTGCCAGGGCATCGCTCCCCTCTTTCATGTCAAAAGTGAGCATCTCCTTTCCCATGGCAGTTGCCAGCGTCTTTAGCGCCTCTAGATTTTCCCAGTGAGGGGAGAGGCCTATCGTGGTTTTGAGCGTGAGGAGGTAGGGCACCACTATTCCTTTTTTCTCAGCTAAGTGGAGGGCATAAAGCCCGTCCTTGCCACCCGAGAAGAACGCGACTCCCCTCAAAGCCTCCCCTCCAGTTTAACCCTCTCATATTCCTCTCGTATTTTCTGGAGCTCCTTTTCATCTACGTAGGGAATCACGGCCCCACAATCAAGGCAGAGCCAAGGATATGCGTGAGTAGGGCCTTTTATGGCATCTCTAAGGCCGTGCTTCCAGGGCGCCTCCCAGAAGTATCGAGCGTATCCGGCTTGGTAGTTTTTGCCCTTTACCATCGTTCCACCGCACATGGGACACCTTTTGGTTTCCATGGTCACCACCAAAGCTATAAACCCCATGGAGTTTTTATCCATTGCGCCCATGAGCAAAAACTGTGTAGCAGTAACCAACGGGAGGAGTCCTCAGGATGCACGCTTTAGTTCCCTTTCTCCTGGCACTCGCGTGGGACTTAACCCTTGGTGAACCTCCTGCAAAGCTCCATCCCGTAGTCTGGTTCGGGAGGATAGCTGGCTTTATCGACTCCCGCTACAAAAGGCGCTCTCCAGTCCTTGATTTCACTGCCGGCCTTCTCACTGCACTGGTTGTAATCACCTTCGCGTTTCTGCTCTCGATCGTGCCGTTTTACGCGCCCTTTCCCTTAAACTATTTCCTAGCGGCGTATCTCCTCAAGAGTTCCTTTGCCATAAAAAGCCTCCACGAGCACGTTTCGAGGACGATAACGGATGATATCGAGGAAAAGAGAAGGGCAGTCTCAATGATAGTGAGCAGGAACACAAAAGTCCTCGACGAGGCCCATCTAAACTCCGCCGCCATAGAGAGCCTCGCGGAGAATCTGAACGACTCCGTTGTGGCTCCTCTCTTCTACTTCCTCCTTTTTGGACTTCAGGGAGCGGTGATTTACCGAGCCGTAAACACTCTCGACGCTATGCTCGGCTACCGGAACGAGCGCTACGAGTTTTTCGGCAAGTTCTCAGCGAGGCTCGACGATGCTTTGAACTTCATTCCTGCCCGGCTGACCGTTCTTCTCTACCTTCCCCTCGGCGGGAGGAAAGTTCCTGAGTACTACAGGCTGGCAAGGTTCAAGATAAACTCCGACAAGCCAATGGCGGCGATGAGCGCGGTCCTTGGCGTTTGGCTCGAAAAGCCCGGAGTTTACCGCTTTCCAGGGAAAGAGCCGAAAAACGAGGACATAAAACGAGCTTTGAGAATTTACTGGCTGGTTGTAACTGGGTGGGTTATAGTTGTGGTATTACTGCTCGCAACGGGGGTATGTCCATGCTTAAGCCTGTAGAGTTCTCCGCATACCATGGCGGGGCAAGGAGAAAAGAGGAAGGTTTGATAGACTTCTCGGCTTCCCTGAATCCCTATCCGCCCGAGTGGCTGGATGAGATGTTCGAAAGGGCCAGAGAGATAAGCGGCCACTATCCCTACTATGAAGAGCTTGAGGAGGGTCTCGCTGAGCTTGTGGGCGAACCGATCACCGTAACTGCAGGAATAACCGAGGCCCTCTACCTCCTTGGAATCCTCGCGCTGAGGGGCAGGAGGGTGATAGTGCCAGCCCACACCTACGGCGAGTACGAGAGAGTTGCGAGAATTTTTGGAGCGAGGGTCGTCAAAGGTCCGAACGACCCCGAAGAGCTTTCCCAGCTTGTTGAGAGAGATTCAGTTGTCTTCTTCTGTAATCCAAACAACCCGGACGGGAGGTTCTACGGGAAAAAGGAGTTGGGACCCCTCTTGGATGCCGTTGAGGACAGAAACGCTTTACTCGTCCTCGACGAGGCCTTCATCGACTTCGTTGAAAGTCCCGAAAGCCCCAGTGGGGAGAACATCGTAAAGCTGAGGACGTTCACGAAGAGCTACGGCCTGCCGGGGATAAGGGTCGGCTACGTGGCGGGTTTTCCAGAAGCTTTCAGGAGCGTCAGAATGCCGTGGGCGATAGGATCGGTTGGTGTTGCCTTCCTTGAGTTCCTGCTGGAGGACAGGTTCCAGCACTTAAAGGGGACGATGCCCTTAATCTGGCGGGAGAAGAGGCGGATTGAGAAAGCCCTTGGAGTCAAGAGCGATGCGAACTTCTTCATAAAGTACGTTAGAGATGCCAAAAAGACAGTTGAGGAGCTGAAGAGAAAGGGGATGCTCGTGAGAGACTGCACGAGCTTTGGCCTTCCGCAATATGTCCGATTTTCGGTCAGGAAGCCTGAGGAAAACGATGCCTTAGTTCGGGCGTTGTTGGAAATTTCCCCCTAGAGCCATCCCAATCTTTGGCCGTTTTATCCAATAACTTTTTAAGCCTCAAGTCTACCCACAGCCGGACAAATAATCCAGGTGATAAAAATGAAGAAGACCAAGCTCTTTGGAGCGCTTCTTTTAGTGGCCATCGTCTTCGTGAGCGGGTGCATAGGAGGCTCGGGAAGCTCAACGACCCCGAGCCAGACCCAGAGCACTTCCACACCGAGTGCGACCCTTAGCACCACCCCCAGTTCGACCCAGACGCCGACTGAAACTGCCACAAAATCCTGCGAGTGCCCGAAGGCCAAGCCCTACTATCCTCTAACCATCACTGACTTCGCGGGCAGAAACGTAACCATCGAGAAGGAGCCGAAGAGGATAGTTTCACTCGCCCCGAGCATCACCGAGACCCTCTACTTCCTCGGAGCCCTCGACAGGGTCATAGGAGTTACCAAGTTTGACGACTATCCCCCTGGAGTTCAGGAGGGCAGGAAAATAATAGGGGGCTTCAGCGACCCGAACATCGAGGTGATAGCTTCTCTCGAACCTGACTTGATAATAGGCACTTCGATGCACCTACAGTACCTCGACCAGCTTGAGAAGATAGCGCCGGTCATAATACTCGACCCTAAGAACATGGATGAAGTTTACGAAGCCGTTGAACTCCTTGGGAAGGTTCTTAACCAGAGCGAAAGGGCCGAAGGAGTGGTCGAGTTCATGAAGGCCGAGGTTGCCGACGTTCAGTTCCGCGTTTCAAATAAGACGAGGCCGAAGGTTCTCTTCATAAGCTGGTGGAATCCGCTTTACGTCCCGGGCAACGGCACCTTCCAGGACTCACTCATCGAACTCGCCGGCGGTGAGAACGTCTTCCACGACGCTACTAGCTGGGCCCAGGTCAGCCTTGAAGAGGCCGTCGCCAGAAACCCGGAGATAATAATCCTATCGGCCCACGCGGGAGCCACCATTGACGACATCTGCAACAGCCCGCTCGCGGACACAGATGCCGTAAAGAACGGCAGGATATACTTTGTCAGCGACGACAACGCCATATCAAGGCCGGGGCCGAGGCTCGTCGAGGCCCTTGAGGAGCTCTCCTACTTCATCCATCCAGAGGCCTACGGCTACAACTTCCAGCCCGTCACCTGCCCCGTTGAGGGCTGAATTCTTTCTTCTTTTTATTCCGGCAAAAGAAGTTTTAAGAACAGAAAAAAGGAAATCACGCACCGAACTTCTCGCTTCTGTTCATAAGATCCATCATTATGGGCACTATGTCGTGGCCCTTTATCCTGCCGATTCCGCCGCGCATGCACTCCCTCTCGCCGAAGCTCTCGGTGTGGTCTGGTCTGACTCCGCCGCCAGCGATGAGGAGCGGAACCGGGTCGCCGCTGTGGTTCATAACCTCGCACGGTGTCGAGTGGTCGCCGGTTATCGCTATGACCACATCCTCAAGGTCGATGTGCTCAAGGATGTAGCCTATCATTCTGTCGGCCTTCTCTATCATCTCGGCCTTGAGCTTCGGGTTGTTGTCGTGGCCAGCAGCGTCGGTCGGCTTGAAGTGGAGGAACACGAAGTCGTAGTCCTTGAGCAGCTCAACGGTCTTCTTGGCTTTGGCCATCACATCGGTGTTGTACTCGCCAGTTGCTCCCTCCGGAGTGTAGACGTCGAAGCCTATCGCCCTGGCAACGCCCTTGACGAGCGAGACGGCTATAACGGCCCCGGCCTTGACCTTCCACTGCTCGGTGAACTTCATCGGTATGTCCGGGTAAGTTCCAGCACCGCGGATGAGGAGGTAGTTTGCTGGCGGCTTGCCCTCCTTCCTGCGCTTCTCGTTGATCGGATGCTTGTCGAGAACCTCGTGGGCCTTCTGGACAAACTCCTCGAGGATTTCGGCGACCTTCTTGCTCTCCTCGTCCTCCCAGGTGAACTCCTGCGGCGGCTTTCCGGCCTCGTGCGGGTCGTTTTCCCCTACGCGGTAGCCCTTCGCCATGCCCCTGAGGACGAGGACGGCCCTGTGGCCGGTCGCGCCGACGAATATGAAGTCAACCGGGAGCTTGACGTTCTCCTGAACGGCCTTAGCAAGCTCGTGGGCCTCCTCAGTGCTTATCCTTCCAGCGCGCCTGTCGGTTATGATTCCGTTCTCGATGGTGGCGAAGTTAACGCGGAAGGCCAGATCGTCCTCGTTGAGGTCGAGTCCAACGCCAAGGGCCTCGAGGAATCCCCTTCCGCGGTAGACCTTGTAGGGGTCGTAGCCGAATATTGAGAGGTGAGCGGTATCGCTTCCGGCCGGCTGGCCGGGTTTTATCGGATCCTGCTGACCGAGTATTCCCATCTTGGCGAGTCTGTCCATGTTGGGGGTGTTAGCGTACTCAAGCGGCGTTTTTCCGCCGAACTCTTTTATCGGCCTGTCCCCTAGACCGTCCAGGATTATGAGAAGTCCCTTTCTCTTCTTCATATCTATCACCTTTGGTGATTAAGGCATGGGGTTTAAAGGTTTGTTGGATAAAACTTTATGAACACCCTTTCAAATCTCCCGCCGGTGAGAGAAAGTGGAAATGCTGGTGTGGGCAGGTTCAATAGTTATCGGAATAATACTCCTCGTTGTCTTTGGAGACAGGCTCTCGGATAAAATCGTAGAGGTCGCCGAAAAGGCGGGGGTTTCCCCCCTAATTATAAGCCTTGTAGTCATAAGCCTCGCAACGACGCTGCCGGAGATAACAACCAGTGCGATGGCAAGCATCACTAAGGCCGAGGGTATAGCCCTCGGCAACGCCCTCGGAAGCATCTTCGCCAACATAGCACTCATTCTCGGCCTTGCGTCAGTGATAAGACCTCTAAAAGCTGGTAGCGGAGCTTATGAGAATTCCCTCGTCATGCTTGCTTCTCTCGGGTTCCTCATGTTGCTCTCCGTTGATGGCACCCTTTCAAGGCTTGACGGTGCCCTCCTTCTCGTAGCTTACGCCCTGTACCTGCGGTGGCTCTACAAGAAGCACTTCAGAAAGGGACGCGAAAGTGGAGCTGAACGTCACACAAAGGCAACGGCCCTCGACTACGTCTTACTCCTCATATATGGTGGCTTAATGGTTATTGGGGCGAGGCTCGTCGTTTACGGCGGCAGAAACATCGCCGAGGCCCTTGGGGTGGCGGAGTACGTCATAGGTGCCACCATTGTTGCCATCGGCACCTCCCTGCCCGAGATGACGAACGCCCTTTACGGGGCAATAAGGGAGCGCGGAAGCATAAGCGTCGGCAACATAATTGGGGCGAACATAATGAACGCCCTCGTAGTTCTTGGGCTGGCCTCACTGATAAGGCCAATCCCGACCGGTGCATCGACCCTAACCATCGTGCTCGTCCTCATGGCCATGCTCCCAATGATAGCTGAACTGAAGCGCTCTGGCGGCCTCGACAGAAGGATAGGGTTTTACTTCCTGATCCTCTATGCGGCCTATCTCGTTCTGCTGTTTTCGGGGGCGAAGCTCTAGTTAAGCTTTTAAGTTCCCCCTCTTTCTCCCGCTGGAGGTGAGAAAATGAAAGTCCTGTGGGCACCTTGGAGAATCGAGTACATACGCTCACCCAAGCATGAGGGCTGTATATTCTGCGACTTCCCGAAGGAGAACCGGGATAAAGAAAGGCTCATCCTCTACCGCGGGAAGCATGCTTTCGTGATAATGAACAACTATCCCTACAACCCCGGCCACGTCATGGTGGCTCCATACAGGCACGTCGGGAGATGGGAAGACCTGACAGATGAAGAGCTTTTGGAAATAATGAAGCTCTCCCAGCTCATGATAAAGGCAATAAAGAAGGCCATGAACCCTGATGGCTTCAACCTCGGCGTGAACCTTGGAAGAGTGGCCGGAGCGGGGATAGACGACCACGTCCACCTTCACATCGTCCCGCGCTGGAACGGGGACACCAACTTCATGCCGGTCATAGCGGACACGAAGGTCATCCCAGAGTCCCTGCAGGAAGCCTACGAGGAGCTGAAAAAGGCGATAGACGAAGTTCTCAAGGAGTGAGCTCTCTCACTTTTATTTTGAAGCTTCTGTCCAAGGGTAAGTCTTCAAACAGACCCTCATCCAGTTCAACCACGCTGACATCGGTGCTTATCACGGATTCCCTTGTTCCCTGTTTTAGACGAAGTTCAACCAGCTTTCCGTTAACTACCTTTGCTGCCAGGTAAGTCCCGTCATCCGCGGTTCCTTCTACCATGAAGCTGGTACCGAACTCAAGCGCAAGTCTCTTTAAGAGAGCAGGTGCACTATCAGGGGTTATCCTGGTAACTTCTCCCCCTTCCTCGGACACCTTAACCACGGGACATTTAAGGGAGGTGCAGAACTCTTGAACTGCCTCCGCTATCCCGCTGGCAAAAATCTCCAAGGGCTTGCCCATCAGGGCCTCTCCAAAACCCGCCCAATCTGCGGTTACCTTGAGACGGCCGTTCTGGACTTTAAAGGTCACTGTGAGTATTCCCCGCTCCCCTCTGAAGGTATATATCGCCTCGCTGTTCCCAAACCCAACGTCTAACTCAAACTCATAGCCAAAATTGAATATGAACCTAGGCACTTCAAATCTGACTTTTTGTCCGTCGAATTCCTTAAAGTACGGGAAGAACAGCAGTGTCTTTTTCGGCTCGCTCAGGATAGTTTTAAGGACGTCCCAATCGACGTTAACTTCCACTTCCCATCTCCGTGATTTCAACGGCCATCACCGGAGGGGCATTAGAGAAGAGAAATAAAACCGTTTCTAAAACCAAAGGTTTCTAACCCTCAAAAAGCGTTTTCCACTTTTCCCCTGTCCTCTTCCAGCATCCCGGGGGCATCAGTTCTCCCTCAGGGCAGTAGCCGAGCTGGACACACCTTGGCCCGAGCTTCGCCCACTTTATTATCGGTCTGAGCTCGTCGTTCTTTGCAATCTCCTCGAGCATTTTCCAGGCCACTTCCCTTATCTCCCACTGCGCCCTCTCGCAGGCCCTGAGTCCCAGAAAGTGCTTCAGCTCCCGGAGGTTCATCGTGACGACTATCTTCGTCCTGACAGCTTGGGGAAGGATAAAACGCGCGTCTTCCTGATGCTGACCGCGCTCAACACTCTTTTTATAGAGCTCGATGGATTTTTTCATGAGTTCCTTCCACTCAGCAAGAAGCTCCGGGTCTTCTTTTATCCCACTTGGAATGACAAAGGTCTCCTCAACGTCTTCAGGGTTCAACACGATATAACGCTGTGACTGCTGGGTATAAGAAGCAAGCCTATGACGAACAAGTTGGTGCGAACAAACACGGGAACATCCCTCTATGGCGAAGGTCAGCGTCGCGTGCTCGAGGATACTCTCGTGCCCATAACCTAGAACCCTCGGAAGGTGCATCTCAACGTCCTTGTCGCTCATTCTCCCGAAGGTCTCAGTTTCCCATTCATCCCAGTAGCTTATGAGAGCCGCCCATGTGACAGTTTCAAGAGGTTTTTTTGTATAATTGACAAGCTTTACCCTTATTCCATTGTCCATCCTGCCCACCTGCAGTGAGATGTAGTACTTCTTTATATCTTCTACCCCGTTCTAGTTGGGACAATCTCCGAGGAGAGTGTAGTTCAGTGAGCATAAGCCCCAAGATTGAGCCAGCATTCTGCCATACTGATAAAACTTTGCGTTTGTAAAGTTGTCTTTCTTCTCCCCCAACTCCCTTTCGCTCCCCGAGCCCCTTTTCCGACGAAAGGGTTATTAAACTCGCTCCACAGTTCTATACGGTGATGCACATGGTGGTTAGCCTTGCAGGAAGAGATGTTCTCTGCCTCCAGGACTTCACGAGGGAGGAGCTTGAGACTATTCTCAAGACTGCCGAGATGATGAAGATCTGGAACAAGATTGGAAAGCCGCACCGCGTTCTTGAGGGCAAGACCCTCGCCATGATATTCCAGAAGCCCTCGACGAGGACGAGGATTTCCTTTGAGGTCGGAATCTACCAGCTCGGCGGCTACGGCCTCTACCTCAACGCCCAGGACCTCCAGCTCAGGAGGGGTGAGACCATAGCCGACACGGCAAGGGTTCTCAGCAGGTACGTCGATGGAATAATGGCTAGGGTTTTCGACCACAAGGACGTTGAGGACCTCGCCAAGTACGCGAGCGTCCCTGTCATAAACGGCCTCTCGGACTTCTCACACCCGTGCCAGGCCCTAGCTGACTACCAGACCATCCTCGAGAAGAAGGGCAGGATTCAGGGACTTAAGATTGTCTACGTCGGTGACGGAAACAACGTCGCCCACTCCCTCATGATAGCCGGAACCAAGCTCGGTGCCAACGTTGTCGTTGCCACCCCAGAGGGATACGAGCCAGACCCGAAGGTAATCAAGTGGGCCGAGCAGAACGCGGCCGAAAGCGGCGGAAGCTTCGAGCTCCTCCACGACCCTGTTCAGGCTGTCAAGGATGCGGACGTCATCTACACCGACGTCTGGGCTAGCATGGGACAGGAGGCCGAGGCCGAGGAGAGGAGAAAGATATTCATGCCCTTCCAGGTCAACAAGGAGCTTGTAAAGCACGCCAAGCCCGACTACATCTTCATGCACTGCCTCCCGGCCCACAGGGGAGAAGAAGTCACCGATGATGTCATAGACAGCCCGAACAGCGTCGTCTTCGACCAGGCCGAGAACAGGCTCCACGCCCAGAAGGCAGTTATGGCCCTCGTCATGGGCGGGATTAAGGTGTGATTTTGGACTCTTTTCTCCATTTGTCTTTGCACTTGTTACCATGCAGAGGAAGGTCTCTTCGAGTTGTAGGCATTGCAAACGGCGAACCTTTTAAATCAATTCCCTAACTCCCAAACATGCTCGAACGTCTCTTCAGCCTCGGCTACTCAAAGACCTTCGCGGAGCGCTATTACCAGCTCTGGGGTGAGAGGGCTTTAGCGATAGCCGAGGCGATGGAAAGGCCTCTTCCGAGGTGCTTCCGCGTTAACACGCTCCGCATCGAGGTTCACAAACTAACTAAGCTCCTCAACAAGAAGGGCTTTCAGTTTAAGAGAGTTCCCTGGGCGAGGGAGGGCTTCTGCCTCACGAGGGAACCCTTCTCGATAACCTCAACTCCCGAATATCTAAGCGGCTTACTCTACATCCAGGAAGCGAGCTCGATGTATCCTCCCGTTGCCCTCGGGCCCAAACCAGGTGAAGTCGTCGCCGACATGGCCGCCGCCCCCGGCGGGAAGACCTCTTACATGGCCCAGCTGATGGAGAACGGGGGGATAATCTACGCCTTCGATGTCGGCGAGGACAGGCTGAGGGAGACGAGGCTCAATCTGTCGAGGCTGGGCGTTACTAACACCATACTCTTCCACAGCTCGTCGCTCCACATAGACGAGCTCGGCGTCGAGTTCGACAAAATCCTCCTCGATGCGCCCTGCACAGGTTCCGGAACTATCCACAAGAACCCCGAGAGAAAAGCCAACAGGACAATGGAAGACGTGAAGTTCTGCCAGGGGCTCCAGATGAAGCTCCTTGAGAAGGGCCTGAGCGTTCTGAAGAAGGGTGGCGTTCTGGTTTACTCCACCTGCTCCCTTGAACCAGAGGAGAACGAGTTCGTAATCCAATGGGTTCTGGACAACTTTGAGGTTGAACTCCTTCCGCTTAGATACGGTGAGCCGGCTTTGACGAAGCCATTCGGCATCGAGCTGAGCGAGGAAATAAAGAAGGCGAGGCGCTTCTACCCGGACAGGCACGGGACGAGCGGCTTCTTCGTTGCGAAGATTAAGAAGCTCTAACCCTTTTCATTCTCGGCTTCCTTCAGAAGCTTTTCCTCGATCTCGTGCAGCCTTTTCTTCACGTCCTCGCTCAGGTGTTTCTCCAGCTCTTCCCTAGCTGCCTTCGCCAGCTCGAACTTCGAGTCGAACTTTCCGAGCTTTATCCAGTCTATTTTCTTCCCTTCCACGAAGACGTCTATGTCGCAGAACCTCTTGTAGTCCCTGTATTCGAGGCCCTTCAGGAAGAACTTCACCTTTACAGGGTCTTCCCAGGTCAGGAGCTTGAGCTTGTAAACCGGAACGCGCATGAACGGCCTCGGATAGTCCCAGTCCCAGCCCTCGCCAACGACGAAGCCTAGGTCAAGGTCTTCGAGAACCATCATGAGCCTTGCGATGTTCTCTTCGTACCTCTTCTCCGTGTCGTAAATTTTTATCGTGATTTCGTTCCACTCCGGCATCAGCTTGAGGAGGAGCATCGGGGCCTCTATGCTCAAGCGGCGGTAGACCTTCAGGAAGTGCTCCCTGACGAGGACTGCACCCTCAACTTCCTCAGGCCCGAGAGGACAGGAGAGCCTTTTTCTTGTCACAGCTATAACGGTGTCCCTCGCCTCGCCTTCGTCCAGGGCATCCCTAAGGGACATTACCTCGCCGTTGAGCTCTTCAGACAGGAACTTTAGGGCTTCTTCTACTTTTTCAGGGACTCTAAGGAATATTATCGTACTCTCCACGTGGACTTTCTCTATTGGAAGGCCGTTGTTTATGATGGCCGCCAAAACAGAGCGGGCTGAGTCCCTGATTAAAAACCCCAACTCGGGTGGTATCGTCTCCTTCTGCCATTCGAAGGTGACGAAGAGCAAAGTTTCAAACTCACTGCTCTCCTTTATCGCCCGATCAGTTGGAATTGGCTTAGCCCCGAATATCTTCGTGATGTCCTCGCTGACCGCCTCAGAGTGAGGAGTCCTCAAAAACAGGATTGAAGGGCCAAACCGCATAAACCTCATCACAATCCCCTCCAGAGCTTGTAACCCCGGTGAGTATCGGTGCCCGGGGGATAGCCTATCTTTACAACCCGCCTTGAGGGAAGAAAGACGATGTTGATACTTCTGAGGCCGTTTAGCCCTCCTGGTATCACTTCGAAGTTGTGCCCGTAGAGTCTGAAATCTGCATCCAATCTCGCAACTTCTTCCGGTTTATGGCCAAGTGCAAACTTTACCCCCTCTATCTCAACGACCGTGCCAGGTTCCACCACTGAACCCTCGAAGTACTCTTTCAGAATTTCCAGATCGTCCTCGTTGCCGGGGACAACGTAAAGCTCAGCCCCTGAGCCTTTCAAAATTCTCGCAAGCTTTCTGACTCCGCCCACGTAGAGAGGTTTCAGGTCAGGTCTTCTCTCAAGCTTTATGTTGTCAACGAGGTCTCCAGTGTGGACTATGTACTCAGGATGAAGCTCATCTATAAGCTGCGCTATCCTGGGGTAAGCCCTCTCAGGTGTGTCGCTTATGTGGAGTAGGGCCTTTTCATCTTCGTTCTCTCTTCGAAGGCGCTTTCTCCGAAGGAACTCAAGCATAGCGGGCACGGCACCTTTTTACTGCTTCTCTTCAATATACGTCGGGAGACCTTATAAGGCATGCTTCCATAAGTCAGGATGGTGATAGGATGAAGGTTCTAGTTCTGGGTGCGGGCAACGTTGGAAGGGCCGTTGCTTGGGATTTGAGAGATGAGTTCGAGGTTTACGTCGGAGATATAGACGGCGAGAAGCTGAAGGCAGTTGGGGAGTTCGCCACTCCCCTGAAGGTTAACGCGGCCAACTTCGAAGAACTAGTCGAGGTCATGAAGAGCTTTGACCTCGTTGTTGGCACCCTGCCCGGGAGGTTTGGCTACGGGTCAATCAAAGCGGCCATCAAGGCAGGCGTTGATATGGTTGACGTTTCCTTCATGCCCGAAAACCCGCTTGAGTTGAAAGAGGGAGCCGAAAAGGCGAACGTGACTGTTATCTTTGACGCTGGCTTTGCACCGGGGTTAAGTCACATTCTAATGGGCAGAATCTGGAATCAGCTTGATACTCTTGAGGAAGGAAGGATATGGGTGGGAGGCCTGCCCAAGGATCCAAAGCCACCACTTTATTACAGAATTACATGGTCACCTAAAGATTTAATTGAAGAATACACTAGGCCGGCGAGGGTTATCAGGAACGGTGCCGTTACTACAGTGGACCCACTGGGTGAAATCAGGGAAGTCAACATAAACGGCATGGAGTTCGAGGCCTTCGTAAGCGACGGTCTGAGAAGCCTGCTGGAAAGTGTAAGGGCCGAAACCCTTGAGGAGTGGACTCTCCGCTGGCCGGGTCACCTTGAAAAGATGAGGGTTCTCCGCGAGCTGGGATTCTTCAGGGAAGAGAACCTTGACTTCACACTGAAGGTCATATCTCCCCTCATGAGCTTTGAAAGTCCGGACTTCTCGATAATGCTGGTTGAGGGAGAAGGCGTTGAGAATGGAGAGAGAAAGAGAATGTCCTACCTTCTGTACGATGAGGAAAAAGATGGTTTCACCTCAATGAGCAGGGTCACGGGCTTCACAGCCGCGATAATAGCCAGGATAGTGGCAGAGGGAAGCTGCATTTACGGTGTAATACCACCTGAGATACTGGGAATGCGGATAGACACATTCTCCAGAATAGTTGGTGAGATCCGTGAGAGGGGAATAACGTTAGAGGAGGTGGAGGGAAATGCTTCACCTGATAATAGCTGAGGCGGAGCTTGAGCTGGTTCCGGAGAGCATTAGAGACCATCCGGCAGTCGTGAACTACGCAAGAAGACGGAAGAAGAGGCCAGAAGAGGCGATACTGGACAGCACCTACCACCACGCGGCACTGAAGAAGCTCCCGGACGGCGACAGGCGCGGAAGGCCAGATATAGTCCACATCTGCCTCCTCAACGCCCTCGAAAGTATAGCGAACAAAGAGGGCTTCCTGCGGGTCTATGTCCACACGAGAAACGATGAAGTGATACACATAAAGCCCGAAACACGGCTTCCAAGGAACTACAACAGATTCCTGGGTCTCATGGAGAGCCTCTTTAAGAAGGGTGCCGTTCCGGAAGGGCTAGAGCTTTTGAGGATAGAAAAGAAACCGCTTGAATCTTTGATTGAAGATATAAACCCTGATACGGTCTTCATAATGCACGAGGAAGGGGAGCTAATAAGGCCCAGGTCGTTCGGAGAGATCTTGGCTTCCCACCAGAACCCCGTCGTTGTAGTCGGAGGTTTTCCCCACGGCGACTTCATGAGGCCTATTGAGGGGACGAAAGTCAGCCTGTATCGTGAGCCTCTAATGGCATGGACGGTAGTAAGCGAAGTCATCGTAAACTTTGAGGCTGCCCTGGGACTTTGAACGTGGAATTGAGTATCCACAAGTTTTAAGCTCCCCAATTTTCAGTTCCAAAAAGCTTTTATCTTTTAATTCAATCGATACATGTATTGTCAATTCAAATCGCTCTACCGTAGAGGTGATGAAAAATGAAGAGGATTAACACTCTGATGGCGCTGTTGATAACAGGTTATATTATAGGAGTACTGAACTACGTCCTTCTTCCCAAGTACAACATAATCTTCGGTCTCAAAGGAATACTGATAGGGGCATTAGTCTCCCTTGCAGTCCTCGTATTAATCCGCTCTGAGACTGAAAGTACCAAAAGGACAAGGTATTTACCTTATGAGTTTATGTTCAAGGTCTCGCGTACTCCAGGCCTGATGATAACGTTCGTTCTGTTCCTTGTCATAGTTGCTGGAATCACGGCGTATCTCTCTGGATGGGCAATGATATTCCTTCTCGGGCAGGATAGCAGCTTCATAGTCCCCCTGGCGATCCTGACAATCCTAATAGCCGCACTCCTCCTGCTTCTCGCAAAGGGCAGAACTGTCGAACTCTTAGCGGTTCTCTCAGTCTTGGTTATAGTCCTAACACTTGTCTCTGTCTTTCTAATACGCAACGAGGCCTCATCGGTGATAGTCTCAAAGCAGGCAAAGCTATACATGGATCATGTGCTCTCGAGTATGTGGTCGTTTGATTCGCCCCTAAACATACAGGGGTTGGCTACATTCTTCTCTGGGATCCTGCTGGCGTTTGGTTTGGGAGCCGGCGTCTATTACGTCATAGGAAGCTTTTCTCCAGAAGAACTGAACGTGGAGAGAGTCCTGTTGGGAGTCTTTGTCCTTCAGCTGATCTTGGGCATTGCAGCCTCGTACACTGTAGCTTACTCCCTTGGGGCCTCCTTCCAGGCCTTTGAAGACGCCGTTCGCAATCCCAACGCATCCCCAGAAGAGGTATTCAGGCTCTATCGGGAATTCCAGACATTGAAATCATACACTGGGAATCCATCAGTCTCCGTTCACGAGTCAATCCAGGCATTCTACTTAATACCCTCCATTCTCCTTGACGTCCTCCCAAAAGCCAAACTAATGGTATACTCCCTCCTGATATCTCTATACATGGCAGGCTTCACAACGGTAATAGTCCTTATAGAGATGGGTGCTCAGATGACGGCAGAAGTCGTCCAGACAAACAGAAGAAACGCCCTAGCAACGGTCTCAGTCCTGAGCCTGGCGATTTCCCTTGCCATGTGGAACGAGGCATTATTTAAGGTATTCATCTTCCTCCCGTTCAGTATCGTGGGAATCTTGGCTGCTATCGAGGCATATCCCTCCCTCAAGAGCCTCCAATCCCATGAAAAGCTCCTGACTGCCCTCGGAGCCGCAGTAATGCTCGTGATAGGGCTTGGCTCCCTTTACTATTCCCTTACCGGGATCTTTGCCATGAAACTCGCGGCCATTACCGGCCTGATACTGCTAGTGCCCGTGGCATTTAATAGTATGCTTCTCAGAAGCGGAAGACAAAGGTAGCTCCCCTTTTCAAAAATTTTTTAAATGCCCCTTCCTATGCAAACCAGAACGCTTATGGGAGGTATGTGAGATGGGAGACAAGACTAAGGTTCAGGTCAGCAAGCTCAAGCCGGGCAGGTACATAATTATAGACGGTGAGCCGTGCAGGATCGTCAACGTTACGGTCTCCTCACCGGGCAAGCACGGTTCCGCCAAGGCCAGGATCGAGGCCGTCGGCATCTTCGACGGCAAGGTCAGGAGCATCGTCAAGCCGACCAGCGCCGAAGTTGACGTCCCGATCATCGACAAGCGCGTCGGTCAGATCATTGCCATAACCCCCGATACCGTCCAGCTCATGGACATGGAGACCTACGAGACCTTCGACGTCCCGATCGAGGGCGGCGTCGACGACGAGGTCAAGGGCCAGCTCACCGAGGGAATAACCGTCGAGTACTGGGAGACCCTCGGTAGAATTCAGATAAAGAAGATCAGGGGCGAGTGATCCTTTCTGTTTTTCTTTCACACCCCTTGGGTTTTAACTTGAAACGAAACTCATTTAAGAGGGCCTTTTCTCCCCCAGCTGGGGGTAGTTATGGGCTGGCTTCACGATGTAATACTCAGAAAGTTTAACAACATAGCCGGCACAAGGTATGAGGAAATACTCAAGGCCTACGAGAACTTCTTTTTAACCGAGGAGGAGCTAGTGATTCCAGAAATAAACTCCATACTGCTCGTTTTTGACAGGTTCTCTGAAAAAGTTCCAGAGGAAGTCCACGAGACACTCTCAGCGTTCGAAGAAGCGGCTGTCCGGATAGTTTACGTAATCGACGAGGGCGTTCTCAAAATGATACGTGAAACACTCGGAGAAGAAGCTGCCGAGGAATTCAGAAAAAAGGAGATGGCATTTGCCGAGACTTTCCTCAAAGAGGTTGAAGAAAAGCTGGGCGATCTGAACATCAAGTTTAGCAGGAAAATAGCCTTCGGGGACAAGGCTGAGTACGTTGAGGGTATTGCCAAGAAATACGACTTACTCGTAATCTCCCGTCACTACGGCTCCGAGACGACGAGAACACACCGCGTAAGTCCCGTTGTCTTTAGGATAGTCCAGCACGTTGAAAAGCCCGTTGTTCTCTACTGAGGTGATGAAAATGGAGCCAATGGAGCTGATAGCACTTGCGATATTCATAGGCGTCTATGGGCTCATAATGAGCGAGAGAATTCACCGCACGGTAGCGGCAATGGTCGGGGCATCGCTGGTGCTCCTGATTAAGATAGTTCCGTGGGAGAAAGTGCCGGAGTATCTTGACCTCGACACGATACTCCTCCTTGCGGGAATGATGGTCGTCGTGAACGTAGCCAGGGAGAGCGGACTGTTTGAGTACATAGCCATAAAAACCGCCAAACTCTCAAAGGGAAGCCCGATGAAAGTCCTCCTTCTGTTCTCGGTGGTGACGGCCGTCGTCAGCGCGTTTCTCGACAACGTTACGACGGTTCTCCTCCTGACGCCAATGCTCCTGTATATAACCAAGAAAATGGGTGTGAACCCAATACCGTTTCTGCTCTCGGAGGTGTTTGCCTCGAACATCGGCGGAACCGCGACGCTCATCGGTGACCCGCCCAACATTATGATAGGCTCCGCAGCTAACCTCAGCTTCAACGAGTTCATCCTCAACATGGGACCCATAGCTCTCGTTGACCTCTTTGCGACCATTGGAATTATCTACCTCGCTTACCGCGCCGAGATGAACTCTCACAAGGAAAACGAAGAAGCAATTAAGATGACTATAATGTCGCTGGACGAAAGGGATGCCATCAGGGATCCCTCACTTTTCAGAAAGTCCATAACAGTGCTCATTGGTGTCGTCATTGGATTCTTCTTCCACGACAAACTTGGTGTTGAGCCTGCTGTTATAGCCCTCACAGGAGCCTCAATACTGCTCCTCTGGAGCAGAGCGTCACCTGAACACGCACTTGAGAAAGTCGAGTGGGCGACGCTCTTCTTCTTCGGCGGCCTGTTCATAATCGTTGGCTCCCTAGTTGAGACGGGTCTGATCACCCAGGTCGCCAACTGGATGGTTAGTCACATCCACAGCGAGGGCGAGGCAGTCCTGATAATTTCGTGGTTCTCAGCGTTCTCAAGTGCAATAGTTGACAACATCCCATTCACAGCGACTATGATACCGCTGATAAAGGCAATGGGTAATCACATGAACCCCTACCCGCTCTGGTGGGCGCTCTCACTGGGAGCGTGCCTCGGAGGGAATGGTACTGCCATAGGTGCCAGCGCGAACGTCGTCGTCATAGGTATAGCCCACCGCGAGGGCGTGAGAATAACGTTCAACGACTTCCTGAAGGTTGGAATGACCATTATGGTAACGACCGTGGCCATAGGGACGGCTATAATCTGGTTGAGGTACGTTGGGTTGTGAGGTGGTGGATATGAGGATACTCGTGCTCGTGGATGGCTCAAAGTGGAGCCAAAAGGCAGCCCTTCATGCGTTTTCGGTGGCGAAGAAAAAGGGAGCTAAGGTGGTACTGTTCTCCGTCCTGGACAGGAAGGAGGCGCAGGCGATAGCGGTAAGCCTCGCAATGAGAAGCGGCGACGTTGAAAAGCTCAAGAAGTTCGAGGAAACTGCCTGGAAGGAGATGAAGAAGGGCATCCACGACGTTATCTCCGCCCTTCTGGAGCTCGGACAGAGGGAGGGTATCAACTGCTCCTTCAGGATTGTCGAAGGAAACGCCCGCGAGAAAGTCCTTGAGGAGGCAAACAGCGGGAAGTACTCCCTTGTCGTGATGGGTGCGTACGGAAAGAGCGGAAAGACGAGGATAGGCTCTCTCCTCGAGGACGTTGTGGGGGTGATAAAGCCTCCCGTGATGATAGTCAGGTGAAGGCTTTTAAGCCCTCTTCTATTTTTGCCTTTAGGTGAGAGAATGGAGTTCCTGTACACGTATGAGACTCTCAAGCTGGAGTTCCCGCTCGTAGAACCCGAGAAAGCCAGGTTCATCCTGCTGGGGGTTCCCTTCGACGGGACTACGAGCTACAAAGCTGGGGCACGCTTCGGGCCGACCCTAATAAGGCAGGCGACTCTGAACCTTGAGAGCTACATCCTAGACTACGACCTTGACATAGCGGAGCTCCCAATAGCCGACATCGGAGACATTGCCGTCGTCGCAGGAGACCCGAGGAAAACGGCAGACAGGGTAAGGGAAACCCTTGAAGAGCTCAAGAAGGCAAACCCAAAGGCTATTCCAATCCTCCTAGGCGGAGAACATTCCCAGACGCTTGGAGCAGTTGAAGCACTGAAGCCAGCAAGCTACGTCGTCTTCGACGCCCACCTCGACCTGCGCAACAGCTACGAAGACAACCCCTACAACCATGCCTGCGTCGCGAGGCGGATCAGCGAGCTAGGGGTAAAGGAAGCGATATTCGGAATCAGGAGTGGCACCAAAGAGGAAGTCGATTTTGCAAGGGAGAGGGATATCCCGTGGGTGCACGCGAGGGACTACAGCTTTGACGCCTTCGTTGACCTCGTAGAGGCCCTTCCCGAACCGGTTTACCTCTCAATCGACATCGACGTCTTTGACCTCTCTATGGTGCCCTCAACGGGCACTCCTGAGGCGGGAGGTTTAAGGTTCTGGGAGGTAGTGGAGGCAATAGAATGGCTGGTCGAGAAGAAGGAGATAGCGGGCTTTGACATAATGGAGGTTGCAGGTGAAAAGCTCGGCGATCCGACGGCATTGACGGCTGCAAAGCTCCTCTTCTACTCCATTGGTGCAATGGCAAAATTCGGGCGCTGAGCCTTCTGCGTTCTTTTTTCAGTATCCATCACCGTGAAAAAATGCATTTTTCTATGCTCTTCTGCTTTTCACCGTTCAGAAACCCTTAAGAGGACTTTTTCAAATCTTACGCCCGGTGAAGCATATGGATGTCGAAGCGGCCCTTGAAAAGTTTCACTCGCTCAAAGTCTCTGAGATAATGCCTAGGCTCGATACAATGCCCATCGTAACCGCTGATTCTGACCTCCTCAACGTCCTCAAGCTCCTTAGGACGAGGCACCACGTCTGGGTCGTGAAGGACAGGGAGAGTATGAAGCTCGTCGGAGTCATCCGCTACATGGACGTCATTGACATTCTTCTCCCACCAGAGTCTCACAGGTTCAAGCTCGGAATGACGAGCAGAAGCATGAGGTCCCTTCTCGGCGGTGCGACCAAGGCTGAGGACGTCGCAGACAGGCACCCTCTAACGATTGAGGAAGAGGCAACGGTTCTCGATGCACTCATCAAGATGAGGCGCTACAAGGCCCAAGTTCTGGCAGTGGTCGAAGGAGAGAGGCTGGTCGGCGAGATAAGCCTGAGAATTCTGATAGACGAGTTCCTCAGGCTGCTCAGGGTGGGTGGTGCCCAATGGAAGGGGTAGCGTGGCTTCTAGCAACTATAGGCATCGCCCTAATCCTGGCCAAAATCGGCGACAGCATAATAGAGCGCTTTGAGCTCCCCGGAGTCCTCGGCGAACTTATAATGGGTATGATCCTCGGCAACCTCGTTTACTTCGGTTACGTTGCTCCCGATTATCTGCCCATTGTCAGCGGAATGGGCTATGAGTCCGTCTTAAATCAGATCGCTGAGTTTCTGGCGAAGCTCGGCATAATCTTCCTGCTCTTCTTAGGCGCTCTTGACGCGGACATAGAACAGCTCAAGAAGACTGGCCTCACGGCGACGGTTTCCACCGTTCTCGGAGTCTTCGTTCCGCTCGTTCTTGGCTGGTGGGCGCTCATGGCAATGGGCTACCCGAGCAGGGAGGCCTTCGCCGGCGGCGTCCTTCTGACAGCCACGAGCATAGGACTGACAGTGAGGGTCATGATGGATCTCGGCGTTCTGAGGAGCGAGGTCGGGGCAGCTTCCCTCAGCGCGAGCGTCATGGACGACTTCCTGGGCATAGCACTCATTATCTTTGCAGTTGGTACTGGAAGTCTCTTCGAGCTGAGCATTAAGATAGTTGCCTTCTTCATCATAACGGGCGTTCTTGGATGGTACTTCATCGACCACTACATCAGGTTCGCGGAGAGGCTTCACGTGGAGAAGGGCATCCTGGGGATGGCCATCGGTATGATGTTCCTCTTCGCGGCTTTAGCCGAAGGGTGGTTTGCAGCGGCCATCGAAGGCGCCTTCATGATGGGCCTCATACTCTCGAAGCTCCCTGAAGGTAAGCGCATTATGGAAGATGTCCGTGCGATAGGCTACGGCCTCCTGATTCCGTTCTTCTTCGTCCACACTGGAGCTATGCTCAACCTTAAGGTCTTCGAGCACGGCGATGCAATAACCCTCGCGGCAGTTCTATCGGTCATAGCCATAGTCGGAAAGATCGTCGGCAGGGGCTTTGGAGCGTGGATAACGGCATGGGGCAGGGGAAGGGACTTCCTCTTCACGCGGGAGAACTTCTGGATGTCGCTCCAGATGGGCATAGGCTCCGTTCCAAGGACTGAAGTAGCGCTCGTTAACCTCATGGTGGCAATCCACGGCGGGGCAATACCCTCAACTGACGCTCCGAAGTTTATAGCGGCCACGCTGATATTCATCACGGTCTCAGTGCTGATAACGCCGCCGCTCCTCAAATGGGCTTTCAAGGCAGAGATAGAGAAGGCGAAGGCGGAGAAGGCCGCTCAGAAGGTCGGGAGAATACAGGAAACAAAGGAGAAGATAAAGGAGCTGAAAGGCTCTGAGTGAGCCTCTCCCTTTTTCATCCAAAGAAAGCACCCATCATGTCCATCTGTTCTTCGCTCATTCCCTTTACCTTGAACTCGGGCATCTCGGGAAGGAGCTTCTCGTATTCCTCCTTTGTTATCTCCCTAGCTTCGCCGTTCTCGACGAGATAGAAGATACCGTAGTCGGGGTCGCGGTAGGCAACCAGGAACTTCTCGACCTCTATGTCGTCGAAGTTCACGAATATGACGTTTCCACCGGTGTAGGGCTTCTTGCACTTGAATGGGAAGCTCGATGAGTTAAGCATGGCATCGCCGAGGGCCTGGTTGGCCTTCTCACCGTTTATCTCGGTCCAGAAGGGTCTGCCCTCGAAGTCCCCTTCCACCACGATGAGGAACTTTCCGCCGTCCAGTTCGAGAACAGGGGCGCCTTTCTCCTGGAGTATCTTAAAGAGCTCGCCTATCGTCTCGGCTTCTCTGAGTGCAGCTACAAATCCTTCAACTTTCACAGTCTTCACCAAAACCAGTTGGGGCGGTGGGTATAAAAGCTTAAGCCCCAACATCGGTAGGATACTATGGCAACCTCAAACGGTCGCTACATCAAGAAGTGGGCAACGGTGCTTGGGTTCTCGCTGATGGCGGGGGTAGTTGGGGGACTCGGTGCCGTCCTCTTCAGAGTTCTGATAGCCTGGACTCATGATTTCTTCTTCGGTAAGATTCTGCCCGTAGTCTCCTACCAGGTAGGCGAGCTAAACCTGGGCTATGCTCTTCTTCCAGCTTTGGGTGCGCTCATTGTTGCCTTCATCATTGTTGAATTTCCTGACATAAGGGGAAACGGAATACCGGAGGTCATCGAGGCGGTCATCTTCAAGGGAGGCAACATACCGGGCCGTTTCGCAGTAGCAAAAATAGTTGCCACAGCCATAACCATTGGTTCTGGAGGAAGTGTGGGCAGGGAAGGGCCGATAGGCTTCATAGGTGCGGCATTGACTTCGATCCTCGCGAGGTGGTTCAACCTTTCAAAGGAGATGAAGAAGCTCCTCGTAACCTGTGGATTGGCCGCTGGAATAGCGGGAACCTTCAACACCCCGCTCGCTGGAGCGATGTTCGCCCTTGAGGTTGTTTATATGGGGGCCTTCTCCGTTAACTTAGTCCCAATCTTCATCTCCTCTGTTACTGGAAACGCCATCACACTCGCCATACTCAAGAGGGCCTTTGAGGTCGAAATCCCCGGAAACCTCGGGCATACCCTCCTCGAGCTTCCCTTTTTCTTCCTGCTGGGTATAATCCTCGGAGTTCTCGCGGCTTTCTACGCCAGGTTCATCTACCGCGTCTTCAACGCCTTTGAGGACCTGAGGATCAACCCGCTTTTAAAGCCGGTAATCGGCGGCCTTGGAGTTGGTTTTCTCGGGATGTTCTTCCCAACGTATGGGATATTTGGAATAGGCTATGAGGGAATGGAGCTGGCCTTCTACGGAAAGCTCACCCTCGGGCTCCTGCTTACCCTTGGGGTGGTTAAGATGCTCGCAACGGCACTGACCGTTGGCTCTGGAAACAGCGGAGGCGTCTTCGCACCGAGCCTCTACATAGGGACGATGTTCGGGGTGGCCTTCGGGATTCTTGTGGGAATGGCTTTTCCCTCCCTTGCCCCAAACCTAACTGTTTATGCCCTCGCTGGAATGGCGGCCTTCTTCAGCGGGATGACGCAGGCCCCGATAACGCAGATACTCATGGTAACCGAACTGACGAGGAGCTATGCTGTTCTGCCGGCAGTTATGACATCAGCAACGATGGGCTTCCTGACGGCGAGGTTCTTCCTCAACGGCGAGTCCATATACACCCTCAAGCTCCTGAGAAAGGGCTACCGTGTCAGGACTGGAAGACCCGTGGTTCTTGAGACAATCTCAGTTGGGGAAATAATGAGCAGAGACCCCGTCTATGTAACAAAGGACATGACCCTCTTCGACGTTGAGCATCTAATTGGTGAAACCGCCCACGACTGCTTTCCTGTGGTTGATGAGAACCTCAACGTCGTAGGCATAATAGGTATCAAGGACATCCTGAAGAAGCCATCATCCGTGAAAAGGCTGAAGGTTGAGAGGTTCTTAAACAGAGCCTACGCCGTTACCTATCCAACCGAAACGGCCGAGGCGGCATTCGAAAAGCTGATGGCCTACGACCAGAACCTTCTCCCCGTTGTTGAGAGTCCTACCAACAGGAGACTCGTGGGGGTTGTTACCAAAAGGGACATATACCGCGCCTACTACCGCGGCCTTGAGGGGATGTACATAGACTGAGGTGATCTTTATGATAGTTGATGCCGACCTGCACATTCATTCGCGCTACTCAAAGGCTGTCTCCAAGGCAATGACTATTCCAAATCTGGCCGAAAACGCCCGCTTCAAGGGGCTTGAAATGGTTGGCACGGGAGACATCCTCAACCCAAACTGGGA
Organism: Thermococcus kodakarensis KOD1; assembly: GCF_000009965.1. NCBI lineage: Archaea > Methanobacteriati > Methanobacteriota > Thermococci > Thermococcales > Thermococcaceae > Thermococcus > Thermococcus kodakarensis. Next base: position 773,705 of record NC_006624.1, read on the forward strand.
GAAAGAGCTTCTCAAATACACAAAAAAGGTAGACGAGGGGACCTACGAGAGAAACGGCATCAGGTTCCTCCTCACGACCGAGGTTGAAGATACCCGAAGGGTTCACCACGTCCTTATTTTCCCGAACATCGAAACCGTCCGCGAGATGAGGGAGAGGCTTAAGCCTTATTCTTCCGACATCGAGAGCGAGGGAAGACCACATCTCACTCTTTCGGCTGCCGAAATAGCGGACATTGCCAACGAGCTCGACGTTCTCATAGGCCCAGCTCACGCATTTACACCTTGGACAAGCCTCTACAAGGAGTATGATTCACTTAAGGAAGCCTACAATGGAGCGAAAATTCACTTCCTCGAGCTTGGCCTCTCGGCTGACAGCGAGATGGCAGATATGATAAAGGCCCACCACAAACTTACATACCTCAGCAACAGCGACGCCCACTCACCGATGCCCCACCGGCTTGGAAGGGAGTTCAACCGCTTTGAGGTTAATGAAGCTACCTTCGAAGAAATCCGGAAGGCCATACTGAAGCGCGGGAGAAAGATCGTCCTCAACGCAGGTCTCGACCCGAGGCTCGGCAAGTACCACCTTACCGCATGCTCTCGCTGTTACACCAAGTACTCCCTCGAAGAGGCCAAAGCCTTCCGCTGGAAGTGCCCAAAGTGCGGCGGGAGAATAAAGAAGGGCGTGAGGGACAGAATCCTTGAGCTTGCAGACACTACCGAGAGGCCGAAGGACAGACCGCCCTACCTGCACCTCGCCCCCCTCGCCGAGATAATAGCGATGGTTCTCGGCAAAGGAGTCGAGACCAAAGCTGTAAGGCTTGTCTGGGAGAGATTTCTGCGGGAGTTCGGAAGCGAGATAAGGGTTCTTGTTGACGTTCCCGTCGAGGAGCTGGCAAAGGTTCACGAGGAGGTAGCCAAGGCAGTCTGGGCATACAGAAAGGGCAAGCTCATCGTTATCTCCGGCGGAGGGGGCAAGTACGGCGAGATCAAGTTGCCAGATGAGGTAAGGAATGCGAGAATTGAAGACCTAGAGACCATCGAGGTTGAAGTTCCCAACGTTGAGGAAAAGCCCAAGCAGAGGAGCATAACCGAATTCCTCCGAAAGTCAAATAAGTAAGAAAGTTGGAATTTCTTACGGTGATACTCATGGAGGTCGTGAAAGTCTCCTCGAAGGGTCAGATCGTGATACCGAAGAGCCTCAGAGAAAAGCTGGGTATAAAGGAGGGGGAGTATCTGCTAATCTTCTCCAGAGGGGACGTTATAGTGATGAAAAAACTTAATATCGACGTCGAGGAGATCCTCAAAGAAGGAGAAGAAGCGGCAAAATCCCTTGGAGTTTCAGAGGAGGACGTTGCCAAAGCAGTAAGGAAAGTGAGGTATGGGGAATGAGGGTTCTGCTCGACACAAATGTTCTCATTTCTGCCTACTTCTGGCACGGTAACGAACGGCGGCTCCTCTGGGAATGCCTTGTGGGACTCCACGAGAACGTCATCTCAGATTATATAGAGGATGAAATTAGAAGAGTCCTTACTGGAAAATTTGGGATTTCTCCTGATAAGGTCGACAGATACCTCTTGCTCTTGGAAGAGTTCTCGATCAAAGTGCAAACAGGAAAAATTCCGCCTATTTCGCGGGATCCAAAAGACAATCCAATAATCGCTGCAGCAGTTTCGGGAAAAGTTGAAGCACTGGTAACTGGAGATAAAGACCTCCTCAGCCTTCGAGACGGTGAAAAGCTTTTCTGCCACATGGGGTTCTGTTTTATGGTCTTAACACCCTCGGAGGCGATATCATGCGGGAGTCAGAAATAATCGAGCTCTTCCTCAAGCACCTGAAAAGGCATGGTGAGCTCCCCCTTGGAGACGATGCCGGCGCACTAAAGATAGGAGACGAGTGGCTCGTTGCCACGAACGACATGCTCGTCAGGAAAACAGATGTTCCAGACATAATGACTCCAGAGCAGGTTGGGTTCAAAGCCGTGACAATGAACGTGAGCGACGTTGCAGCTATGGGGGCGGAACCCATCGGTTTTCTATTTTCGCTTGGACTCCCGGAGGGGTTGGATGAGGACTACATTGAGGGAATTGCCCGGGGCATAGGAGAGGCCCTCGACTACTATAAAATCCCCGTTCTAAGTGCAGACACCAATGAGGCGGATGACCTGATAATAGACGGCATTGCCCTTGGAAAAACCAAAAGGCTGTTAACCAGGTCGGGTGCAAAGCCCGGTGACCTCGTTTGTGTGACGGGAGATATAGGGCGGGCGTTCGCTGGCTATCTTGTATGGAAGTACGGCCTCGAAGTGTCTGAGAGCACCAGAAAAGCCCTCTACGAAAAGTTCCTTGAACCCATTGCACGGGTTAAGGAGGGAATTATCCTCAGTAAATCTGCGAACTCGGCTATAGACATAAGCGACGGCCTATCTAAGGAGCTTCATTTGATCTCCAAAATGAGTGGTGTTGGGATTGAGATAAGCTCCGGGAAGCTTCCGATACGTGGGGAAGTGTATGAAGTGGCTGAGGTCATTGGTAAGAGTCCCGTTGAGTTAGCCCTCGCAAGCGGGGAGGAATTTGAGCTTCTCTTTACCGTGCCACCAGAAAAGATTTCAGAGCTTGAAGTTGATTTTACCGTTATCGGGCAGGTCAGAGAGGGAAACGGAGTTTATATGGGCAGAAAGCCGCTTTTCCCACTTGGTTGGGAGCATTTTTCGAGATTGGATTAAACTGAATTCCGCTAATGTTTTAAAAGGCTCACATTAGATACTGCAGGTCGAGGTAAAATGGAGACCCTCAAAATAGCGCTCGTCAGCGACTGGTACTATCCAAAACTCGGCGGGGTAGCCGTTCATATGCATGACCTCGCGTTGTACCTGCGGGAGAGAGGGCATGAAGTTGATATAATCACGAACAACAGAAAAACAGGAAAAGAGGACGAGCTAAGGGAACTCGGCATCGGGCTCGTCAAAGTTCCGGGCAAGATTTTTCCGAGCGCAAGCCTAAACGTCTCTGCCTTTGCGAAGGGCTACGGCCTGCTCGAGCCGTTAGTCAGGGGCTACGAGGTCGTTCACGGGCACCATGCGTTTACCCCCCTTTCCCTGAAGGCTGCAATGGCGGCGAGAAAACTCGGCAAGGGCAGTGTCGTGACGACACACAGCATAAACTACGAGAACTCCTTCACAATACGCACCATGTCACGGGCAAGCTATCCCTATTACCGCTATCACTTAACTTACCCCCACAGGATAATAGCAGTCAGCAAGGCCTCCAGAGAGTTCATAAAGAGGTTCACAAGAGTGCCAGTGAGGATAGTTCCCAACGGGATCAACATCGAAAGGTTTGATATTCCCGTGAGCAAAGAGGAGGCCAAAGAGCTCCTGAACCTTGATGGGAAAGTCGTCCTCTACGTCGGGCGTCTTGAGCCCAGAAAGGGAGTGGGGACTCTCATATCGGCCATGAAAGACGTAGATGGAACCCTTTTGGTTGCAGGTTCAGGGAGCATGCTGCCCGTTCTCCGCAACAAGGCAAAGCTCCTTGGAATCTCCAACAGGGTGAAGTTCCTCGGCACGGTCAGCTATTCGATACTCCCCCTATACTACCGCGCGAGTGATGTTTTTGTTCTCCCGAGCCTGAGCGAGGCCTTTGGAATAGTCCTTCTTGAGGCGATGGCAAGCGGGACGCCCGTAGTAGGAACAAAAGTAGGCGGTATCCCTGAGATTGTTGACGGCTGCGGTATGTTAGTCCCCCCTGGAAACGCCCGGGCGCTCAGCAGTGCCATCAACGAAATATTAAACAACCAGAACCTGGAGAGAAAACTCGGAAAACTCGGAAAGCGCAGGGTGGAAAGGGTTTACGACTGGAGCGTCGTTGTGAAGTCCGTTGAGAGGGTTTACCGGGAGTCCCTGGAGGAGGCGGAAAAGGATGGGTCAAGTTATCCTCACGTTTGATGTCGAGCAGGACTGTCCGCCGTTTGCTTCGTCCACCAGAGGGATGGAAGAAGGCCTGCCTCTGGTCATGGACCTCCTGGAGGACAGCGGAATCAAAGGGACGTTTCTATTTACTGGAAGAATGGCAGAAAAGTTCCCCGAACTCGCCAGAAGAGCAGCCAAAAAACATGAACTCGGGTGCCATGGACTTGAACATGAAAGGTTTGACAGACTCCCCGGGGAAGAGGTTAGACGCCGGCTTTCTGAAGCGAGAGAGATCCTCTCCCGGTTTGGAAAAGTCGTTTCCTTCAGAGCGCCCAACTTCCAGTTTCCAGATGACCACTATCCAATACTTAAAGAGCTCGGATTTTTAGTTGATTCAACGAAGGCAAAGCACAAGGGCTGGCGAAGAGGAGTCACAGAGATTTCGGGCCTGCTCGAAGTCCCAGCAACTACGACGTCCATAGTTACCCGCCTTCCGTGGACACTGCAAAAGCCCTTCCACAAACGCTTCGAAGACCCAATCGTTTACATATTCCATCCGTGGGAATTCGTGAGAATGAGCAAGAGGCTCAGGCCGGACTGCTGGTTTGGGACTGGCAAAAGTGCCCTTGAAAACCTCCGCAGGCTGATAGAATTCCACATTTCAAGGGACGCCGAGTTTCTTACCCTTAGGGAATTCTACCACGAATACCAAAAGCTTAAACGTGAAGGGGAACTATGATAACTGGGTGAGAACATGCGCGAGGCGATGTGGTGGGAGCCGCTCGAAAACAACCGCGTGAGGTGCAGGCTCTGTCCCCTCAACTGCATCATAGACGATGGTAAGCGGGGCTCCTGTAAGGTTAGGAAGAACATAGGCGGAAGGCTCTACACCCTCAACTATGGGAAGGTCTCTTCGATAGCGGCCGATCCAGTTGAGAAGAAGCCGCTCTTTCACTTCTGGCCGGGTTCATGTGCATTCTCAATAGCCACCGTTGGATGCAACATGCACTGCAAGCACTGCCAGAACTGGGAGATAAGCCAGGCTGATGAAAGTTTCCCATACCTCCACGATATGACGCCTGAGATGATAGTCACGATGGCGAAGAAGTACGGCTGTGAGAGCATAGCCTACACCTACAATGAGCCGACGATCTGGTACGAGTTCGTCCTGGACACGGCAAAGCTGGCCAAGAAGGAGGGCCTCTACAACCTCATGATAACCAACGGCTACATCAATGAGGAACCTTTCAGGGAGCTCGCCCCCTACATAGACGCAATGAACATCGACATCAAGGCCTTCAACGATGAGTTCTACATGAAGATAGCCAGTGTCCCGAGCGGGGAGCCGAGCAGGAGGACGGCTGTGATAGCGAAGAAGGAATTCGGGATCCACGTCGAGCTGACCTACCTCATAATTCCAACGCTGAACGACAAGGAAGAGGAGATAAGGGCCTTCGCCCGCTGGGTCGTTGAAGAGACGGGCGACGACACGCCAGTACACTTCTCCCGCTTCTTCCCGCACTACAAGCTCCTTCACCTTCCTCCGACGCCAGTTGAGACGATCGAGATGGCCTACCGCGTTGCCAAGGAAGAGGGTCTGAAGTTCGTTTACATCGGCAACGTGCCCGGCCACCCTGGTGAGCATACCTACTGTCCGAAGTGCGAAAAGCCTTTAATAGTCCGCTATGGGTTTGAGATCGTTGAGTACAACGTGACCGATGATGGAAGGTGCGGGTTCTGCGGAGAACCCATCCCAATCGTTGGCACATACACAAAAAAGAGATATCCTGGTATGTGGTGGTGAAAATGAGGCCGATTGAGGTTATCTTCTACATTGAGGGCCTATCCAACGACAAGAAAGCTTTAGAAAGCGCCATGGGCCAGACCGTTGAATCACTAAAGGCCGAAAAAGGTGTCGAGATTAAGGACATCTACGTCGATGAGATAGTTGAAGACCCTGATAACGATCTCCTGCCATACTCCGGGATGATAGAGGCCAGAATCAGGGGGCCTTTTGAAGTCCTTGTTGACCTGGCTATCCGCTACGCCCCAGCGGCCGTTGATCTCGTTTCAACAAATGGCATCGAGATTCCTGCGGAGCAACTGACGAAAATCCTTGGGGGCGTATCCTATCTAATGGGGCAACTAATGGAGAAGTTCGGGCCGCTGGCGGCGTATCCAAAACTCGATGAACTCCCAGAGCCAAAGGTGGGGTATTCCAGGGAAGAGATAGAGTCCATGATAATCGACGAAAGAATGCTCCTCTACAGGTTCGTTGTCGAAGTCTACGGAGAGGACGAGAAGAGGGTTGAGGCAGACATCAAGAAGGCCCTCATGTACGAAGGATGCAGAATAAACAAGTTTGCCATGCAGCAGCAGGGAGAGAACGAAAAGACCGGCAGAAAACGCTTCCTGGTTGCTACAGAACTCATCTCCGGGATCGAAACTGCCTTCCAGCTGACGGGGAAATATGCCCCGGTTGCCATATCAGTAGTGGAGCCAGAGATCGTTGATTTGAACCCATCGGAGATCCAGGGTGTTCTTTCCGACCTGGCAGGCTTCGCTCACGAGCTTGTCATAAGGCCGCTAAAGGCCATGGCCATTGAGAAGGCGAACACCTCATTCAAGCTGACTAGATAATATCGGCAAAAGGCGAATTATGTGTAGGCATTAGGTTAAGCCTTCTTTTCATTTTTACGGCAATCAGCGAGCTTTTTTTGGCCGCTGAAAGGGTCTGAAAGCGAAAAGTATTTAAACCCCAAGTGGCCAGATAGGTATGACAACACTTAGTAGGGGCTAAAGCCCCAACAACCCAAGGAGGTGTTGTGGAATGAAGGTGAAGAAGATCGCGGCACTCGCAGTCGGTGCCGCTATGGTTGGCGCAACCCTCGGCTTTGCCAGCGCTACCGAGGTCCCGAACATCCCGAAGGACTTCTTCGTTAAGAACGGAGAGCCCAACGTTAAAATCGTCATTGGAAGCCAGGCCGCTGCTCAGGATGTTGCTTCAGCCGCTGACATAGCCGTTGCCCTTGGTACCCTGCTCTACACCGAGGAGGATGTTAAGGTTAAGGACGCCAGCGTTGTTGTTAAGAAGGACGTCGCCTACGACCCGGCTGACATCCCGGTCTTTGACAACCTCTACAAGGGGAACTACAAGCTTAAGGAGGACCTTAAGGACGTTGAGGGCTGGTGGAATGGCGCCTTCGACAAGGATGACTATCCCGAGTTCACCGTTACTCTCAAGGACTCACCATGGGACGATGGTATCTTTAACAAGGACGACCCGGGATGGGAGGATGTCGGAAAAGTCACTGTATACAACGCCGTAGAGTGGAAGGACGGAAACGACAACAACTACTGGAAGGACCCGAAGGGCAACTGGCACGACGCTACCGACGTCAGCATCCACTACACCGTGGCCATAGGCAAGATCGAGCTTAAGGGCTTTGACGAGGTCGACACCACCGACATAGACGAGTTCAGCGACTTCACACTCATCGTTGACGACGTGGTCGCCAACGTGAGCTTCAGCCTGAACGCCTACGAGAAGACCCTCAAGGATAAAGTCCTCGGTGCCACTGAAGAGACCTACGCCGTCAGTGACGTTAAGCCGAGCAGCTCCTACAGCCTCTACCAGGCCGATGTCATTAAGGGCGTTGAGAAGGGAGACACCATCACCCTCTTCGGCAAGACCATCAAGGTCCTCGACATAGGCGATGACTACATCGAGTACGGTAACGACTGGGGAGAGAAGTACGTCAACAAGGACGAGGTAGCAACCTTCGGCGACTATACCATCAAGGTCATCGATATCGACGTCAACAAGGTCAAGGCCCTCTTCGAGGTCTCAGGCCCGGCCGGAAGCAAGATAGTAACCCTCGACACTGACGACAGAACCGACATAAAGGACTCCGAAACCCTCTTCAACGGAGGCATAAGGATAAAACTCCTCGACACCTTCATTGGTATTGGTGGAACCACCAGCGCCCTCATCGAGGTCCAGACCGACATCAGCTACATCGAGGACGGCAAGGAGTTCATGCCCGGCTGGATAGCCAAGCTCGGCATAAAGGACGGCAAGCTCGAGTGGTTCGCCCTCCAGAACAAGGAGGAGCTTGAGGGCAAGGAGGTCAAGCTCTTCGACACCTACAAGGTTGACTACGTCGCCGACATCATGAAGAAGAAGAACCCTAAAGACGACAAGACCTACGCCGCCATGAGTGCCTACGTTGTCATCGACCCGCTCAAGCCGGAGTACACCACCAAGGAGCTCGGCGTCGGCGACGAGCTTGAGGGCTGGACAATCGACGACATAAAGGCCACCGCCAGCCCGGCCAAGGCCGCCGTCGTCAGCAAGATAACCACCCCGATAACTGTCCTCGACGACGAGATCATCGAAGCCGGCCTCGACAGCGTTGACAGCAACCTCATCCTCGTCGGTGGTCCGGTTGTCAACAAGGTCACCGCCGCCCTTGCCGACAAGCTCGGCGTCCCGACCACCTACGAGGAGTGGGCTGCTGACGAGAACCTCAAGGCCGGTGTCGTCAAGTACATCGACAACTGCCCGACCATCGGCGGCCACGGCGTCGTCCTCGTCGCTGGTGCTGACAGGGACGGCACCAAGGCAGCCGCCGAGGCTCTTATGGAGTACCTCGCTGGCCTTCACTGAAGGCCTTTCTTCTTCTCTTTCCTTTAGTTAGAATTTCTAGGAGGTTGTTGATGTGTCCAGAAGACTCCTTGCTGCCCTAGTTCTTATAATCCTGATTGCTGCTCCTCTAGGTTATCTAGGATATGGATATTCAAATTATGAGAGTTCAATTCATCCGTCCAAGTCAGCACCTGCTAAAACATACCTGGTTTTCAAACTGCCCGATGGTCGTTATCTCTCCCTTACCCCCAAGGAGTACGTTAATCTGACACTCCAGGGTTTTAAGCTACCTGCGGGCGCTAAAGGCTACGCAGTAAATGTCACGGGATACGTGACTGGAATCCCCGAAGTGGACGTAAACGTAACACTAAGAGCACCTTACGAGAAGTTTACCATAATCATCGGCGACACAAACGTCAAGCTATGTTCATCGTCTCCTGAAGAATTCGTTGGCAGCTGTGTCGAGAGAACTGCCGCAGTATCCGAGATAAGCGCCCTGACTTCAACTCTGTTTAAGAGGTACTACTACTGGAAGGGCCTTCAGGAGGGCATGGACAACGCCAGTGCCAAGGCCTATGCATATGAAGAGACCCTGAAAAGGCATGACATTAGGTACCTGACGTTCTTCACCAAATCCCTCATTGGACTTGGGCGTATTGGAAACAGAAAACACCTGGCAGTTGTGTTACTGGGGCCCAACGAAGGAGCTACCACGAACAGAATTACAGTGCCGAGAGAAGGACTGATAGTACTTGAAGGAAAATCTGACAGTGCCCTCCGCGCTGAAGTAGCACTCATAGAACACATAATCGGATTCAAATGGCCGGAGGGCAACCAGACCTCTACAGGGTGATTAGGTCTTTTAGCACGTTCTTTTTATCCTCTCCAATAACTTCGAAGAACTCTTCTGGAGTCTTAAAGGGACGTTTTGCCAGTATTTTCACGGCAGTCTTCTTTCCTATGCCCGGTATGTACTCCAAGACCCTTGGGCTCTCTTCATTCACATTTATCGGCACAGGGATTCCAGTTATGCTCCTGAACCCGTGATCAACGATTAAAACGTCGTAGAATTTGTTGAGGGGAACCTGCTTGGGCATCCCGACTATGAGTGGGTAACTCCCAATCTGCCTCCCATAGGTTAAGCCGTTATCAAAGACTTCAGCGCGGACGTCCCTTAGAACAGTTCCCACTGGGACAACACGCCTGAGCATAGGTAGGTCTATCTCGTGCCTTATCTTGTAGCGGTAGTGCTGGATAAGCTTCTTGTGCTTCTCAACCTTCACTTTATCCCTCATGTGCCACAAAGGTGTTCCTGGAAAAACTACTACCTGGCGGATGTTTATGCGCCTGACCATCAGACCATCATCCAGGAGTCTTTTCAGGAACTGGAACGTGATTTCGTAGCTCTTTTTGGTCTCTCCTGGCAGACCAAAGATTATGTTTATGCCCGGAAGAAGCCATGGCATTCCGTTGTAGCCTCTTCTTCCCCCAATTTCGTTGAGAAGTTTGACCGCCTCGTAGGTCTCCTCAGCTGTGGCGTTAAGGTTGTTGAGCTTTGCAACCTTTGGGTCGGCGCTCTCCAGTCCGAAGGCGACTACATCCCCGGGAGTGCCGTACTCTATCAGGGCCTTCGCTATTCTCCTGCTCTCGTCAGGATAGTTTGCTATGACAGCAGGGTTGGCGTTGTCTACATGGAGCGTCTTAACATTCGGAGCGACCGAGCGAATTCCGCGGAAGAGCTTCTCAACTGCCTCGGGGTTTGGTATAGGGACCCTGCCATCTGGCTTTGCCATGTAGGAGAATATACAGCTCTGCCTGCCTACCCGGAAGTGTCTGACACCAAGGGTATAGAGGGCTTTAACCTCTGCAACGACGTCCTCAACCGACCTGTCTTCCACTCTGCGATACCTGACAGGCTCGGTACAGAAGGAACATCCCCCAATTCCCATGGCTTTGGGACAGCCGCGTTGGGTTTCAATTTCAACTATAACAAAGTCAGGATAATCGGGAAACTGCTTGACGACTTCTGCTCCGATAATTGCATAATCCCTTAATTCTGCATAAGTCCTGAAGCGAAGCGGGTCTGCATCTTTTGGATTGCTCAAGTAGTCAAAGAGAAATGCCTCAAGGTCGCCATAGACTACGTGGTCAAAAACCTGATGGGCGAGCTGCAGTTCTCTGCTGGTTATCTTAATGCCCCCCATGCTGGCGGAGCCCATGAAAGCAGGCCCGCCGAGGATTTTCTCTCCTTTGAACTGAGTGAGAAACCTTGCTACCTCCTCCACGCTCCCGGGGACTGCGGACAGGTACTTTCCAGGAGTGTGGAGACCGCCGATGTAAACTATGATGTCGGCTTTTTCTAAGATTCCTTTCGTCTTAGGAAAGTTCGGCGTCTTGTTTCGGGTCGCTATCCCCCCCTCACCCAAGAATGTGGCACGCAAGTCGTCTATTGTGAGGTAGAAAATCGACGCATCTTTCCTGGCCTTCTTTATTGCACCGTAGGCATACCTCGGGTATATACCGAGGTAAGGAGGAACTCCCAAGCCAGCTGGTTCGTCGGTGTAGCCGTCTATAATAGCGACTATCATGTACTCGGGTCGGAGAGAGGTTTTAAAAAAGCTTGGGTGTTGTAAAGAGTGTGAGGGGGTATGGGCGAGCGAACTTATGACCACTTGAAGAAAGCAATTGAAGACCTTCAGAGACTAAGCCCTCAAGAACTTCTGTCGTACTGGATACAGAATGAACTGAAACTGGCGGAGACCTGCAGGTCTCTCTCAAACTATGCGAAAGAAGTCAGATGGGGGAATGATGCTTCAAACCTCTGCGAGCGGCTCGCCGAGTTGAGCGTTGAGACGGCCGAGAAGCTGATGGCGGAATACCAGAAACGGTTTGGAACTTCTGAGCTTTCTCCCACCAATGTTGAGCCAATAGAACTCCTCTTATCCTTGAAAGATCTGAAGAGAACTCTGAAAACTGGCAGAATTGAGGACGTTATAAAAACGCTTCTTGAGACGCAAAGGGTGATGCGCGAGATTTATTCATCCCTGGCATCAAAAACTTCCGATGAGAGGCTCTCGGAGCTTTTCAGCGCCCTATCGGAGCTGTCCCGCAGGAGGTATTCAACGCTCAAGGAGATGCTGGATAGGACTCAATGACCCCTTCCTTCTTCAAAAACTCCTCTATCTCAAGGACGTCCTCGGGAGACAGCTGAAAGACTCTTCTCTCTGAATGGGGAACCCTTGAGAAAACCTGCCTCAGCTCCCTGGCTTTATCCTTCGAGAGTCCAAGCATATGGGCAGACTTTTTCAGGGCCGCGGAAACAGTACTTCTTCTGTGCTGGAAGAGAGCTTTCACGAGGTTTTCATTGAGGTCAATCCTCTCCTCTGGAGGCTTTGGCTCAAGCACAACGACAGCAGAATCAACCTTGGGTCTCGGCCAAAAGGCCCCTTTTCCAATACGCTCAACGAGTTCTGCCCTCGCCTTCGCCCTGACCATCAGGGAGAGGCGAGAATAGTTCTTATCCCCTGGCTTGGCGACCATTCTCTCGGCAAACTCAAGCTGGAATATCAACACCGCACGCTCAAACTCGCGGCTCAGAAGTTTAAACGTCACCGGGGAGGATATCTGGTACGGAAGGTTTGAGACCATCTTGTTGAACTCCGGCCACTCTACCTTGAGTGCGTCCCCCTCTATTATCTCAACGTTTGGCCAGTTGTATTCCCTTCTCAGTATCTCCACGATCCTGCAGTCTTTTTCAATCGCGTACACTTTCCCGGCCCTTTTACTGAGCGGGTCCGTGAGGACACCCAGGCCGGGTCCGATCTCCAGGACGGTGTCTTTCTCTCCCACTTCTGCCCGTTCGATGTTGCGCTCTATTATGTCGGGAACTATCAGAAAGTTCTGCCCAAGGTCTCGGTTTGGGTGGAGGTTGTACTTATAAATAATTGAGAAGAGGCGGTCTCTCATACGCGGAATAGCCTCCTGTGGCCGACAAACAGCTTGTACCTGTCCTTATCCTGGAGTTCATCAACGATCCTCTTTGCTATCATTTTCACGGGATCGGGAAGCCCCTTAACCCTCTGCTTCAGATCCTCAAAGCTTTTGAAGGGCTCTCTCTGCCTCTCCTCTATTATCTCCCACATGTGCTTTTTCCCGATTCCAGGCAGGAGTTCGAGGCTGTGGAGCCTGTTGGTTATCGGCGGTGCCATGTTGAAAAACTGGACAAACCTCTCTTCGTTGTTTTTCACGATTTCCTCAACAACGTACGGAAGCTCGGCCTTAGCAGTGTCGGTAAGCTCATCGTAGGAAATCCTCTTGTTTATAAGCAGGATTTTATCCCTGTTTCCCTTTCCAATAAAGACCCTCTCGTAGAGCATGAGGTCAGTCTTTGGAGTAACCTCAAGGAGCGTAAAGGCCTTCTCACCAATAACCTGGGCAACCGGCTTTCCGGTCCTTCTCCCGCTGGCAATGTCAATGTATCCATCTGGAAGGTAGTCTAACACATAGGCGTATTCCTCATACTCATTGTGGTGCCTCTTTTTACCCACACTCTCCCTATAGGAGTGTCTCCTGTACCTATCCATAGTCTCTCCCCCAGAAGTTATTCACCTACCAGTTTTTATACTTTCCTCAAGGGAAAAGAAAAGAAGTCACTCGAGGGGCCGGTATTCGTCAACTAACCTTGATAATCTCCTCGGCCTCCTCGGGAGTCGGCATGTACTCCTCCTTCGCGAAGATGACGCGGATGTCGAGGTAGTCCTCTGGTAGGATGTCAACGAGCTTTGCGGCTATTCTTTCGTTTATCCAGTCGAAGAGGCCCATAAGCTTCTCCTTAAGTTCCCTCGCCTGCTCGGGCTTCAGCTTTGCGAAGCGCTCGGCGTGCTCAAGGCTAACCCTGGCCTCGTAGAACATCGGCTCCTCAGGGTTTTCGGCAAGGCCTTCGGCATGCCTTCTCTCGAGGAGCTCCTTAGCCTCTGCTATGGTAATGTAGTGCTCCTCGAGCTTCTTCCTGCCTATCATAGTCATCCCTTCTGGGGCCTGAGATGGACGGGGTGTATGAAGAAGGTCTTGACCTTACCGCCGTCGGTTATCTGGACGATGTAGGCGTCTCCGCGCTTGCCGACGACAGTTCCCGTCCTTCCGTGGAACCTCGGGTCGGGCATGCCCTTGTGGTAGCTCGGCTCGATGACGATGTGAACCTTCTGCCCGACCTCGAACTCCTGGAGGAACCTGGTAAGCGGGGGAAGGCCCCTTCTCCTCGGGTGCTTGCTGAGCTTGCCCCTCGTCTTCCTCCTGAAGCTGTGCGCCTTCTTAACCATTTCAATCACCTCACAGGTGTCTTTAATCACTCAATCCAGCAACTCCCACAGGGAGAGTCCAGTCTTTTCACGAGTTTCCCGGGGTCGCTCTTTTCGCACCAGTTTACCAACTAACCCAACCCGGGAATCAGTATTGCCTCTGGTGAAGCGTTTATAAATTTTTCACCACTCAAGAAGAGTCCTCAGATCTCTCCTCATCAAGGACGTTTAGAACATCAAGCCGCTCACACCACGCCGGCTTGCCGAGAAGGTCGCTGACGCTCGGCTTCGTCCTTCCTTTGTCCCCGGAGATGAGCTCCTTGATGTAGAGGCCGCCGTCTGTAATGAGCCTCAGCTCGAAATGTTTATCATCGATCCATCTTGCTTCGGCGTAGTGGACTCTCCTCACCCTCACTTTGTCGGCCCTCGCCTTCCTGACTCTCCAGGGCGTTCTCTGGTGAATCTCAAGTCCAGTGAGCTTTTTGGCAACTTCCTCAGCTTCTTCGGGAGTAACACCTTCCTTCACAAGCACAAGGGCAAGGTACTCCTTCCTGTGCGGTGTCGAGAGGACTCTCTCAGCTTCGTCTGGGGTGGTGAACCTTAGGTTCAGCACTTCAACCTTTCCGCTTGCGTTGATCTCCCTCGCTATCTCTTCAAGGTTAATATTTCTCCTCTTCGGGCGCTTTATCTCCAGGATGAAGGGCCTTCCGTTGCCGAGCATCCTAACGTCAACGTCCTCTCTTCCGGCCCCTTTAAAGACGCACTTCCCTCCGGTTGCCCTTGAAAACGGGCGACAGATTATTGATGCGACGCTCTCTTCGAAGTCCGGGTGCGGTGTCTGGGGTATTCCACGAAGGAGCTTTCTATAACGACCGTATATGTAGAGGGGGTTTATCTGGAGCTCAATTTTGCCGGAGTAAGGCTCGACTATGAAGACAACGTCAGGACTTTTTGACGTGTCCTTTCCGGTTGCCCTCCCAAAGGCCTTTCCAAGCTCGCGGTTGAACTCGCGGTTTATCGGCTCGGCGGTTTCTATTCCGAACTCATCCCAGATCGCCTTCTCTTTCTCCTTGACCTCATCAGGAAACCTCGAGCCGACGAGAAAAGTCTCAAACTCAACATCTTTCGCTGCTTCCTTCATATTCTCGACAAGCTCAGGGATTCTATCAAAAACATTGTTGCACAGCTCACATTCCTTGGGCTCTTCCACCGGTGGGAGACCATCTTTAGCCCGCTCCATGTTGAGAACGAACCTTATCGCCTTTCCCCTCTCCTCGTTCGTGCCTTTTCCGAGCTTTGCGAAGAGCCTGCCGAGGCAGTGGTCGCAGAGCTGATACCTCTCAAGCACTTCACTGGCCTTCTCGACTATCATGCTCCCACCCTAAAGCTTTTTATTTCCAGCTTCAAACTACCCCCATGCCGACTCGGAGGGAGAGGATAATAAGCCTTTTGGAGGAGCGGGATTACTCCCCCAGCGAGCTGGCGAGAGCGCTTGATCTCCACGGGAAGGGATCAGTGAAGATAATCCTCGAAGACCTGAAGGCGATCCAGAAAATTCTCAAGAGAGATGGGAAAGTTCTTCTGATAAAGCCTGCAGAGTGCAGAAACTGCGGCTTCGTCTTCAAGCCCGAGATAAAAGTCCCCTCCAGGTGCCCACGCTGTAAGTCCGAGTGGATAGAAGAGCCGAGGTTTAAAATAGAGAGCAAGTAAGGCCTGTCTTCCAAGTTAGGCTTTTCTGTGGAATGCAGTCCACGATTATTACCGTATCTTTTCCTGCTTTTTCCTCCCAGTAAACTCGCGGGATATTATGGCGAGGAAAACTGAAATTCCTTCCACAACGAGCGCACCTGTTATTGCAACAAAAGTTATGCCAAATGCGTTCTCAGCTGTAATGAGACCCATTGCGCCAACAATGGCGAGTCCTGTTATTGCACCACCGAAGTACTCTGGACCCGAAATAAAAGCATCCAGAAGTGATAATGGTCGGAAAAAGTATGTCGGGAGTGATGAAACCGCCACAACCAGGAGAAGGGCGCTTCCGGGAATATCCTTATTCCAATAGCTCAAGGCCGCTACCAGAAACACCGCTCCAATGCCTGAGATGTAGGATATCGGAGCCGACAAGAAGTCCTTGGATACCTTAGTCTCAAAAAGAGTTCCAACGACGATCATCCCGATTAGTATGGTCGTAAGGGATATCCTGGGCGATACTGATTCTTGATACTGAGTGACAATGATAACGAACGAAACCAGAGTCCCCATTCCTGAGCCCGTTATGAACCTCTGAACCCTCTTAGTGTTCATCATTTACTCCCCCACTCCAGCTAGTATGGCCCCTTGAAAGCCTGTCCGCAATTCTCAGCGGTAGCGGATAGCCATTTTTGTTTAAAGTCTTAACTACTTCAACCGCCGAGGGCAGGTCAATGAGGTGTCCAACACTGACGTAGGCCTTACCCACCTTCACCCATGAACCCTCTGGAGTGCCCCTCAACAACCGCTTTGAAATTCCAATCGTCGGAATTCCCAGAACAAGGCCGATGTGCGAGGCCAACCCATATCCCCTTGGATGGGCCCTCCCGTGTCCTTCCACGAGGAGTACGTCTGGTCTCTCCTTCCCGAGGGCAATGAGAACCGGCCTTGTCTCCCGGAGGAAAAAGAAAGTTGGGATGTACGGAAAGCTCACATCAACTTCAACAACCCTTTGTTTCAGCAGTTCGCAGTCTGGAAAAGAGCAGAGGACGAAGGCAGCTCTTGCTCTTTCATCTCGATAAGAGACGTCAACTGCCCCTACGGTTTTAATCTTCGAGACTTCCAGCGGCCTTTCAACTATCCTTTCGGCCAACTTCCTCTGAACTTCCTCCAGCTTTTTGAAGAGTCCCTCACTCATCCCCAACCGCCGCTTTCAGCTTCTCTTCAAGCCTTTTGTTCAGCTTGGCCCTCGTGAGGTCCTCAAGGGTTCTCTCCAGAATGTGCCGCGCCTGATCCTGCTTCGTCCTGATGTTTACGAGGCCTTTGGGGTACTCAAGCGTCATAAGCTCGCCGTACAGCTCCTCCATGAAGCGGTAAACTTCTTCAGCTTCCTCAACCTTGCCATCGATGAGCAGGAGCAGGAAGTGCCTTCTCAGTTCGCCTACGAAATCTCCAAGGCCCAGGAGATAGTCAGCCTCTGGAACACCTAGATCCCAGGGGGATGGGAACTCCCTTCCTTCCCTGTAGGCCAGGAGAAGGGTCGCCTCGACGAATTCCTGGTGGGCGCTCTGGACGTAGCCGGAGTAGTACAGCATCGGGTAAGGCTTGAGACTCTCCCTGATCATCTCCACGAGCTGCTGGGCACTTTTGAGCCTCTGCCTTGCAGTCTCAAGGTCGTTTCTGTGGATGGCCTTCACGGCATCGCCGCTCAGCCTGACAACCTCTCGCGTTAGCCTTAGAGCCTCTTCCCTTGCGGAATCAGCCTCGTCTAAGGTTCTCCTTATGCCATCAATTATCTCTTTCAGCTCCATATGACCACCACTTTGTGTACGCGAAACTCCTTAAAAGTCCATTCACAAGCGTTTTATAGTGTTTGATAAACTTTGGCAGGGGATGGGAATGAAGAGAAAGGTCGATGAATTCATGGAAAGGCACGGCCTCGGTGTGGGGGACCTCGTCAGGGTCGTCAAGAGGGAAGGAGACGAGAGGATAACCTTCGAGGGCCTTGTTATGCCGCCCTACGAGCTTTCTCCAGGAGAGACACTCACAATTAAGCTCGACAACGGCTACAACATCGGCATCCTGATAGACGCGATAGAGGGCATCGAAATCCTTGAGAAGGCGAAGGAAGCCCCCAAGATGGAGTTCAGGGAAGTCCTGCCGAGGAAAGAGGGCCTCCCAAGCGTTACCATTTTAGGAACGGGTGGAACAATAGCAAGCAGGATAGACTACAAGACCGGCGCGGTTCACGCCGCCTTTACTGCCGAGGAGCTGGCGAAGGCAGTCCCGGAGATCTTCGATATAGCCAACATAACGCCAAAGCTCCTTTTCAATATAATGAGCGAGGACATGAAGCCCGAGTACTGGAAAAAGATCGCCCACGAGGCCGCGAAGGCTCTCAACTCCGATGAGGACGGAGTCGTCATTGCCCACGGAACGGACACTATGGGCTATACTGCAGCTGCACTCAGCTTCATGCTGAGGAACCTCACAAAGCCCGTAGTTCTCGTGGGCTCCCAGAGGAGTTCCGACAGGCCGAGCAGCGATGCGGCGATGAACCTCATCTGCGCCACGAGGATGGCAGTTAGTGACGCTGCTGAGGTTATGGTGGTCATGCATGGAGAGACCAGCGACACCTACTGCCTCGCCCACCGTGGAACCAAGGTCAGGAAGATGCACACGAGCAGGAGAGACACATTCAGGAGTATCAACGACGTTCCTATTGCCAAGGTCTGGCCAGACGGAAAGATCGAGTACCTAAGGGACGACTACAGGAAGAGGGGCGAGGGTGAGGTAGAGGTTGACGACAAATTCGAGGAGAAGGTCGCGATACTCAAGATCTATCCAGGTGTAACCAGCGAGCTCCTTGAGTTCCTTGTTGATAGGGGCTACAAGGGAATCGTCATCGAGGGAACGGGCCTCGGCCACACGCCAAACGACATGATACCCGCAATTGAGAGGGCCGTTGAGAACGGTGTGGCGGTATGCATGACGAGCCAGTGTCTCTACGGGAGGGTGAACCTCAACGTCTACTCAACTGGAAGGAGGCTCCTAAAGGCTGGCGTTATTCCATGTGAGGACATGCTCCCTGAGACGGCCTACGTCAAGCTTGGCTGGGTTCTCGGGCATACGGACGATCTCAAAGAAGTTAGGAGAATGATGCTGACCAACTACGCCGGCGAGATAACGCCCTACACGAGGTTTGACACATTCCTGAGGTGATGAGATTGGGTATTAAGGCCGTTTACCGGAACGGGGTGTTCAAGCCTCTTGAAAAGGTGGAACTACCTGAGGGCATCGAGGTAGAGGTAGTGATAAGAAAAGCCGGCCCGATTTTGAAGAAGTACTCAGGAGTCCTGAAGAAGAGCGAGTACGACTGGGAGGCAGAGTACTATGAGTACATCGAAGAGAGAGCGCGTGGTGATTGACAGCAATATCTGGGTGGAAGTCCTGAGCGGGAACAGCGACGTCATTGAACTTCTTGACAGAGTCAGCGAGGATTTCACCCTATGCATAACGCCAACCATCTATTCAGAGGTCTCTTTCGTGATACTCGGTCACTACTTTACATCAAAAACTGGGAAGAAAGGTGTCTACGCCCTGAAAAAAGAGCTGAAAAAGAACCCAGAACTTTATGAGATCGTCGAAAAATTTGATGAACTTCTCTATGAGCTTTCAGAAGCTGGCCTACTTGAATTCCTGGGGGAGAATGAAGAAGTCATCAGAAGGAGCAGAAAGCTCAGAAGGGAGTACAGGCTCCTACCTAACGATGCTATGATTCTTGCTGTCTGTGATGTTTATGGAATATCCAAAATTGTGACCCTTGATGATGACTTTTTGAGAACTCACCTGGAGGTGTTGAGATGACAGACAAGTTCAACTACGAGGAGCTCGGCCTCAAGGTCGGTCTTGAGATACACAGGCAGCTCGACACCAAGAAGTTATTCTCCCCTGTCCCGAGCGAGCTCAGCGACGAGGTTGACTTCACCTTTGAAAGAAGATTGAGGCCCACGATGAGCGAGCTGGGGGAGATTGACCCTGCTGCTCTGGAAGAGTTCAAGAAGGGCAGGAAGTACATCTACGAGGGCAACTACAGGCTTACCGACCTCGTTTACATGGACGAGGAGCCGCCGAGGGGGCCCGACAGGGAGGCCCTTGAGGTTGCACTCCAGATAGGCTACCTCCTCAACGCCAAGCCAGTTGATGAGGTTCACTTCATGAGGAAGATCGTCATAGACGGTTCCAACGTCTCCGGCTTCCAGAGGACGGCGATAGTTGCCGTGAACGGGAAGGTAGATACCCCCTGGGGGAGCGTTGGAATCCCAACAGTCTGCCTTGAGGAGGATGCCTGCCGTATCGTCGAGAGGAAGGAGAAGGAGGTAATCTACCGCATAGATCGCCTTGGAATCCCGCTGGTCGAGATAAGCACAACCCCGGACATACACCACCCTGAGCAGGCTAAGGTCGTAGCCAAGTATATAGGAGACGCCCTAAGGGCCACGAGAAAGGTCAAGCGCGGTCTCGGAACCATCAGGCAGGACCTCAACGTCTCGATCAGGGGCGGAGCGAGAGTCGAGATAAAGGGTGTCCAGGAGCTTGACATGATACCACTCATCATAGAGAGGGAAGTCGAGAGGCAGCTGAACCTGCTCAGGATAAGGGACGAGCTGAAGAGGAGGGGTGTTAAGCCTGAGGACATCAAGGAGGAGTTCTACGACGTGACGGAGATCTTCCAGAACACCGGCTCGAAGATAATCGCGAGGGCAATTAAGAGCGGCGGGAAAGTCTTAGCTGTAAAGCTCCCCAAGTTCCGCGGGTTAATCGGGAAAGAGATTCAGCCTGGAAGAAGGCTCGGAACGGAGATGGCCGACAGGGCCAAGAAGTACGTGAGGGGCATCTTCCACATCGATGAATTACCTAATTATGGAATTACAGAATTAGAGGTTAATGCGGTTATTGAAAAACTTGGTCTCGGAGAGGAGGACGCGTTCGTTCTCGTCGCGGCCGAGGAAGAGACAGCCAAGAACGCGCTCCGCGAAGTCATCAAGAGGGCGAGGGAAGCCATCGAAGGCGTTCCTGAGGAGACGAGAAGGGCCTTACCAGACGGCAATACACAATATATGCGCCCGCTTCCAGGAAAGGCCAGAATGTACCCAGAAACTGACATACCCTCTATATTCCTGCCGCCGGAGGAGAAAGAGAGAATAAGGGCCAACCTGCCCGAGCTCCCGCAGGAGAGGGTAGAGCGCTACGTCAAGGAGTACAAGATAGACAGGAGCTTAGCCGAGACCCTTGTAAACGACGAAAGGGATGAGCTCTTCGAGGAGCTGGTGGAGAAGGGAGTTAAACCCTCCCTGGCGGCTTCAATACTCGTCGTCGTCCTTAAGGGCCTCAAGAAGGAAGTCCCGGTCGAAAACATTACCGACGGGCACATCATGGAAGCCTTCCAGCTCTACCTCGAAGGGAAGATAGCGAAGGAGGCCTTTGAGGAGATATTCAAGGAGCTGGCACTCCACCCGGAGAAGACTGCAAAGCAGGTGGCTGAAGAGAAGGGACTGACGCTCCTCAGCGAGGAAGAGGTCGAGAAAATCATTGATGAGGTTATCCAGCAGAACATCGAGGTGATCAAGGCCAAGGGCATGGGGGCAATGGGCATGATAATGGGAAGGGCAATGGCGAAGCTCCGCGGAAGGGCCGATGGAAAGCTTGTCAGCTCCCTCGTCAGAAAGAAAATCCAGGAAATAGCGGGCTGAGGTTTTTAAGTCCTTTTTCTCCTATCCTCTTTTGTGAGTGAAAATGAAAGCCAGATTCATTGTCTTTTACTGCATAACGGACGACCAGCCACGAGGTCTCGACATAAAGGGCTACCTCAAACTTTTCGAGCCTGATACCCAGACCCTCACTGATGCTCTCCTTCAGGTCGCTCAGACTTCAGAGGTAATAACCGTTCTGAAGGCTAATTCAGGCGATTATTCAGTTGTTTACGTGGTTCCTGGTAAGACCGATGGACTCCCGTGCAGAGAAGCCTACGAGTTCCTGGTTCAGAGAGAGAAAGGTCTGGGAAAGGTCGCTGAAGATATAGTTGGCGGGGATTCAAGAAAATCTGTCCTGGGAGGTGCTTTGGTTCTGGTGGGAATAGCCGTTCTGTTCTACGTCGGCTACTACTATCACGCACTCTCCGAGATAAACAACCTGCTCCTCTTCATCGGCGTTTTCCTCAGCGTTTTTGGTGGTATCTTGAAGGGATACCAGAAGAAGAGGGTCAGAGCATCGGCTCCTCGTCACAGATCGGAGTGAGGGAAACTGCTCATCATCCCCGTTTAAGCCTCCACTGAGAAGTTTTTAGGTTTAGCTTTTTCATCTGGAACACAACGCTTTTAAAATCCAGAGTAGTATTCGACTTGATGGAGTCAGAGAAAAAAATCTCGTATAGGCCTTCCCCGGTGGAAGCCCAAAAAATACGTGATGTACGCGCAGATTAGGTGTAATGTTCTTTCAACCTGTGCCTCAGAGCTTGAGGCGATTTTCAAAACGGCTGGAGTTGAGTTCGTGGGGCTCCTTGAACCCGACCCCGAAACTCTCGCCTCCTATTCGGACAGGCTCTACTCGGGAAAAACAATTGAAATAATCGAACTAATCGATGGACTGAGCAGGATGTTTTACCTGGCCTCCCTCCAGACCCCGATTAAGCCCGGTGGGGAACTTGAACCTGAGTTTACCCTCTTCTTCAATGTGAATAGCAGGGAAGCCCTTCAAGTCCTTCTCAGGGTGATCGGGAAGAAGAGAATCCGCGGAAAGAGATACAGACATCGTTCTGGGATAAACTTCGCAATAAGCTTCCTGGGCAGTCTCCTTTTTTCATCCCTCCTTAACACTAAGAACTACTTTCTCCAGTCCATCCTCCTTCTTGCTCTCACTCTTCTGATATATCTTGCAATTGACTACCCCCTTCGCGCTCCTCTACTTCAGAGGCATTGAGGTACTCTCCCACGATCCCTTTGAAAAGAAGAGCGTTAAAATAGTTAAAATTGTGAGGGCAAAGACAAACCAAGAAGAGAAAACCTAACGTCCAAGCTCCTTATGGGCCTTTGCTAGGTGCTTCGCCGCTATCGCCGCCAGCAGGGAAAGCTCGCCAGCGAGAACTGCTCCAGCGACTATCTCCGCGAACTTCTTGGCGTTCGTTCCCGGTGGGTCTCCACCTCCGGCAACGCCCATAATCGAGAGAGCCTCCCTCTGCGTGGGGACTCTTGTACCTCCGCCAACTGTCCCAATCTCAAGGCTCGGCATGGTGATGCTGATGTAGAGGTCGCCCTCTGGCGTTACTTCGGCGAGAGTTATGCCGTGTGATCCTTCTGTTATCTGGGCCTCGTCCTGCCCGGTAGCAAGGAATATCGCGCCGACGATGTTTCCGAAGTGGGCGTTGAAACCGTACGAGCCGGCCTGCGCTGAACCAACGAGGTTCTTGCGGTAGTTCACCTCGGCTATGAGTTCAGGCGTTGTCTTCAGCTTCTCCTCGACGATCTTCCGAGGAATCACGGCCTCGGCAATGACGGTCTTGCCCCTCCCGTTGATGAAGTTCATCGCGTTGGGCTTCTTGTCAACGCAGAGGTTGCCGGAGAGTGCAAGATACTTCACGTCGGGGAATTCCTCCTCGATGACCTTCATTATCTCCTCGCTCGCTATCGTGACCATGTTCATTCCCATTGCATCGCCGGTCTCGAACTCAAAGCGTAAATAGAGGTTGTTGCCCACGATGAATGGCCTAACACCCCTCAGCTTCCCGTGCCTGGTGACCTTTGAGACCGCCTTCTCCTGGAGGTAGTCAAGGTTGTTCTTCACCCACTCAGCAACTTCTCTAGCCCTCCTCGCGTCGGGACACTTGAGGAGTGGCGCGCGCGTCATCTTGTCGTCTATTAGGGTTGTCTTAACGCCTCCCGCAGCGGTCAAGGCAGAACAGCCGCGGTTCACGCTCGCAACGAGTGCGCCCTCAGTTGTGGCGAGAGGAATGTAAAACTCTCCTTTCGCGTACTCGCCGTTGATTTTAAGCGGCCCAGCAACGCCCATGGGTATCTGGACGACGCCGATCATGTTCTCAATGTTCTTTCCTATGACCTGGTTGGGATCTATTGAGTAGTGCCCGATGTTCTCAAGCTTTATTCCGAGCTTTTTCTCAAGGGCTTTTCTTCTTATTTCAGTCGCGAGCTTTTTATCGCCGTTCGTGTACTTCTCGACCTGGTGGAGCTTAATTTCACCGCTTGCTACCTTCTCAACAAGCTCTTCAAAGTTCATTTCAACACCCCCAAGTTATTCGCCAAAAATCCATTCCTCAAGAACATCACCAATCTCCCTAAAGGCTATTGCCGCATCACTGTTTGGCATGTATTTAACTATCGGAATACCAGCGTTTACAGATGCGGGAACATTGGGATCAAAAGGTACCCACCCCAACACGGGAACATCGAGGTCAGTTTCAATGGCGTTTATAATCTCATCGACCACATCCTCACTTTCACGGACTTTGTTGAGAACTACCCCAATGTTGAGGTTGTACCTCTCTCCCAACGCCTTGAGCTTTTCAATCTCATTTTTGACCATGACTTCGAAGGAGTATATCGGAGAACGCTCTATTTCCACCACTATGATCTGGTAATTGGCCAGCTGAAAAGTCGGGAGCGTATCAAAGGGCACCCCCGTTGGGGAGTCCACGAAGACCACTCCAAACTTGTAACGGACTTTGTCTATAACATCCACGAGCTTCCTTGGAGATATTCCCAAAACATCCTGAAGCTGGGTGCTTCCGGGCATTACATATACGCCGGTCTCTCTGTGCTTGTATATTGCCCATTCCGGGTCTATATCAGGATTCTTCATAAGGGTGTGCACGGAGTACTTCACAGCATCCAGGCCAAAATGGAAACCCAAGTTTGGTAAATAAAGGTCTCCGTCAATCGCCAGAACACGGTACTCTTTCATGGCGAGGTGTGAACTTAGGTTTGCCGTTGTCGTTGTTTTTCCAGCCCCACCTCGTCCTGTCACGACGATCACTGCCATCTCTATCCCTCTAGCCATTAGTGTGCAGTTTGGGGGATATAAGGTTTCCGATTTTCTCTCTGGATAATCCTCGGAATTTTACACACATATGTCCCCTGAAGAATAACCTTGAACGCATGAACACAAAAGGTTTATATCCCAAGCTGTTTAGACTGTGATTGTAAGGTTAAGGAGATGATCACTATGGCCGAGAAAATGCAGGCTATTATGAAGACTAAGCCGGCGTACGGCGCCGAACTTGTAGAAGTTGACGTTCCAAAGCCTGGGCCAGGAGAAGTCCTCATTAAGGTTCTCGCAACGAGCATCTGCGGTACAGACCTCCATATCTACGAGTGGAACGAATGGGCGCAGAGCAGGATAAAGCCGCCCCAGATAATGGGCCACGAAGTGGCTGGAGAGGTCGTCGAGGTCGGTCCCGGCGTTGAGGATCTCCAGGTTGGAGATTACATCAGCGTTGAAACTCATATCGTCTGTGGCAAGTGCTACGCGTGCAAGCACAACCGCTATCACGTCTGCCAGAACACCAAGATATTCGGAGTTGATATGGACGGTGTCTTCGCCCACTACGCGATAGTTCCGGCCAAGAACGCCTGGAAGAACCCGAAGGACATGCCGCCAGAGTACGCAGCCCTTCAGGAGCCGCTCGGAAACGCCGTCGATACCGTTCTTGCAGGCCCGATTGCTGGGAGGAGCACCCTCATAACCGGTGCTGGACCGCTCGGTCTTCTCGGCATAGCAGTTGCCAAGGCAAGCGGGGCTTATCCAGTCATCGTTAGCGAGCCGAGTGAGTTCAGAAGGAAGCTCGCCAAGAAGGTCGGTGCTGACTACGTCGTTAACCCCTTCGAGGAAGACCCAGTCAAGTTCGTTATGGACATAACCGACGGAGCGGGCGTTGAAGTTTTCCTTGAGTTCAGTGGTGCACCTAAAGCCCTTGAGCAGGGCCTCAAGGCAGTAACACCCGGAGGACGCGTCTCACTTCTCGGCCTCTTCCCGAGAGAGGTCACGATAGACTTCAACAACCTCATAATCTTCAAGGCCCTTGAAGTCCACGGCATAACCGGAAGGCACCTCTGGGAAACCTGGTACACCGTCTCAAGCCTCATCCAGAGCGGCAAGCTGAACCTCGATCCGATAATCACCCACAAGTACAAGGGCTTCGACAAGTTCGAGGAAGCCTTTGAGCTTATGCGCGCTGGAAAGACCGGAAAGGTCGTCTTCTTCCCTCACAAGGGATGAGTGGCTTGATATTCTTCTTTCCAATTTTTCAGAAAGGGTTTAAATACTGAGATACCAACTTCCCACGGTGAGAGTATGGAGATAGTAATCCCTGACGACATAATCACTGCCATGAAGCTCCCGCGTGGAGAAGTTGAGAGGGAACTGAGAGTTGACCTTGCTGTTATTCTCTACCAAAGGGGCATTCTCCCGCTTGGAAAAGCCGCCAAGCTCGCTGGAATGACAAAGAGGGAGTTCCTTGAGGAACTGGCCAAGAGAAAGGTTCCAAGGCACTACACTGAGAAGGAGCTTGAGGAGGATCTGGCCTTTGCCCGTGGTGAGTGACTCAACGCCCTTAATCCACCTAGCAAAGATAGACAGGCTCGAACTTCTTCGGGAGTTCTTTGGAGAGATAATTATTCCTGAGGCCGTTTATAGAGAGTGCGTCCTTGAAGGAGGGAACTCAGAAGACGCCTTAGCTATTAAAAACGCCAAGTGGATCAAAGTCGAGAAGATATCGGACGAGAAGCTGAAGCGCGCCTTAATGCTTGAACTGGATGAGGGGGAGAGCGAGGCGATAGTTCTTGCCATCGAAAGGAACGCTGAGCTGATTCTGATCGACGACTACGATGGACGGGAAGTTGCGAGGGCCTTAGGGCTTAAGGTTGTTGGAACCATAGGTATTCTTCTCAAGGCGAAACTCCTTGGAAAGATAAAGAGCCTGAGGGAAGAACTCGAAAGGCTGAAAGCCACCGGATTCTGGTTAAGTGAGGAGTTTTATGAAAGAATTTTGAAAGAGACGGGAGAGCTTTAGAGTTTAACGGCTATCTCGGCGTTTCCCTCCTCTGTAACTTTGAGAAGGAGAAGAGCCTTCCTCGGCTCCTTGTAGCGGCTGTGGGCGATGAATATCATTATGAAGTTGGCGAGGTTGCCGAGTCAGGCCAAGATAGTTGATATCGGTCCGATCATCCATGTAATAATGAACGCTATCCCACCAAGTATCATGACTTTATCGAGTAATTGCGGGCGTCCTTTGCCATTTCCATTGCATTCTTGATAGCACCCTCTCCCTTGTAGTGTGTTACTAGGTATTCGGCTTCTTCTAACTCTTGATAGCTCTTTATGGCTCCCGAGATTAAAGGTCCTCCGAAAAGCAATCCGACTCCAGTGTCAGATAATATCCAGAGAAGCATAAATCCAAGTATCAACGAACATAAGGTTAGGTAATACTAAGTCTTACCATTCTGTTGAGGATAGTCATAGATACCAACGGCCATTTCCCTCACTACCGGGGGTATAATCCTGAAGAGCAGAAGAAGAGGGACCAACTTGGCGGGTTTTCCGACACTTCTTCAACCGCAATTCTCTTAAGTTCTCCCTCTCACTCACACGGGGAGGTGGCAGTATGGAGTTAAGCTACCCGGAAAAGCTCACACTCATTAAGCTCGCGGAGCTCAAGAGGGCGAAGGTTGAAGAGCTCGTTAAAGAGAGCGGTCTCGAACAGGTCGCAGTGATGCGCGCCCTTCTCGGCCTTCAGGCAAAGGGACTTGCGAAGCTCCACGAGAGGAGCGAAAGGGTTGTCAAACTCACCGAGACCGGAATGAAGTACGCTCAAATCGGCCTTCCGGAGTGGAGGGCTTTGAAGGTTCTCCGCGAGAAGGGAAAGGCAACACTTGACGACCTCAAAGACGTTCTCAGCGAGGACGAGCTGAAGCCCATCGTTGGCCTTCTCAGGAGGGAAGGCTGGGCAAACGTGAGGAAAGAAGATGGGAAGCTAGTCCTCGAGATAACCGAGAAGGGAAGAGAAGCTTCGGAGAGACCCATTGATAAAGCCTTAAAGCTCCTCGCCGAGAGGGGCGAAGTTCCGGTTAAGGAAATCGAAAAGCTCGTACCCGTTAACGAACTCAAGAGGAGGAAGATCGGCGAAGAAGACGTCATCACCGAGAGAGTAGCCGAGATAACCGAGAAGGGAGAGGAGCTCGTTAAGAAGGGGCTTGAGCTCAAGAAAGAGGTCTCAGTTCTCACACCTGAACTCATAAAGTCCGGCAAGTGGAGGGAAGTGGAGTTCAGGAAGTTCGACATAAAGGCTCCGGTGAGGAGAATTTACCCGGGCAAGAAGCAGCCCTACAGGGCCTTCCTCGACAAGATAAGGAGAAGGCTCATAGAGATGGGATTCATCGAGATGACCGTTGACAGCCTCATAGAGACCCAGTTCTGGAACTTCGACGCGCTCTTCCAGCCGCAGAACCACCCGGCGAGGGAGTGGACAGACACCTACCAGCTCAAGTACCCGAAGGTCGGCTCCCTGCCGGACGAGGAGCTTGTCGCAAGGGTTAAAGCCGCTCACGAGCACGGCGGCGATACTGGCTCAAGGGGGTGGGGCTACGTCTGGTCGCCGGAGAGGGCGATGCTCCTTATGCCTCGTGCCCATGGAACTGCACTCGACGCCAGACAGCTCGCGAAGGGCGTTGAGATACCGGGCAAGTACTTCACAATACAGCGCGTTTTCAGACCCGATGTCCTCGACAGAACTCACCTTATCGAGTTCAACCAGATAGACGGCTTCGTAGTTGGGGAAGACCTCAACTTCAGGCACCTGCTTGGAATACTCAAGCGCTTCGCCGTTGAAATAGCCGGGGCGAAGAAGGTCAAGTTTCTGCCGGACTATTATCCGTTCACCGAGCCGAGCGTCCAGATGAGCGCCTACCACCCTGAGCTCGGCTGGGTAGAGTTCGGAGGCGCTGGAATATTCAGGGAGGAGATGACGAAGGCCCTAGGCATAGACGTTCCAGTTATAGCATGGGGAATAGGTATCGACAGGTTAGCTATGTTCAAGCTCGGAATAGACGACATCCGTTACCTCTTCAGCTACGACCTGCGCTGGTTGAGGGAAGCGAGGCTGGTGTGGTGAGGGATTGAGTTATGAGTGAGGAGATAATTGTGAAGTACGACCCAAACGTTGACATCCTGTACATCCAGCTCTCACCAAAGAAGCCCGTGGACGCTGACATGAAAGGAGACGTTGTTATGGACCTCGACGAGAACGGTGAGGTCGTGGGTATAGAGATATGGCGCGCGAGAGAGCTCGTTCTCCCAGAGTTCCTCAAGTTCATTGAAAGGGTTAAAGAAGAAGGAAAGGCCGTTGAAAGCCAGGGGTGATGGCCGTGCCCAAAATCGTTGTTCAGATTCCGGAAGGTGTGAGAAAGGAATTTGTGGAGCTCCAAGTTAAGCGGGCGATTGAGGCCGAGAGGGCGAGGATAGAGTTCATCGAGGACATCGCGCGGAGGCTCGGGATAGACGAGAAGGACATTGAGGCAATAGAGAAAGCGAGGGATGAGGCTTGGCAGGAGTTCAAGAAAGAATTAGGGCTGGAGTGATCGTGGATACCAACGTCATAATCTCAGCCCTCATTCCCAAAAACTCGAAGCTGAGAGAGTTCCTACTTACGACCGAAATACCACTCCACGCCCCGGATTATATGCTAAGGGAGCTTAAAAGATACTGGACCATTATTGAGGAAAAAGCCAGAAAAAGAGGAATAACTGAGCCCGAGTTAGCCCACTTCAGGGAAGAGCTCCTGGGGAGGATTATCTCTCATCCGCTTTCCGAGTACCGCGGTTTTATAAATGAGGCCTACCGAATATGCAGGGAGTTTGACGAAAAGGATACTCCCTTCGTTGCACTCGCACTCTCGCTAAGGCTTCCGATAATAACCAACGATAAGGATTTGCTCGCCCACGCTGGCGAGTATGAGGCAATTCCCCTGAACGATGTGTTGAGGTGATGCTCATGCCGAAGTTCGACGTTTCAAAGCGCGACCTTGAGAGGCTCGTCGGGAAAACTTTCAGCGTCGAGGAGTGGGAAGACCTCTTCCTCTACGCCAAATGTGAGCTGGACGACGTCTGGGAGGAGAACGGTGAAATCTACTTCAAGGCCGACTCAAAGGACACCAACAGGCCCGACCTCTGGAGTGCCGAGGGTATAGCGAGGCAGATACGATTCGCCCTTGGCTTCCAGAAGGGTTTGCCGAAGTACGAGATCGAGAAGAGTGACGTTGTAGTTTACGTGGACGAGAAGCTGAAGGACATCAGGCCCTACGGTGTCTATGCAATCGTTGAGGGCCTGAACATCGATGAAGAGGCCCTGAGGCAGATGATCAACCTGCAGGAGAAGGTCGCGCTCACCTTCGGAAGGAGGAGAAGGGAGGTAGCGATAGGCATCTTCGACTTCGACAAGGTCAAGCCGCCGATATACTACCGCGCCGCTGAGAAGACCGAGAAGTTCGTTCCCCTCGGCTACGACGAGGAGATGACGCTTGAGGAAATCCTTGAGAAGCACGAGAAGGGAAGGGAATACGGACACCTGATAAAGGACAAGCCCTACTATCCTCTCCTCGTGGACAGTGAGGGCAAAGTCCTCTCGATGCCGCCGGTAATCAACTCCGAGACAACTGGAAGGGTGACAACCGAGACCAAAAACGTCTTCGTTGATATAACCGGCTGGGACTTGAATAAAGTCATGCTTGCCCTCAACGTCGTCGTCACAGCTCTCGCTGAGCGCGGCGGAAAGATAAAGAGCGTGAAAGTAGTTTATCCAGACTTCGAGATAGAGACTCCAGACCTAACGCCGAAGGAGTTCGAGGTCGAGCTCGACTACATCAGAAAATTAGCCGGCCTTG
This sequence comes from Thermococcus kodakarensis KOD1, assembly GCF_000009965.1. Taxonomy (NCBI): domain Archaea; kingdom Methanobacteriati; phylum Methanobacteriota; class Thermococci; order Thermococcales; family Thermococcaceae; genus Thermococcus; species Thermococcus kodakarensis. Next base: position 804,193 of record NC_006624.1, read on the forward strand.
AGCTGAGCGACGGGGAAATCAAGGAGCTCCTTGAGAGAATGATGTACGAGGTCGAGCTTGAGAACAGAAGGGCAAAGCTCCGCTATCCGGCCTTCCGCGACGACATAATGCACGCGAGGGACGTTCTTGAGGACGTGCTCATTGCCTACGGATACAACGAGATCGAACCAGAGGAGCCGAAGCTGGCAGTCCAGGGAAGGGGCGACAAGTTCATCGAGTTCGAGGACGCCGTTAGGGAGCTCATGGTCGGCTTTGGCTTACAGGAGGTCATGACGTTCAACCTGACGAACAGGGAGGCCCAGTACGACAGGATGAATCTCCCCTGCGGGGAGCACCAGGAGGAGTGCCGGGACTACTTCAACCACCCGCCCGCTGAGCTCGTGGAAATAGAGAACCCGATAAGCCCGAAGTGGTCAGCTTTGAGGAACTGGCTCATTCCGAGTTTGCTCGACTTCCTGAGCCAGAACACCCACGAGGAGTATCCTCAAAAGTTGTTCGAGGTCGGAAAGGCTACGCTCATAGACGAGAGCAGGGAGACTAAGACGGTCAGCGAGAGCAAGCTGGCAGTGGCTTTAGCTCATCCGCGCGTGACCTTCACAGAGGCAAAAGAAATCCTCGAGGGCGTTATGCGTCACCTCGGCTTCGAGTACGAGCTTGAAGAGGCAGAACACCCGAGCTTCATTCCGGGCAGAGTTGGTAAGATCATTGTTAACGGGGAGACGATAGGAGTTATAGGGGAGATACACCCGGCCGTCTTAGAGAACTGGGGAATTGAGATGCCCGTTGCGGCCTTCGAGCTGTTCCTTGCTCCGCTCTACACGGAGCCCTATCTATGATTTCTCCCTTTCCAAACTTTTCTCGAAGATGGCCTTCATTATCTCAAAGTTCTCAAGGTTTGTAATTATCTCGATATCCCTCACCATTTTCATCGCCGGTTCTACCTGTATGGCAGTATTTATCAACTTTTTCCAGATGTTTCTGTCATTCATTCCAGATTGAAGTTTACAAATATCAAGTTCTCTGCCAGGGTGTCAAGGAAAACCATTTTATACCGTTCCCGAAAAGTGGATGCCATGAAGCTCGCACTGAGAGTTGCCTACGACGGGAGCGCCTTCTACGGCTTCCAGCGCCAGCCAGGCGTAAGAACCGTTGAGGGAGAGATAATAAAAGTCCTTCAGAAGCTTGGGATAATTGAGAGTCCTGAAAAAAACGACTTCAAGGGGGCTTCGAGAACCGACAGAGGGGTATCCGCGTTCTTCAATGTGGTCTCCTTCGTTCCATCGGAGAGGCCAGACCTCGCCCGCCCGGAAGTCCTCAACCACCATTTAAGCGACGTCTGGGTTCTCGGGATTGCCGAGGTTCCCGACGATTTTCACCCGCGCTTCTGGGCAAAGTTCAAGACATATCGCTACTACCTAGTGAACGAGGGCTTCGACCTCAGTGCCATGAGAGAGTGTGCGAGCCTTTTCGTTGGGAGGCACGACTTTTCGGCCTTTGCAAAGCTCGAACCAGGCAGAGACCCAATAAGAGAAGTCGAGAGAGTTGAGGTCATCGAGAGGCAGGGCTACCTTGTGATTGAAGTCCAGGGAAAAAGCTTCCTGTGGGAGATGGTGCGGAGAATTGTAAATGCCCTCCGCTTCTGCGGGCTAGGCCTTCTCGAAGCTGAGGAAGTTGAAAGGATGCTTTCCGGGGAGTACGGGAAGAAAATACCGCCGGCGCCGCCTGAGGGGCTGGTACTGTGGCACATAGAGTACCCGGGGATCGGGTTCGAAGGTGATGAAAAGGGCATCAAAAAGGCCAGGAGAGACATTTTTGAGCGCTATTCAAGAGCCTTAACTAGAGCGGCGCTTTTTGGGGACTTTCTCCTCGAATATTGACTCCATTCCCTTGTCGTAGTACTTCCCATAGTACTGCTTGAGGGCCTTTTGGCGCTCTATGAAGTGCGTGTAGAGGAGTGGGTCGTCGTCCTCGATGTCAACTATAAGGGCTTTCATTCCCTTCTTCGGCCTCAGTGCACGCCCTATCGTCTGAATCGTCATTATGTCGCTCTTTCCGCCGCCGGCGAGTATTATGGCAGAGATCTCCGGTATGTCAACGCCTTCCTTTAGGAGGGTCGAGATTAATACTGGAATTTCGCCGCTCTTGAACGCTTCCAGTATCTCCCAGCGGTTCGGGCTTTGCGAGCTGAGGAATTCGGCTTTAATACCTTCTTTCTCCAGCATCTCCTTCAGAATCTTTCCGTGCTCAATTCTCCTGACGTCTATGAGAACTCTGTGCCCCTTCCTGGCAAGCTCGATGGCCTTCTTCACTATCGCCCTGTTCCTCTCGTCGTTGTTCATTATCATGTCCTCGTAAAGCTCCTTGTAGCGTTCGCTGAAGGAGGGCATCTTTGATTCGTAGGTTATTATCTCGAACTTCGGCTTTGCCAAAAAGCCCTCCCTTATGAGGTCTTCAGCCCTGACCTCGTAGATTATCGGCCCAACTACCGCCTCAATCTTGATCTCCTCCCCCCTAACGCGCCTCCATGGAGTTGCCGAGAGACCGAAGCGGTAGACCTGGGGAAGGCTTATGCCGAGCTGGTAGAACTTTTCAGCTGCTGAAGTCCTGTGGCATTCATCGAAGAGGACTATCGCATAGTCTCTCTGGAGTTTATCAACTCCCCTCGAAAGGAGGGTCTGTATCATGGCAACTGTCACAGGCCCCTCTTCCCACTTGTTGTCCCCCACGATGCCAGCCTTTATTCCGAGGACTTCCTCAATCCTCTCAGCCCACTGGTAGAGGAGCTCCTTGGTGTGGACGACTATAAGAGCGGAGAGGTCAAGCTCATGGATTATCCTGAGGCCGACTATCGTCTTTCCACTCCCAACCGGGAGGGCGAGAACGCCCATTTTCTCCTTTAGTGCCTTCTTGACTGCCCTCCCCTGGTAGCGCCTCATCTGGAACTTCTCGTTCCAGGTGGAGTTGAGCTTTTCTCCGCGTATCTGCCTCTCGTCCTTTACCCTAACGCGGTAGCCCTTGCTGTTGAGGAATTTCTTCACCCGGGGCAGAAGCCCGACGGGAAACGTCTTCTCGTAGGGGTCGTAGAGGCTCTCGGGCTTCTCCCACTTCCCGTAGTCCTTCTTGTAGGTGAGCAGGTCGTAGATTTTGAAGTAGACGCTCGGGTCGGCTTTCTCTATGTACACCAGTGCTGAGCCATCTGGGATTCTCAGGACAACCATGGGCATGGCCAATCGCCGAAAGTTTAGAAAAAGGATTTATAGACCTTTTGGAAGTTGGTATGGTGATAGCATGCTGAGGGAGATACTCTCACGGTTTGAAGACCTAGTTGTCATTAAGGAACCCGTAAAGAAAGAGCTGGAGATAACCCGCTACCTCCTAAAATACCCTGACAGGCCGGTTCTGTTTGAAGACGTGGAAGGCTGGAAGGTCGCTGGAAACATCTGGAGCACCCGGAAGAGGATAGCCACTTACCTCAACACCACGAGGGAAGAGCTCATCCACCTGATAGCGGAGGCAATGGAAAACCCAAGGCAGTACAAAGAGGTTAAAGAGGCACCTTTTCTCAAGAACTCGACGAAGGACTTCTCCCTCAAGAAGCTCCCGATTCCAAAGTACTACCCAAGGGACGGCGGTCAGTACTTCACCTCGGCGATGGTCATAGCGAAGGATGACAACGGCTTTGTCAACGTGTCCTTCCACAGGATGATGGTGCGTGACGAGAAAACCGCCGCCATAAGGCTCGTTCCGAGGCACCTCTACGCGATGTGGAAGGAGAAGGCCGAGAACGGTGAAGACCTCGACGTTAGGATAGTGGTTGGCAACCCAGTACACCTTCTTCTGGCAGGGTCCGTGAGCACCGCCTATGGGGTTAGCGAGCTGGAGATAGCATCGGCCATGAGTGAGATTGCCTTTGGAAAGCCGCTCGAAGTCATAGAACTTGGCGGGATTCCAGTCCCGATCGAGAGCGAGTTCGTCTTTGAGGCCAGAATAACGCCAGAACTCGTCGATGAAGGGCCATTCGTTGATATAACAGGGACGTACGACATAGTCAGGAGGCAGCCGCTGGTAGTGTTTGAGAAGATGTACCACGTGGATGATCCCATCTTCCACGCCCTGCTCTCCGGCGGCTACGAACACTACATGCTGATGGGCCTTCCAAAAGAGCCGCAGATATACGCGAGTGTTAAGAGGGTCGTGCCGAAGGTTCACGGGGTCAGGCTGACCGAGGGCGGGGCAATGTGGCTCCACGCCGTCGTTTCGATAACCAAACAGCACGACGGTGACGGCAAGAACGCAATTTTAGCGGCCTTCGCCGGCCACCCGAGCCTGAAGAGGGTTATAGTGGTCGATGAAGACATAAACATCTACGACGACAGGGAAGTCGAGTGGGCGGTCGCTACCCGCTTCCAGCCGGACAGGGATCTGGTGATTGTCCCGAACGCGAGGGGAAGCTCACTCGACCCCTCAGCGGAGAAGGGACTTACGGCGAAGTGGGGAATTGACGCGACGAAGCCTCTGGGCAGAAAAGAAGAGTTTGAGAGGGCGAGGGTGTGATCACTCCCCCATTTCCCTAATCTTCCTGACTTTTCCACCCTTTATTTCGATGTAGCCGAGCTTCTTGAGGAGTTTCAGTGTCTCTTCTATGGCCTCCTTGGAGTAGTTTATCACAAGAGTCCCCTTGGGCGTTGGTATCGCCATTGGAGCGGCCCTCATGAAGCTCTTGATGAGCTCTTCCTCAGGGATCTTTCCGTCCTTTAGAACCCTCAGGATTTCTTCCGCGAGGATGCCCCTGCTTATGAGGGCAAAGTAAGCCTTAAGGAGAACATCCTCCGGGAAGTACCTGCCCGCTATCGAGCCGATTTTGTTGATCCTGGCTATGTCCAGCTCCAAGAACTCGAATTCATACTCGGGAAGGAGGTCTGTAAACACAAACTGCTTGGCTACCTTTTCAGCCTCTTCAGGATTGTGGACGATGTTGAAGGGGAACTTAAACTCGAATCTGATTGAGGATGGGTCAACACCTTCCCTGAGCTTAACGGTCTTTCCATCGTAATCAAGCACTCCAGCCCTGTGGAGCTGGTCGAGGATATCTCCTACCCATGCACCCTCCATTAGGAGCTTTTCGGCGTCTTCCCCAACTTTCAGGTGCTCAAGTATGTGGGTCACACTTTCTTTAAACGACATGAAGCCCTCTCTCAAAGCGTCTCTATCAACGCCCTCAATGCTTTCAACGGCTTTTTCAATCTCGTCAAGGGTGCCCGTGAGCATGTAGCCGATAAAACCGTCGTAGCCGAGCCGCTCCCTGACCTCAAACTTTATCCCTTCCTTCCGCAGTTCGGCGGCGAGGGAATCCCTGATGTGCTTACCTCTAACGATCAGCCTCATGATACCACCCCTCAGCCTGGGGAAGGGACACTTATAGGCTTTGTGGAGAACACGAAAGGTGAACTACCCCGTCCTTTCGGGCGGGGCTTCCTGCTTCATAAGGAAGACTTGCCCCGTGATGACGGCCTCATAAGGCACGACACGGGGTAGAGGTCTTCCCTCCACAGGCAATCCGGTCGTCCCAACCCTTCATCCAAACCCCTCTTCAATATGTTGAGGGAAGCGTTCAAGTCCCTATCCATCACCAGCCCACACTTCGAACAGCGAAAAACCCTCTCCAGGAGAGGCAATTCCTCCACAACGAATCCACAACGGGAGCAAGTCCTTGAAGTGTAGGCTGGCTCGACGAAAACAACTCTCCGACCAGCTCTCTCAGCCTTGTCGGAGAGTATCCTAATGAAAGCACCGAGAGAAGAATCGAGCAAACGACGGTTGAGACTTTTATTACCGTTCCCAACCATATTCTTTGGTTTTAGGTTTTCCACGACAATAATGTCGTAATTCCTAACGTAGTAAAGAGCGAGTTTATGGAGAAAATCATTTCGCTGGTTCGTTAGCTTCTCGTAAGCCTTAGCTAATTTTATTCTCTCCCTCTCCCAGTTCTTCGAACCTTTTTGCTTCCTTGAGAGTCTCCTCTGTATTTTCTTAATCCTTTCAAGGGATTTCTCAAGGAACAGCGGGTTCTCAAAAGCGTTGCCGTCGCTATCAACGACGAAATGAGCGACTCCCAAATCAATTCCAACTGCCCTACCCGTTCTGGGCAACGGTTCTGGTTCTTCCTCAGCCTGAAAAATAGCATACCACTTCCCAGTCTTCGTCCGTTTAATTATTACGCCCTTGATTTTACCTTTGATTCTCCTATGGAGCTTTATGGGGACTTCCCCAACCTTAGAGAGACGTAGTCTCTTCCTCTCCTCGTCAAGCTTGAAACCGCTTTGGTTGTAGTTCAGCGTCTTCCAGCTATTCGGTGAGGTCTTGTATCTAAGCCTCCCAACTTTATGTCCGTTCTTTTTTAGAGCCTTCAGGACGGTCAGGTTGTTCCAGAGCTGGTGGTTCACCATTTGGAGAACTTTGGAGTAAACCTCCTTGAGTTCTGGCTTTTCCTTCTTTAATTCAACGATTAGCCTTTGGGTGTCGATTCTCCCGAGCGAAGGGTTTTCCCGTATTGCCCTCAATAACTCGTTGTAGAGCCAGCGACAGAGTTCCATATGTTGGAGCATCCTTTCCTGTTGTGCTTTTGAGGGATAGATTCTGAAGCGGTAGGAACGCATCAACTCCCCTCACCTTGGCTCTCAACGTAGGCTTTGAGAACGTCGAGGGTCACCTGCCCAGAGGTTGCGAGGAAGTATGAGGGTGACCAAAAGGTGTTTCTCCAGAGTTTTTCCTTCACTTCTGGGAAGTTCCTGCGTATTTCCCGTGAGGTAATTGTCTTTAGGGCGTTGATGTATTTTGGTATGTTGAGGGTGGGTTTTGCCTTGAATAGGATGTGAACGTGGTCTTGGTCTGTCTCTATGGTGAGAACTTCTACCTCGTGGGTCTCTGATATTTCGTGGATTTTCTGTTTGAGGAAGTCTATTATCCTGTCGTTGGTGAAGACTTTTCTGCGGTGTTTTACGACTAAAATGAGGTGGTAATAGAGTGAATAGACTGAATGTGCTCCTTTATCGAGTTTGTATTTCATAGTTATCACAAATTTTGTGTAACTATGAGAGTATTTGAGGGTTTCGGGCTTTCATCCCCTCCCTCTCGGAAGGGGACTTCTCGCCCGAATATGTTAAAAAGCCCAAGTCATGTGCAGGATTGGGGGAGAAACCATGAGTGAGAAACAGTACTTGCTTGACAAAACACTCGAGCGCTGGAAGGGACAGAGGGTTGCTGTAGGGATTGGAAGCGAGATCAGTTTTTCGGGAATTCTTGAGGACTTCGACGAAGAGGTGATACTGCTCAAGAACGTCACTGACTACGCAGGCAATAAAGCGAGGGAGCTTATCGTGAAGATAGACGATATGAACTGGATAACGCTCCTGTGAGGTGCCTGCGATGAGAGCGGTGGCGTTCGTGGGCTACAAGAAGAGCGGGAAGACGACCACAGTAGAGGCCGTCGCCAGAGTCCTCAAAGAGAGAGGTTACAGAGTAGCGATAGCGAAGAGCATGCATGCGGAGTTCGATAGAGAGGGCACTGACACTTGGCGGTTTTCCCGAGTGGCCGACGCCGTTCTGGTGAGAGCGGAGGACACGGATGCCCTTCTCTTCAAAGCTAAGGACATAAACGCGCTCTTCTCAATGGTCAGCGCTGATTTTCTGCTCCTTGAGGGATTCAAGTCGGTGGAGCACGTTCCAAGGGTGGTTTGTGCAAGAACGCCGGAGGAAGTCGAAGAACTTGACGGGGGACTTGCCATAGCGGTTAGCGGAGTTGTTGCATCAAGGGGGATAACCGAAATCAACGGCCTCCCAGTTATCGATGCCACCAGAGAGCCAGAAAAACTCGCAGACCTAGTGGAAGAGAAGGCCTTCATACTCCCTAACATTGATTGCGGCCTCTGCGGCTTCCGCTGTGCTGAGATGGCGAGGATGATAGTGAAAGGCGAGAAGACCACAAAGGACTGCGTTGTTCTCAGCCAGAAGCCGAAAGTCGTCATTAAAATAGACGGGCAGGTTCTCCCCATGAAGGACTGGGTTCAGGAGCTCGTGGAGAAGACGATAAAGGGCATGCTCTCTGCGATGAAAGGGTACCGTGAAGGAAAGAAGATTGAAATAATAGTGCGGAGTGATTGATTGAGGGCCCTACCCTATTGTTAACACTTTTAATAGTTAGAGAAATGCATCCCCATGCACTCTTCTTTCCAAATGTAAAGATTACTCTCCTCTTTGATGCTTTTTTGTGTTCGTCTCTTGGCTAAATTAAACTATTTTTGGAAAAATTTTCAAGAAAAAACCGAAGAATCATGGAATTTTTGTGATTTACAGCCGCGTAAAAGTTTACAACCGTAAAGTATATAACCGTGCTCCAAGATAAAAATGTTCTGAGATGCACTTTAGCATATCTGGATGACCATAAATGGAGAATGAGGTGAAGAAAATGAAGATGAAAGCTCTCGGTCTCGTTGCCCTTTTGGTCTTTGCTCTTGTGGCCAGCGGTTGCATTGGTAGCGGTGGAAACGGAAGTAAGACTTCCGAGGAGATAACAATCTACACCGGAGGAACAAGCGGTGTCTACTTCCCGCTCGGCTCAAAGTACGCTGAAATACTCAACAAGAACGGCATAAAAGCCAAAGCAGTCACGAGCGGTGCCAGCGTTACCAACGCCAAGGCCATCGGCGAAGGGAAGGCCCAGGCCGCCATACTGCAGAACGATATAGCTTACTACGCCTACAACGGCCTCTACATGTTCGAGGGACAGCCCGTTAAGAACATACGCGGTGTCGCGGCCCTCTATCCTGAGACGGTTCAGTTCGTCGTCAGGGCCGACAGCGACATCAAGAGTCTCCAAGACCTCAAGGGCAAGAAGGTCGCCATAGGTGCTGCCGGAAGCGGCACTGCAGTTGCAGCCGAGCAGATACTCAAGGCCGCTGGCGTCTGGGACAGCATCCAGAAGGTCAACCAGAAGTTCAGCGAAGCCGCTCAGAGCCTTAAGGTCGGCCAGATCGATGCCGCTGTTATCGTTTCAGGTGCCCCAACCCCTGCCGTTAACCAGATAGCCGTCCAGACCCCAGTTAGAATCCTCCCGATTCCAGATGACATCCTCAACAAGCTCCACGACCAGGGATACATATTCTACGTCAGGCAGGTTCTCCCGAAGGATACCTACAACGGCATGACCGAGGACACTCCGACCGTTGCCGTTAAGGCTATCCTCGCGGTCAGTGCGGATCTGTCAGAGGACACTGTCTACCAAATGACCAAGATACTCTTCGACCCAGCCAACCTCGAGGAACTCCACAAGGTCCACGCCAAGACCAAGTACATAAGCCTTGACACTGCCCTTGACGGTATGAGCATCCCGCTCCACCCTGGAGCCATTAAGTTCTACGAGGAGAAGGGCATAACGGTCCCGGACAAGCTCAAGCCGTGATGGGTGAGGTATTTGAGGAAGTCCTTTCTTTTTCTGGCATTTTTCCTGATTTTACTGGTATCATCTGTTGCTGAAAGAGGTGTTCTCGTGATAACGGATGGGAAGGAGGAGATGGTGTATCCCCTCGGTGAACACGAAATAACGATTGAATACATCCACAGCGTGGAGCGGAGCGAGGTTGTGGAGACGCTGAAGGTAAACAGCAGCGGCATCTATGCAATAGGTATGAAGTGGAAGGACTTCGGTGCCGGCCTTCCAGAGGACTTCCAGGAGTGGAACGGAAGCTGGTACGAGAAGCGGATCAACATCTACCTCGGAAAGAGCCTTGACTACTGGTTCATCCCGCTCAACCGGGCAAACATAACGGTTGACGGTCTTCCGGCATTCGCTCCACGTTCCGATACACTGATTGAGTTTCGAGTCGAATCATGTCCCCTACTGCTGATCAAGATTGGGAGGTGCTGATAATGGGTGAAGAGCCACCACAGTTTGAGAAGGCCAAGGAGGTCGTTATTGAAAGGGTTAGAACCCTTCCCCCGATGCTTGATAACGTCGTTAAAGCGGCCGCAATCCTGATAGGTATCTACGAAATACTGTTCATCTTCAACTTCAACTACACTCTCTACGACATGTTCCAGAAGATGGGGATAAAGATCGGAATCCTGCAGGCGACATTCCAGACCAAGCAGGGCGAGGCCTTCGTCCTGGCCATGATACTGATAATCACCTATCTCCTCTATCCGATAAGACGGCAGGAAAAGTATCTTCAGAAAGTCCAGTGGTACGATTATATTTTGGCTATACTCGGGGCAATCTCCGCGTTGTATCTCTTTGCAGTCTATCAGAGGTACGCCGAGTTCGCCGAGGTCTACACCACCGACGTTATCTTTGGAATCCTCGCCATAATCCTCGTCCTTGAGGCAACGAGGAGGGTTCTTGGATGGGTTCTTCCCGCGGTCGTTGTCGTGTTCCTTATCTACGGCATCCAGAACATAGGCTTTGACTGGATACGCTTTACCCAGCAGCTCTACTTCGATGAGGGAATCTTCGGCATTCCATTCTTCGTCATGACGATATACGTCTTCGCCTTCGTCTTCTTCGGCGCGTTCCTGCTGAAGATCGGCATAAGCGACTACATAACGGAATTCATGATAACCCTCTTTGGTTCAAGACCTGGAGGACCGGCAAAGGCCGCCGTCATCTCCAGCGGCCTGATGGGAACAGTGAGCGGCTCAAGCGTCGCCAACGTCCTGACCACGGGAACCTTCACAATACCGCTGATGAAGAAGGCAGGCTATCCTCCGGAAATAGCCGGTGCCGTTGAGCCGGTAGCATCAACGGGCGGTCAGCTTATGCCGCCTATCATGGGTGCAGCAGCATTCATCATGGCGGAGTTCCTCGGCGTCCCCTACAACAAGCTCATCATAGCCGCAGTCATTCCAGCGCTCGTTTACTACGCGGGCGTTTACCTCTTCATTGACCTTGAGACAAAGAGGCTGGGCCTCAAGGGAATGCCGAGGGAAAGCTTCTCCGGCCTTGACTACTTCATAAGGAAGCTCTACATCCTCCTGCCAATAGTCGTCATCACCGTCGCCTTAGTCTGGGGTATTCCGCCGCACATCTCGGCAATTTCATCCCTCGGAGTAGCCATCTGGGTCGCGTGGATTTCCAAGGACAACATAAAGGGCCACGAGGGGCTCTACGTTGCTGTTGTCCTGCTTGCCACCGCTCTGATGTTCACAGGCAAGGCCATGGCCACTCCAGTCGCCGGAATCTCGCTCCTAATCCTCCTCGGACTTGCTGCAGTAGGCTTCATAAGCGACAAGGTCGAGTTCAACGAGAAGTTCTACATAACGGCCCTCTTCCTGCTCTTCATAGCCCTGACCAAGTACATCGGCATGACCAAGGAGCAGATACTCCTCCTCAGCGGTGTCTTTGGAATAATATTCTCCCTTATAATCGGCTGGTACTCGAAGAGCGAAGACGGAAGGGCCATGTACAGGGCAACCTACGAGTCCATGATAGACGCTGGAAAGACGAGCACGAGCGTCATGTTGGCGGCGGCGAGCGCAGGCCTTATACAGGGTGTCCTCACGATGACCGGCCTCGTCACGAGTCTCGGCTACCGTCTCGTTGACCTAACCGCTGGAAACCTCTGGCTCCTGCTGATGCTCACGATGGTCTTCAGCCTCATCCTCGGAATGGGCGTCCCGACGACGGCCAACTACATCATAACATCTTTAGTTGCGGCTCCTGCAATATTCAACGCCGTTCAGGGCCTCCACCCATATTCAGACCCGGTTCCGGGATTCGCAACCCCGATAGCCCTGCTGGCGGCACACTTCTTTGTCTTCTACTTTGGAATCCTCGCTGATGTTACGCCGCCGGTTGCCTTGGCAAGCTACGCCGGTTCGGCCTTAGCCGGCGGAGACTTCTGGAAGACGGCGATGAACGCGGTCAAGTACGCCCTCGCCGGATACATCGGGCCGTACATCTACTTCACGCACCCCGAGATGTTCATCATAACAGTCAAGCACTGGACCACGATGACCGCCCTTCAGGTGCTCTACGACCTCAGTGCAACGCTGCTCGTGATGTACCTGCTCGCAATAGCGCTGACCGGCTGGTTCGGAAAGCATCTGAGAAAAGAGATCAGGGGGCTTGCAGGGATACTCGGCATTATCTCGGCAACCCTCAACCCAGTGATAGTCGGGATTAGTTTTGTTTTCGTTATTGCCCTGAGACTGCTTGGAGAGAAATTGTCTTCTTGACCTTCTCTTTGTCTTTTCGACAGCTGTCGGTGGGTTAGATTTATAAACCTTTGACAGCCTGACAATAGATGCGGTGGTAGTATGAAGTGGGAGCTCACGCTCTACGGCGGGGAACATCACGGGAAAACCCTTGTCGTCGAGGCGGAAAATGTTGAGGAAGCCAGGAGGATCGCCCTCCAGGAAGCAAGGCGGAAGGAAGCACTCACCTACGAGCTTGCAAAGATTGAGTGACGTATTCTTGCGCTAACCTTCTCCCATTCTTATTCCCGTTATTTTCTCAAGCTTCACTAGGGTTAAAAGGGTATGTCTTCTTTGCTTCTATGGTGGTGAGAAAGTGATAGTGCGCACGCCTAGGAGGCTCCACCTCGGCCTCATAGACCCTACGGGCAGCCTCGGAAGACGGTTTGGGAGTATTGGGGTAGCAATCGATGGAGGCTACGAGGTAAGGGTTCTCCCCTCTGAAAAGATGGAAATCAAAGCTCAGGGAGAGGATATCGAGACGATCGAGAAAACTTTAGGGAGAATGAACGCCGCTTTTGGGACTGGGGTGAACTATCTCGTTGAAGTCAGGCGTGGAATTCCAAGGCACGTTGGTCTCGGTTCCACTACCCAGCTCAGCCTGGCCGTTGGAACTGCAGTGGCGAGGCTCAACGGAATTCATGTCTCGATAGGGGAACTTGCTAGAGCCCTTGGAAGGGGCAAGAACAGCGGCGCTGGAATATACACCTTCGCCTACGGCGGATTTGTGCTGGATGGCGGTGTCAGGAACTCCGTCCCGCCGCTGGTACTCCGCGAGGACTTTCCGGAAGAGTGGGCGTTTCTCCTGGTAATTCCGGAGCTTAAGCGCGGCCCAGACGAGGAGGAGGAAAAGCCCGCGATGGAGTCAAGCTTTGGCGACGTTGAAGCGGCCAGGGAGATAAGCCACAGGATTCTGCTCGGTCTTCTACCGACCCTCAAAGAGCGCAATATAAAGGCCTTTGGAGAGCATCTGAGTGCCATACAGAAGCTCGTGGGCAGGCACTTTGCAGGATTCCAGGGCGGAGAGTTCAGGGAGGACATCTCTCTGATAGTGAAGTTTCTCAACGAAAAGACGTATGGAGCGGGCCAGAGCAGCTGGGGACCTACTGTTTACGGCCTGATCCTGAAGTCGGAATTCCAGAGTGCCAGCAGCGAGGTTTTCGACTACCTGAAGGATCAGGGGATAAAGGCCAAGATTGAACTGGGAATTCCAAGGAACACTGGGGCAGAGATCGTTGAGGAGAACGCCTTCCTGATCAGGATTATAAAAAGCGTCGCCGGTGGTCAGTGATGAGCCTGGAGCGTTTTGTAAAAATAAAGTACCAGACGAACGAGGAAAAAGCCGACAAACTTGTAGAAGGTCTTAAAGAGCTGGGTATCGAGTGCGCGAGGATCATAGAGGAAAAGGTAGACCTCCAGTTCGACGCCCTCAGACACCTCCGCGAAAATCTGAACGACGATGAGACCTTCATCAAGCTGGTAATAGCCAACTCCATAGTCAGCTACCAGCTGAGCGGGAAGGGAGAGGACTGGTGGTGGGAGTTCTCAAAGTATTTCTCCCAAAATCCTCCAGAGAAGAGCATAGTTGAGGCATGCTCAAAGTTTCTACCCTCATCAAGAACCAACCGCCGGCTCGTCGCCGGAAAGATCAAGAGGTTGGAAAAGCTCGAGCCGTTTCTAAACTCGCTGACGCTCCAAGAACTTAGGAGGTACTACTTTGAGAATATGATGGGACTGCGGAACGACATTGCAGAAGCCCTGGGATCTCCAAAAACCGCAAAGACCGTGGTTTTCGCCGTCAAGATGTTTGGCTACGCGGGTAGAATAGCCTTCGGGGAGTTTGTCCCGTATCCAATGGAGATAGACATTCCCGAGGACGTCAGAATAAAAGCCTACACCGAAAGGATAACTAACGAGCCGCCGGTGAGCTTCTGGAGAAGGGTCGCCGAAGAAACGGGAATTCCACCGCTCCATATAGACTCAATCCTGTGGCCAGTGCTTGGGGGGAAGCGGGAAGTAATGGAACGGCTGAAGAAGGTCTGCGAGAAGTGGGAGTTAGTTCTTGAGCTCGGATCCCTCTGATTTTCCTTTTTAAACTGCCCTCTGTGGAATGTTGCGGAGACCGATAGTCTTTTATATTACTGCCTTTAGTTCTATTTGGTTAAAACTTCATGGGTGATAAGCGATGCACTGGGGGCTGAAGCTTGAATTTATCAAAAGCATGAGAACGAAGAAGGTCTGGGTTCTGCTCGGCATAATGATGCTTCTCTACGTGCCGGGGTTCTACCTAGAAAAAATGAACGGAAATACGCCTCAAACCGTTGGTGAGGCAGTAAACATGCTCGTCAGCAACATCGAGGATCTGGCAGGGTTCTTCCTTGGAATACTCGCGCTCCTCCTTGGTGCCACCGCAATAAACTCCGACCTTGAGAACGGGACGATAAGGGTAGCCCTCAGCAAACCAGTGAGGAGAATAGGCTACCTTGGGGGCAAGTTCCTAGCCCATGTTGTTGTGCTCCTCGCGGCGCTCCTCCTGATGACGGTGATAGGTATAATCGGCCTCGCCTGGATGGGGGCACCGTTCGGCCAAAAGCTCGTCACCGAGTCAATGCTCCTGAACTTTCTTCTTCTGCTCGCGATGATCCAGCTCGTTGCACTGGGCTACATCCTCTCCACGATGATAAAATCTTCAGGAACGGCCCTTGGAGCAGCTCTGGCGCTGTTCTTCATACTCTTCATGCTCATACCGAGCATCGTCTCGTTCATGGCAATCAAAGACTACGTCTTCGACGAGAACGTGAACTACGATGAGGTCGCGGAGAGGGTGGACGAGTACACTACAAAGTACCTGTTCTATTCACCGCTCTCCCAGATGGGGGTGATTCTCGGTGACGTGTACGAGGACGGCAATTACGTAGGCATTGCCCACGCCATAGGTAAGAACCCGGTAAACTTCGGTTTGATAGTCGGTATGACCATCGTGTACTTTGGAGGGGCCTTTCTGAGGTTTGCCAGGATGGATTTGAGGTGATGGTTTGTGATGAGGGTTGAGAATCTCGTCAAATTCTACAAGGACGTTAAGGCCCTCAACGGCCTCAACCTAGAAGTAAAACCAGGCCAAATCTACGGCTTCCTAGGCCCAAACGGAGCAGGAAAAAGCACGACAATCCTGAGCACCCTCGGCCTAATCTTCCCACAACAAGGCCGCATACAACTCTTCGACCTAGAAGTCTTCAGGGATGGAAAATTCGACGAGAACAAACTCGTCCAAGCAAAGAAGAGAATCGGCTACATGCCCGAACACGCAACCCTCTGGGACTTCCTCACACCAGTCCAAACCCTCGACATAATCGCGGATGCATTCAAAATACCAAAAACCGAGAAGGAGAAAAGAATCAAAGAACTCCTAGACTTAGTAGGCCTAAGCGAGGCTAAGAACAGGAAGGTGGGCAAATTCTCGAAGGGCATGAGACAGAGGCTCCTCCTAGCCCAGGCACTCATCAACGACCCAGACCTCTTAATCCTCGACGAGCCAATGAGCGGTCTAGATCCAAAGGGCATCGCCGAGTTCAAGGACATTATCAGGGAGCAGAGAAAAGCCGGAAAAACGGTCTTCTTCTCAAGCCACATCCTGGCCCACGTTGAGGAAATCTGCGATACCGTTGGAGTCATCGTGAAGGGAAAACTCATCAGGGAAGGAAGCTTGGAGGAGATTAAGCGCGAGTTCCTTGAGAAAGCGGGCTACACGATAATTCTGGAGACGAGCAAGCCCGTCGACTGGAGCAGTGCTCCCTGGCGCGCTTCACCCCTCGGCGAGAACAAGTACAGGATTGTGGCCGAGAGAGACATTAGAGAAGAACTCCACGACTACGTTGCAAAACAAGGAGCAAAAATACTCACCCTACAAATCAAAGAACCCACCCTCGAAGAAATATTCCTAAAAATGGTAAAAGAGTGAAGAGAGGATTCTCCTCACTCTTTCTTTTCTGGAGCTTTCGCTATTATCCTTGCGTCAACGACAACTGCTCCCTTGCCCTTCTCGTAGACGAAGACAGGGTTGAGGTCCATCTCCTTGATGTAGTCCCTGAGCTCATCAACGAGCTGAGACACTTTAAGGAGCATGTCCACGATGGCGTCTATGTCGGCTGGCTCTTCACCGCGCGCTCCGGCCAGAATCGGGTAGCCCTTGATCTCTGCTATCATCTTCCTTGCGTCCTTCTCGGTTATTGGGATTATCCTGAAGGTCACGTCCTTGAGTACCTCGACGAAGATGCCACCGAGGCCGAACATTATCGCGTGGCCGAACTGCGGGTCTTCTGTGACACCGATGATAATCTCCCTTCCTGGCCTGAGCATCGGCGCTATGAGGACACCGAGAATCTCGGCATCGGGGCGGTACTTCCTCGCGTTCTCGTGAATCTCCTCCCACTTCTGCTTCAGCTCTTCGGGAGACTTTATGTTGAGTATGACGACCTTGGCGTCGCTCTTGTGGAGTATCTGAGGCGACATGAGCTTCATGGCGACAGGATATCCAATCTCTTCGGCGTACTCCAGTGCTTCATCAAGGGTCTTGGCAAGCTTTTCGTTTGGGACGGGCAGACTATAGGCCTTTAAGACCTGCTTGGCCTCGTACTCAACGAGCGCAGTCCTTCCAGACTTCAAAACGCTCTCAATAACCTTAAGGGCCTCTTCTTTGGCGCTCATAACATCATTCCCCCTTAACCTTGCGGAGGTATTCAGCATACCTCACGAGACCTGCCATGGCACGGACTCCCCTCTCGGGGGTCGGGTAAACGGGGACGCCCTTCTCCTCAAGCATCCTTGCGTAGCGGTCGGTCTTCCTTCCGCCCATAGCAACTGCCACTATCGGCTTGTCCGTCTTCTTCTGGTAGTCAGCGAGTATCTCGATGATCTTCTCCTCCTCAAGGAGCGGCACCTGGAAGAGGACGATGATGACTATCGCATCGACGTTCGGATCCTTCGTGAAGGCTTCAATAGCTATTCTGTACCTCTCGGCATCGGTGTCGCCCACGACATCGGTCGGGTTGCCAGCTACCGCGTGCGGCGGGAAGTTCTCCTCGAGAAACTTTATCGTCTCCTCGCTCAGCTCCGCCATCTTGAGGCCGAACCTGGCAACTGCGTCGCTCGCCATAACTCCAGCTCCACCGCCGTCGGTGATTATGCCTATCCTGTCGCCCTTCGGGAGCTTGTGGAGTAGTGCGGCGAAGGCCTTAGCAAGGTCGAACATGTGTTCGAAGTCCTCGGCGCGGATTATTCCAGTCTGCTTGAAGACCGCGTCGTAGATGGTGTCGGCTCCAGCGAGCGAGCCTGTGTGAGAAGATGCAGCTTTAGCTCCGTACTCCGTTCTTCCGCTCTTCAAGGCGATTACGGGCTTAACCTTGGTGATCTTCTTTGCCGCCTCCATGAACTTCCTTCCGTCCTTGACGCCCTCGATGTAGAAGGTAACGACCTTTATCTCGTCGTCGTGGATGAAGTACTCCATGAGATCTGCATCGTCCACGTCGAGCTTGTTGCCGTAGCTGACCATCTTACCGATGCCTATGCCAGCCATAGCAGCCCAGTCGAGCATAGCAGCTGCGAATGCACCGCTCTGGCTAACGAAGGCTATTGGCCCGCTCTTCGGCCTGTCCATCTTCTCTTCCGGCAAGAAGACGGTATCAACGCCGGTATCTGGAACGTAAACGCCGACACAGTTGGGGCCGATGACCCTTATCCCGTTTGCCCTCGCTATCTCAAGTATCTCCTGCTCCATTCTCTTGCCTTCTTCTCCAAGCTCACCGAAGCCGCCGGTGATGATGACGACCGCCTTAATGCCCTTCTCAGCTACCTCCCTCATCGTTGCCGGCACGAACTTGGCCGGAATCGAGATAACGGCCAGATCAGTGTCATCGGGGAGCTCTTTAACGCTGTGGTAAACCTTGTAGCCCTCTATCTCGTCGAGCTTGGGGTTAACGGGGTAGATGTTGCCCTTGAAAATCCCGCGCTCCTTGTTCATTCTGAAGTTCTCAAAAATAACGTTTCCGACCTTTCCCTTCTTGTCGGTTGCACCGATGATTGCGACCGCCTTCGGGTCAAAGAAGGGCCTGAGTTCTTCGACGATTTTCTCTGACATGCCTATCCCTCCTGAGAAAGCAACTTTCGAGTAAAAATTCCACGAGAATGTATAAAAATGTTGCGCAGAGAAAAATTCGAGCGCTGATGGATTTAAAGGTTCACCAGTGGACCGATTTTATAAAATGGGGGCCGCTCTTTTTTCTTTTTAAGTAGGGGGTCTTTATGATTTAGCCACTCCAAGGTCCCAGGTGTGATCGGGGATACCCTAAGTCTAACATAAACAACGCGTACAACGACTTAGATATCCCCTCTTTCCCTCACCTTTCTCCTCACGTTGGGGTCGCGGTCGGCTATGATCTTCAGCGCCTCCTCGAAGCTCATCCAGTCGGGAACTTCTTCGTTGAGGTATATCCCGGTCCTACCAATGCTGTCCCTCCTCGTAAGGACGTGAACCCTCTCGGTAACGATATCCACGCTCACTCCAAGTATTTTGGCGACTTCTGGCTCTCTTCCCATGACTTCCCTCTCTATGTGTCCCTTCTCCGTTGGGAGTATTAGGATGAGCTTTTTGTTAACTCCTGGGACTCTCTCCTTCGTTTTGACACCCCAGATGTCGATTGCCCCGCCCCAGCGGTAGAACTCAAGCTCCCTGTCCGTTGGTTCAAGCAGAGGAAATGTAACGCTAGTCTCCTCATCTATCTCGATGACGCCCTTTATCAGGTGCCATGGTGTTGCCATAACGATTTTTCTCCTCCGTACAAGGCCTTCGAGGGCCAGCTCGATGAGGTAGCTCGGAACCCGAATTGGAATGAAGATGTCTATGTCGCTGTCCTTTCTGACGTCTCCCCTAGCGACGCTTCCATAGAGGACGGGATCAAAGTCCTTCAGCCTCTCCATAATCTTTAGGGCATTCTCACGCTTTTCCCACAGGTAGCGCCAGCGTTTTGGGGAGTACACAACTTCCCTCTCGTCCCAGATTTTCACAACCTTCTCCCTGGGCATCGATTCGTTCTCTGTCGTTTTCCTTTAATAAGATAACCGATACCGTTTTATAGTACAGAACTAAGCCCACCCTGGTGAACAAAGATGCCGGTGGTTGCACACAACCTCACGAAGGTTGAGGTAGAAAAACTCTCAGGAAGCATACCCACGGGTCAGATTCAGGTAAACTTGAGCCCAAAAATAGAAGATCTCAGGCTGGGAGAGGTAAGAACCCCAACTGGAAAGATAAACGGTGTTGAAGTGGTGTTCAGCTTTGAAGTGACTTATCAGCCCGAGATTGCGAGGGCTGTCATCAAGGGACTTCTGCTGTACCTTCCCCCGAAGAAGGAAATGATTGACGAAATCCTGAACCTCTGGGAAGAGGAGAAAAAGGTAAACTCAGTGCTCTTTGTGGAAGTTACCAACTTCCTTACCAGCGAACTTTCGCCGCTCCTGATGATCATCTCCAAGGAGATGAGACTCCCATACCACATTCCGCTTCCGAGGGCACAGCTGAGGACTCAGTAATAGCCCTCCGCCTCTAAAATCTTTTTGTTCACTTCCTCAAGCTGTGAGTTCTTTTCAAGGATCTTGACCAAGAGCTCATAAGCCTGGGCGGGCCTTTTCCTGGACACGTAGAACTCGGCAATCTCAACGATGTCGAGGAGGTCGTAGAGCCTCTGATTTGCGATGTAGGTCTTTAGCAGGGCCAGCCGTATCCTGATCTTCTGTTCAATGTTCGAGCTGATGTTGAGGGCCTCTTTATAGTGTTTAACTGCATCATCGAACTTGTTTATTCCGATTAATGCCTCGGCGAGCTCAATGAGCTTTTCCTGCGTCGCTTTATCGTCTCCTGCGGCGCGATAGGAACTCACTATTTGATAGAGCATCCTAACGGCGTTTATCCCAACGAGCTTTGCTCTGCCCGTGTTCTCACAGAGCATATATGCATACTGGGCCTTGACGAGGTTCGTTGCTGTCCCGTCAAGATCACCCTCGGAGTATGAAAGCTTGCTGGCCTTTTCATAGTTTTTAGCGGCCGTTTCCATAATCTCAAGGTAGTGAGAGTCGTGACCGAATATCGCCCTGACGTACTTAGCGAGCACGTAGAACGCGTCAGCGGCAGCCGAAAGGTTCTTACTTTCAACGAGATTCTCGGTGATTTCACCGTAGATATCGAGGAGTTTTCCAGCGATACGCTTTATGTCCGTCTCGCTACCCACTATCTTGTAGTAGTGAAACGCAGACTCGTAAACCCTGGCAGCAGTTTTGAGATCACCAGAGCTTTCAAAAGAATTCCCAAGCTCCTCGTAGATGTTCCCAAACCTAGTGCCGTACTTTGTCATGAACCTCGAGTCCCCCGTGACTGCAAAGACCTCAAGGACGTTCAGGGTGTATTGGTCAAGGGCATCCAGGTCAACATCGGGCTTTGATATCTCCTCCTCGACCAAGTTTATATAAAGTGACGCCGCTTTAAGAAGGTAAGGCCTGGCCTTCTCGGGGGAAGCCTTTCTAGTCAGATACCTCCCGATGTACCTGAACAGCCTCGCAGCATCCTCGTAGTTCTTTCTCTCTTCATACCTCTGGGCAGCTCTTAGTATTAACTTCAATCCCTCTTTAACCCTGCCGCTATCAACGTATTTAAACCCAATCTCCTCAATCTCCTCGGGGGATGTTGTTTCGGGCAAATCCAACTCTCTCACCCCATATCGTTACATTGGTGACCATACAGGTACTAAGGAAATGTTCAC
This sequence comes from Thermococcus kodakarensis KOD1, assembly GCF_000009965.1. Classification (NCBI taxonomy): domain Archaea; kingdom Methanobacteriati; phylum Methanobacteriota; class Thermococci; order Thermococcales; family Thermococcaceae; genus Thermococcus; species Thermococcus kodakarensis. The sequence goes on from NC_006624.1 coordinate 825,246, forward strand.
AGACCAATATTTAAGCGTTGCCTATGCTTTAACGATGTTATAGCCGGCCGCCTTCCTCAGGCGGTTCATTACTGCAAGCCCCACTCCTACCTCCTCAACCCCTTCGGCTATTATCACGTCCACGCCGCGCTTGTCAAGCTCTCTGAGGGCCTTGAAGAGATTTCTGGCGACTTCTTCTAAGGTTTTCCCGAGGAAGTAGAACTCGTCCGCCTCCACTTCAAAAGTCGCCATCACACCAACGCGGTGGCCCTTTTTCCTGTACTCATCCACCAGCTCCTGGATTTTTCTTCTCCTGTTCTCAGGAGTTCCCTCAACAACTATCACCATTGCGTTTGGGGCGTAGTGCTTGTACTTCATTCCGGGAGCCTTCGCGAGGTCTATCTTCTTTCCCTTGACCGCGGGGTGTATCCTGATGGGCCCGATAACTTTCTCCAGCTCCTCCAGCGGGATACCCCCTGGTCTCAGGAGAACTGGGGGCTCTTCGGTGAGGTCAACGACCGTTGATTCGACACCGACCCAAGTCTCGCCGCCGTCTATTATCCCCTCGATTTTTCCGTAGAAGTCGTCAATCACGTGCTCGGCCGAAGTCGGGCTGGGCTTCCCGCTTATGTTGGCCGAGGGAGCGGCCAGTGGGGTGCTCGCCCTTATGAGAGCGAGTGCTATTGGGTGGGCGGGCATCCTTACGGCGACGGTGTCGAGGCCGCCGGTCGTGACCAGCGGCACTTCCTCACGCTTTGGAAGAACGAGTGTGAGCGGTCCAGGCCAGAACCTCTCCGCGAGGAGCTTTGCCTTCTCGGGCACTTCTCTGGCAACTTTCTCAAGGTCATCGATGCTTGCTATGTGGATTATCAGAGGATTGTCCGCGGGTCTTCCTTTGGCCTCGAATATCCTCCTGACGGCCCCCTCGTTCAGGGCGTCGGCCCCAAGGCCGTAAACGGTCTCGGTCGGAAACGCCACGAGTTTCCCCTCAAGGATGAGCCTCGCGGCTACCTTTATCTTCTTCTCATCCAGGCCGTCTCGCATGTTGATAACTATCGTCACGTCCCTCACCCCATCGTATTTGAGAAAACCGAGAGTTCTGAGCGATAATCCTGAACGCCCTCTCGACTTCTGGTGAGAAAAGTGGTTAAAAAGCTATCCCACGAGGGACGAGTACACCCGTTCAACTTCCTCCGCAACTTTTTCCCAGGAGTACTTCTCGGCAACGCGTTTTCCCGTTGAACCCATTTTTCTGGCGGTCTTCGGACTTTCCAGGAGCGCTCTAACTTCGTCCACGAGGTCATCAAAGCTGGTGAACGTCAGGCCGTTCTTCCCCTCTCTGATAAGCTCTGGAATCGCGCTGACCCGCCTTCCAATCGCAGGAACGCCGAGGGAGTTGGCCTCAAGGATGACAAGACCGAATCCTTCCCTCTTGGAAGGGAGAACCAGCAGAATGCTCCTGCTTAAAATCTCCTCAACATCCGTGCGATAGCCGAGGAAATGGACGTTCGGCGGAGCTTTCGCCTCAAGCCTTTTCCTGAGGGGGCCGTCACCAACCACGAGGAACTCTGTGTTGGGAAAGAACTTAGCGAGCTCTACAAACGTTTCGGGGGATTTATAGTCCCGAAGGGCACCGATGAAGGTCACGTACTCCCTCTTTCCTCCCTCGGATCCTTCAAACTCGGGAAGTCCATTGGGTATGACCTTGACGTTTTCCGCGCCAAGGGTTTTAGCGAGTCTCGCCAGGTGGTGGCTGACCGCTATAACGACATCAGCTCTTTTCAGGCTTCTCGTAACGTAGAACCTGCCCAGGGGCGATTTGGGGGTGTTCTCCAGGTCGCTTCCGTGAGCTGTGACGACAAAGGGCAGGCCCGTCTTCTCCTTGGCCAGCGCGCCGGAGAAGGAGGTCGTTCCTGCGAAGTGGCAGTGGACAATGTCAAAACCGAACTCTCTGTGGAGTTGAGCTATCTTCCTAGCGCCCGCGAAGGCGAAGGTGCTTCCCCTCAGACCATAAAACGGCGGAACCCTGAGCTGATGGACAAACTCCCTCTCGAACTCCCTGACCTTGACGGGGCCGTATGTGAGCACATGGACTTCGTGGCGCTTTCTAAGTTCCCTTACGAGGTTGTCGAGATGCCTCGCAACACCGCCACCGTGGGGAGGGTAGTGTCCGACCATTAGGATTCTCATGGAGGAAAGTTAAAGGTGAAGTTAAAAAGCGTTTGGGAACGTCTCCCTGAAGAGTTTCTCCGCGAACTCTCTGAGCGTTAGGCCCTCTTCTCTGGCTATCTTCTCAAGGAGCTTCTGCGCCCTGCTGCCGTACTGCGCGGCCCTCTTCTCCCTCTCCGCTATCCACTCGGGGATTCCGAGACGCAGGGCGAGTTTCCTGAGGATGACTTTTCTGGTTCCATCCACTATCTTAGCTTCGAGCGGCAGTTTAAGGGCAAAGCTCACCACAGGAAGGGCGAGGAAGGGATATCTTCCTTCAACTCCGTTCAGCATTGTTATCTTGTCGTCCCTCGCGAGGTTCCTCTCGGAGATGAGGGCTATGTCCTCTTCCATAAGTTCGGGTCTCTCAAGGTACTTTGCGTAGCCTCCGAAGAGCTCGTCCGCCCCCTGCCCGCTGAGGAGGACGCGCGTACCGTCTGAAGAAGCTAGACCAGAGGCAAAGTAAAGCGGCAGTCCAATTGCGAGGTTCATCGGGTTGGGCTCTTCGATGGCGTACATTACTCTTTTCACGGCATCTCTGACATCCTCGACTTCAAAAGTTCTCTCCCTCAGCGCCCAGCCAAAGTGGTCGGCCACTTTCCTGGCCCACTCTATGTCGGGACTGTCCTCAGTTCCAGCCGTGTACAGTATCACGTCGGAGTACTGCGAAGCCAGGTAAGCGACCAGAGTGCTGTCCAAGCCGCCGGAAAACAGAACTCCCGTTTTTTTGCTGACCCTGTTCTTCACTGCATATCTAAGGAGTTTTCCAACGCCGCCAACCGGGTCTTTCCTTTCGCATTTTGCTTTGGATTTTAGGTTCTCAAGGGAGAACAGCCTGGCCCGCCTCACCCCGTTCTTTTCAAGAACGACGAGCTCCCCCGGCTGGACGGGTTCAACTTCCCTCTCGCCCACCGCCCAGAGGACTTTCTTCTCGCTTGCAAACAGGCCGTTACGTGAGAAGTAGAGCGGCCTGATCCCCAGAGGATCTCTAAACAGGTAGATGCGCTCTCCATCTGAGAAGGCAACGGCGTAGTCCCCCTCAAGCATCCAGAAGAGTTTTTTAACTATCTCGGGATAGCTCAGATGTTCTTCCCTCAAAAACTCGATAAGCCTAAGTACAACCTCGCTGTCAACGTCGCTCTCAAAAGAAACGCCTCTCCTCTCCAGGTATTCTCTCAGCGCCGCATGGTTGTATATCTCACCGTTGTGAACAAGGGCTAGATCGTTTATGAATGGTTGAGTAAAGCTCTTTGAACCAGTTATGGCCAGCCTGCACTGGAGGAGACCGATTCTCCCGTCTGGAATCTCGGTCAGCTTTGAAAAGTCATCAGATTTGAGGACTCCCCCATCGGTCCAGACCCCAAAACTTTCAGGGCCCCTGTGCTTTCCTGCTATCGCCATTTTGATGAGCTTTTCTCTGAGATTCCCCCCCATTCCGCCAGCGATGAGGCACATGAGCATCACCCAGGGCATTTAAAAACCAGAAGAGATAAGCCTTCCCATTTTCCACGTGAAAAAGTGTTCTGGCTGGTTTCTTCCCCTTGAACAACCGTTCAGGTCAGATCGCCGCAGGTGCAGTAGTGCTCATATGCCACGGTTTCGAGATCCTCGAATCCCTCACCGGTTTTTGCCGAGAGGTAGAGAACCCTCGTGGGAGGGGCAAGCTCCGGAAGAGAGGAGCACAGCTTGTAAGCCAGAAGCCCCTGGGTGGAGGGCTCAAGCTTCAGCCTCGCCGTGAGGTATTCTATGTCGTCGAGGTACTTCCGTATCCCTTCGATGTCTTCAACTGTATCCACCTTATTCAGGGCTGGCACCGTCGTTATCCCCAGCCTGAGGTCTATCATCAGGCCGAAGAACACCGCAAAGCAGAAGTCAGAGGGCTTCCTAAGCACTTCAGGTGAGAAAAGATAAACCCCTAGGGCATCTGGAAAGGCCTCCATAAGCTCAACCCCAAACTCGTGGAAGAGGAAAGTCTCCATCTGGCCCGGGGTGTCTATCAGAACGTAGTCGGACTCCTTGTCAAGTTCCCTGATCTTCTCGGCGTATTCCCCCGTGTATTCGGCAAGAATGTCGTAGCTCTTCACTATAGCCCCGTTCGGTCCGAGGCCTTCGTCCATAAGGCTCCACGCGGTTACCTTCTCTCTGACATCAAGATCGGGAGTGTATGGAAGTTTTCTAACCCCCGTGTCCAGATTAACATAGGCTACCCTATACCCGTTTTCGGAGAGGTATTTTCCAAACTCCCCCGTTAAGGTCGTCTTTCCGCTCCCGGCTGTGCCTATGAAAGCCAGTATCATCCCATCACCCTTGCCTTGAAGCCAGCTATCCTGCTTACCTCCTCCGCCAGTGCCATAAACGCCTTGGCACCCTCCGAGTCGGGAGCATACTCAACTACCGGAACTCCTTCCAGTGTGGCTTCCCTAACCTTCGGGTCTTCGGGGATAACCACAAGCAGGGGAACCTCCATAACTTCCTCGGCCGCGTCGGGCGGTATGTCGTTCTCGCTCCTTCCATAGCGGTTGAGGACAAAGCCGAGAACCGCCAGCCCTGCCTTTCTGAGAACTATGCCAACCTTCATCGTATCTGTTATACAGGATATCTCTGGGTTCGTAACAAGGATCACCTCTTCGCCGCTCATCATGGCGTTCATCGCGTCCATCTGAAGGCCCGCTGGACAGTCGATCAGCACGAAGTCATACTCCGATTTCAGCGGCTTTATCGTTGAGGGGAGCCTCCTCGGGTCTGCCTTAAGGACGTGCTCCCAGTCAACCGCCGCCGGAATCAGATCAACGTTCTCATAGCTCGTTGAGTAGATAGCGTCTTTGATGTCTGCTTCGCCTGCGAGAACGTCGTGTATCGTGGTTTCAGCGTCGTCTATCCCCATAACGAGGCTGAGGTTTGCCATTGTAAGGTCAGCATCAACGGCGAGGACTTTGTAGCCCATCTTTCCGAGGGCCACCGAAAGGTTGGAGGTGGTGGTTGTCTTGCCAGTCCCACCCTTACCGCTGGCTATCGAGATTAAATGACCCATGAGCGTCACCCCAATGTTTTTGTTTTTCTCCCCTTATGAACTTTAGGGCACGCTAACCTTTATGAAGGCTACGCTTCACTCTGGATAGGTGAGAAAAATGAGAGTGCTTGTTCCGGATACGAGCGTCATAGTTGACGGCAGGCTCACGCAGTTCCTGTCAACGCTGGGCGAGAAGGTCAAGGTCGTTGTTCCAGAGGCCGTCGTGGCTGAGATAGAGCACCAGGCCAACGAGGGAAAGGCGATAGGCCACGTTGGTCTGGAGGAACTGAAGAAGCTCCGCGAGATGGCTGATAGGGGCGAGATCCTCCTTGAGTTCTACGGCGAGAGGCCCGACCTCTGGCAGATAAGACGCGCCAAGGCGGGAGAGATAGACAACATGGTCCGGGAGGTAGCCCAGACTCTCAGCGCGACCCTCGTAACCGGCGACCAGGTTCAGAGGGACATAGCGATAGCCAAGGGCATAGACGTGATTTACCTTACCACCAAGAAGGAAGTCAGGCACCGCCTTGAGGACTTCTTTGATGACACAACCATGAGTGTCCACCTGAAGGCCGGGATAAGGCCGCTCGCGAAGAAGGGACGGCCCGGCGAATGGAGGCTCGTCCCGGTTAGAGACGAACCGCTCACCGATGTGGAGCTTGAGGAGATAGCTGATGACATCGTCGAGAGGGCAAAGCGCGACCCGGAGAGCTTCATCGAGCTCGACGAACCCGGAGCAACTGTGGTTCAGCTGAGGAACTACCGTATCGTCATAGCCAAACCGCCGTTCTCGGACAGGATAGAAATAACCGCGGTCAGACCGATAACCAAGCTCTCAATAGAGGACTACGAACTGAGCGAGAGGCTTTTGGAGAGGCTCAGGGACAAGGCCGCCGGAATACTCATAGCCGGTGCCCCCGGTGAGGGTAAGACGACCTTCGCCCAGGCCCTCGCAGAGTGGTACGCGAGCATGGGCAAGATCGTCAAGACCATGGAGAAGCCCAGAGATTTGCAGGTCAGCGAGGAGATAACTCAGTACACGGCACTAAAGGGGAGCATGGAGCTTACTGGAGACATCCTCCTTCTGGTAAGGCCGGACTACACGATATTCGACGAGATGAGGAAAACCAGCGACTTCAAGATATATTCCGACCTCAGACTCGCTGGAGTTGGAATGATAGGCGTTGTCCACGCCACGAAGCCGATAGACGCTATCCAGCGCTTCATCGGAAGGGTCGAGCTTGGAATGATACCGCAGATAGTGGATACGGTGATTTTCATCAAGGCCGGAAGGGTCGCCAAGGTTCTGACCCTCGAATACCTGGTCAAGGTGCCTAGCGGAATGAAGGAGGAGGACTTAGCCAGGCCAGTGATAGAGGTTCGCGACTTCGAGACTGGCGAGCTTGAGTACGAGATATACACCTACGGCGAGGAGGTAAGCGTCGTCCCCGTCAAGAAGGAGGAGAAAGCTCCTGCACTCAGACTCGCAGAGAAGAGGCTCAAGCAGGAGATAAAGAAGTTCCTGCCCGATGTCAACGCCGAGGTCGAGATAGTCAGCCCCCACAAGGCGGTGATCTACGCCGACGAGTTCGATATTCCAGCGATAATCGGCAAGAAGGGGAAGCGCATCACGGAGCTTGAGAAGAGGATAGGCATAAGCATAGACGTCAAGAGCTTTGCCGAGAGGGAAGAACTCAAGCCGAAGGAGAGGATTCCCGTCGAAGTCGAGGAGAAAAAGAAGACGATAGTCCTCAGAGTATCGCCGGAGTACGCCAAAAAGCCGCTCAAGTTCTACGGCGGCGAGCAGTACGTCTTCACGGCCACACCAAGCAGGAAGGGCCTCGTCAAGGTCAGCAAGAGCACGCCGATAGGAAAGGAGCTGAAGAGGCTCCTCGATGCGGGGATACCGATATGGGCATCCACTTAGGCTCGGTTGCGAGGGTAGTCATCACCGGTCAGCTAGCGAAATTGTCGTCATCGCCCTTCCAACTTTTTCTCTTCAGCTTAAAACGTTCCCGGTGGTGAAAATGCTAGTGCTTGCGTCGGCCTCACCGAGGAGGAGAGAGATACTTTCGAGGTTCATAAGGGAGTTCCAGATAATCCCAAGCAGTGCCAGCGAGGAGTGCTCAATAGCAGATCCGAGAGAGCACGCCCTTGAGCTTGCTCGTAGAAAGGCGAGGGAAGTTTACGAGAGGCTTGGCAAGAAGGCGACTGTGATAGGGGCCGATACCGTCGTCAGCATAGGCGGGAAAATACTCGGCAAACCAGGAAACGAGGAAGAGGCCTTCAGGATGCTCAAGACCCTGAGCGGGAGGATGCACCTGGTAACTACGGGCTACTGCATCATCCACCGCGGAGAGGAGCACTGCGGCGCGGTAGTTACGGAAGTGAAGTTCAGGGAGCTGGACGAGGACCTTATCTGGGCCTATATCAGGACGGGGGAGCCGATGGACAAGGCAGGGGCCTATGGAATTCAGGGAAAGGGCGGACTATTCGTGGAGTGGATACGGGGGGACTACTACAACGTCGTGGGCTTTCCCATCGAGATAATCTGGAAGCTCAAGGAGCTGGGTTTTGACGTTCTATCACGCTAAAAGGGCTTTGATTTTGTGGAGCTCCTTTTTTCTGATTTTGCTTTGGAATCAAACTCGCAATGAACCTTTTGAAGTCTTTAGTAACGTTCGGTTATTATCAAACAAAAGGTTACGTATTCTTCCAGTTTTTGCGACGAAATTTTTTCGGAATTCTGAATAAGGTCATTTTAGAGCTTTTTTCGTACTTCCTCCCAATGCAGATGCAATATTTTTGGCAAAAACTTCCTTAAAACTGGTCAATTTCTTCTTAAAGATCTAAAAATGCCCGGGAAGTTCTCTGAACATTGTTGTGCATGCTCTTAGCGGAAGAGTGAGAAGCCGTTTCTGGTTGAAAAATCCGCTCACAATCCGTGAATCAGAGGCGTTTAAGGGCTTTTTAGAGCACCCTTTGCGGAAAAGCTTATAAGATTCGAGGGTTCTTAGTAGTTTGTAAGGCAAAAGGAAGAAAAAACCGCCCTGTTGCAATAAGACTCTAAGAGAATTGAAAGTTTGCCACCCTGAATCACTCTTGCAACCGCTATTCTGAAGTTGCAATAAGACTCTAAGAGAATTGAAAGCGTCTTCCTCATCGTCGTAGAGCTTGACCCTCCACCCACCGGGTTGCAATAAGACTCTAAGAGAATTGAAAGTTTTTTAGGTGTAGTTTGGTGGTGTGGGCGAGGTTCAGTTGCAATAAGACTCTAAGAGAATTGAAAGGCGGAGAAGAAGCCACGGGCTACGCAATACTTGCCTACGTTGCAATAAGACTCTAAGAGAATTGAAAGAAGAGACGATCATGCTCTCACCCCCAGGAGTTGCTCGTGTTGCAATAAGACTCTAAGAGAATTGAAAGAACGATTTGTTCTCTGTGGACTTGGGTCTCATTGGGAGTTGCAATAAGACTCTAAGAGAATTGAAAGGGAACACATCGCCAGGAACCTCAAGCGACTTCGGGTGGTCGGGTTGCAATAAGACTCTAAGAGAATTGAAAGCCAAAATGAATAAAAGCCCCTATCCCTAATAAATGTAAGTTGCAATAAGACTCTAAGAGAATTGAAAGGCAGATGGTGAGATGGAGGTAACAATAGAATTTGTGGGTTGCAATAAGACTCTAAGAGAATTGAAAGGGTTAAACTCAGTCAGAGGGCCAGTGAGGTCCTGAGAGTTGCAATAAGACTCTAAGAGAATTGAAAGCCTGTGCAGCCTGGAGGTAGTAGTCACCGATCATTTCCTCGTTGCAATAAGACTCTAAGAGAATTGAAAGTCTTCAAGTGAAGCGAGGATTTCAGCGATCTCTCTCTGTTGCAATAAGACTCTAAGAGAATTGAAAGAACACTTGCGAACTTTCCCGGCCAGAACAAGGAAAGCGAGGTTGCAATAAGACTCTAAGAGAATTGAAAGCAAGTTTGAAGAATTAGTCAGTGAAAAAGGCAAACAGTGTTGCAATAAGACTCTAAGAGAATTGAAAGCAGACTTGCCGTTCACTGGGACAGGGATGCGGAAGCGGGTTGCAATAAGACTCTAAGAGAATTGAAAGATGGACTGAAAGACCCTCTTCAGTTCTTCCGCGTTTTTGTTGCAATAAGACTCTAAGAGAATTGAAAGAGTTCTAAGACTCTCCCCAAGAAAGGGCACTACGTCTGTTGCAATAAGACTCTAAGAGAATTGAAAGTAGGACATCACCTCACGGTGCTGGCGGGAGGGCCTTCACGGTTGCAATAAGACTCTAAGAGAATTGAAAGAGATAACGCTCGACGTGCCAGCAAACAAAGCCGAAGTTGCAATAAGACTCTAAGAGAATTGAAAGGAGTTCTAATGATTAGCTTAACAATATCCCCATCTGATGTTGCAATAAGACTCTAAGAGAATTGAAAGTCACTTCTCCTGAGAAACGAAAGGAGTCGAGAGTCTGTGTCGCAATAAGACTCTAAGAGAATTGAAAGTACTTCCGGCTAAGAACGAAAAGCCGCTCGACAAGCCGGTTGCAATAAGACTCTAAGAGAATTGAAAGACATAGCCCTCTCCCAGGCCGCACAGGTCTTCAGGTACAAGTTGCAATAAGACTCTAGGAGAATTGAAACGATTAAGGGTGGCGTCTGCGCTGGCGAACGGGCTTACGGTTGCAATAAGACTCTAGGAGAATTGAAACGTAGTACTTCTTAAGCATGCGTTCACGCCTTAGATAGGTTGCAATAAGACTCTAGGAGAATTGAAACCTGTGGTGGTCATGATAGTACGTGATAGCAGCACTAGCGTTGCAATAAGACTCTAGGAGAATTGAAACTCGCTATGACAATCTTTGCGTCCTCATCCATCAGAATGTTGCAATAAGACTCTAGGAGAATTGAAAGCTATCAGGCCCTCTGTCTGGCCAGTTAGGTCCTTCCACGTTGCAATAAGACTCTAGGAGAATTGAAAGGAAGATCGTGGCCAAGATACTCAACGAGATGTCGAAGGTTGCAATAAGACTCTAGGAGAATTGAAAGGTCTTCGCGAGGATCTCCCGTGAAGAAGACTGAGACCGGTTGCAATAAGACTCTAGGAGAATTGAAAGCAAGGACTACCTACAATTTCCCTACCACTATCGGCGCGTTGCAATAAGTTGCAATAAGACTCTAGGAGAATTGAAAGAGAATAACGCCGTCACCGGCCAGGCGGAGCGCTTTAGGTTGCAATAAGACTCTAAGAGAATTGAAAGCAACTCTCATACATCACACCCCCAGCTCATAGATTTTGTTGCAATAAGACTCTAAGAGAATTGAAAGAGGCTCGCCGCGCCGCCGAGGAGCATCAGCGCTGGCTCGTTGCAATAAGACTCTAAGAGAATTGAAAGAGCTTATACATCACGTAAACCGTGAACGCTGAACCGACCAGTTGCAATAAGACTCTAAGAGAATTGAAAGGTGTAGCAGTATGCCCAGAACCGTGCCCACTGCCAGGTTGCAATAAGACTCTAAGAGAATCAAAAATCCCAAAACAGAAGAAAAGGAAGGCATCAGAACAGCCACTGGTTCTCGATACACTCGTCGCACGGCGGCTTCTCGCCGGCGATGGCCTTGAACTTTTTGTAGATACACTCCGGCAGGCCGAGCGGGCAGTGGTCAGGATACTGACCCGGCCTGACCTTCGTCGGATCGAGCTTGACCTTTATGTAGGCCTCGTACTCCTCGACCTTCTTCCAGGGAAGTACCTTAGCGCCGTAGATTACGAGGTCGTCTGCTATCCTTGCGTAGTCGCCGACGACGGCGTTCTCTTTGATGATTACGTTCTTTCCTACGACAACACCCTCGCCGAGGATGGTGTCCTTCAGCTCGGCGCGCTCCTTGATGATGTCGCTGCCGATGAGTATCGAGCGCTTAAGGTATGCCTTGTCCTCCACGATTGTGTTCGGGCCGATGTAGGTGTAGGCCTTTATCTTGACGCCGTGGCCGATCTTCGCTCCCTCGTCGATGTAGACTGGTCCCTGAATCTCAACGTCGTCCGGAACTTCAGCGCCCTCCTTGATGGTAATGTAGCCGTTGTCCTTGGCTATCTCGTCCATGGCTATCTGGTGGGCGTAGAAGAGGTCGTCGGGTGTTCCGAGATCGACCCAGTAGGCATCTCTGGGCATCCTGTAGGCGTAAACTTCGCCCCTGGCCACGAACTTCGGCAGGACTTCCCTCTCGAAGTAGACCTCCTTGCCCTTCGGAATCTCCTCGAGGACTTTCTTGTTCACGACGTAGATTCCGGCATCCACGAGGTTCGTCTTCGGCCTGTGGGGCTTCTCCTCGAAGTGTGTGACCTTGCCGTTCTCGTCGGTTTCAACGACACCGAAGCGCTCCGGGTCGTAGACCTTGGTCACCGCGACCGTTATCAGCCCGTCGTTGTTCCTGTGGGCCTCTATCAGCTCCCTGAAGTTGAAGTTGGTGAACACGTCACCGTAGATGACCAGGAAGTCGTCGCTCACGTACTCTTCAACGTTCTTGAGCGCGCCACCGGTCTCAAGGGGCATCGGGTCGTTAACGAAGCGAATGTCCTTTGGATAGTCGGCCATCTTCTCGTCTATGAACTCCCTAATCTCGCCGCGCATGTAGTGGACTGAGAGGATGACCTCGTCGATCTCGGGTATCTTCTCAATGTTCTCGAGGAGGTACTGGAGGTTCGGCTTTCCAAGGACTGGAACCATCGGCTTCGGTCTCGTTGAGGAAATCGGCCTGAGGCGGGTTCCAAAACCACCCGCAAGAATAACCGCCTTCATGAGCATCACCAGTATAAACTTATGGAGGGAGCTTATATATTTTACGGCCGTAAAATATATCCCTCCCAGTGAACAATAGCCTCCTACCTCTCCAGAGAGAAGGCCTTCTCAGTCAGTTTGAACGCCTTTGCTCCAGTGGGTCTCAAACACGAACCGTAGCAGACCTTCTTCAAAGGACAGGTCTCGCAGGCCTTTGAACCGAACTCCACTTTTTCAACGTACCCGAGGCTTTCAAGAATTTTTATTATGTCCTCAACCTCTTTAGATGAGAGTCCAAGCCTTTCGGCGATTTCGCGCTCGTTGGTGACGCCAGCTTTTATCAGCTCCAGAACATCCTCAAGCTTTCCCATGTGATCACCTCACTAAACTACAACTCCAAAAACTGAAAATAAAGGTCAGGAGAGGCCCAGGGCAATGCCCACGTGCCATATCAGAATGCCCACGATGGAAGCAACCGCTATCATGTAGGCTGTTGTGAACAGCGCCCACTTCCAGTTGCTCTCGGCCCTTATGGCACCTATAGTGGCTATGCACGGTATATAGAGCGTCGTGACGACCGCAAGTACATAAGCCTGAAGCGGAGTCATGGCGTTCTTTATAGCCTCCGTAGTTCCATATATGACACCGTAGGTAGATATGACGTTTTCTTTGGCTATGATGCCGAAGATCAGGCTCACAGCTGCTTTCCAGTCAAGGCCCATCAGCATCATGTATGGCTCGAAGAGGTAGCCAAGCGTTTCAGCGTAGCTCTTTCCGCTTCCGAGCTCAACCGGGTAGTTGCTGAGGTACCAGATGAAGATCGAACCTAGGAGTATCACTGTTCCTGCTTTCTTCACGAACTCCTTGCTCCTCTCCCATGAGTGGAGTATCACGGTCTTCCAGCTTGGTATGAGGTATTCCGGGAGCTCGATGACAAAGGGGCTCTCCTCGCCCCTTACAACGAAGTGGCTGACGAACCACGCCGAGAGCAGGGCAACGAGTATAGCTATCAGATAGACGCTCAGGGCAACTAGGGCATGGTTGGAGCTAAAGAAAGTCCCGGCTAGGAAGCTTATGACGCTAAGACGGGCCGAACAAGGGATGAACGGGTTCACGAACATTGCAACCAGCCTGTCCCTTTCATCCTCAAGGGTTCTGGTCGCCATCACCGCAGGAACGTTGCAGCCGAGGCCGAGGATGAGAGGAATAACGGCCTTTCCAGGGAGGCCGAACTTCCTCATGATGCCCTCCATCAGAACCGCTACCCTGGCCATGTATCCAACGTCTTCCAGTACAGACAGGGCGAAGAACAGGAGAAAGACCAGCGGGAAGAAGCTGAGTACCGACCCAACGCCGCCGATTACGCCGTCAACTACCAGGCCCCTGAGGGTCTCGTTCGCGATGTGGGGTGCAAGCCACTCGCCAAACGAGGCAAAGAGGCCGTCAAGCCACTCCTGGAGGGGCAAACCAAGGGCAAAGACGAACTTAAAGACCCCGTAGAAAACTATGGCAAGTGCTATGAAGCCGTAAACTGGGTGTATCAAAATCCTGTCGAGCTGGTCCGTCAGGCTCTCTCCTTCCCTGCCCGCGTAGCTCATGAACTCGTGGGTGAGCCTGTCTATGAACTCGTACTTCTGGCTGGCTATTATGAGATCCATCGCCCTGCCGTAGCGCGCCTCTGCTTCACCTATGTGGGTCATTATCTCCTTCAGCTTCTCCTCGCCGATGTGCCTGAGGACGAGCTTCATAACTTCATCATCACGCTGGAGGAGCTTTATTGCCAGCCAGCGAAGAGGATAGCGCTTTTCAAGTTCCGTTCCCTTCAGACAACCGATTATGTGCTCTATCTCCCTCTCCACCTCTGGATCGTATCTTGGAACGACGGGGTTAGTTTTTACCATCCCGTTGGCCATCTCGTATATTTTCTCCTTCAGCTCCTCGACGCCTATGCCTTCCTTGGCACTCATCGCTACGACAGGAACTCCAAGAGCCTTTGACATCTTTATGGGGTCTATCCGTATCCCTTTTTTCTCCGCCAGGTCGATCTTGTTTAGCGCTATTACCACGTTCTTCAGGCCCATCTCAAAGATTTCCATGGTTAGAAGGAGATTCCTCAGGAGAGAGGTCGCATCAACAACGTTCACAACAACGTCGGGGTTTCCGTTGAGTAGAAAGTTCCTCGCAACCAGCTCGTCAATTGAATGTGCCGTTAGGGAATACGTACCCGGAAGATCCACCACGAGAAACTTCTCACCCTTGTACTCGAAAACGCCCTCCTTCTTCTCGACCGTAACGCCGGGCCAGTTGCCAACGTGCTGCCTCATCCCCGTTAGGCTGTTAAAAACCGTTGTTTTGCCAACGTTGGGGTTTCCGGCGAGAGCAACGACCTTCATTGCCATTTTAACCACCCGAAGGATTCTAAAGCTTCCTCACAATGATTCGTGAGGCCATTCCTCTCCCAATAGCAAATCGAGTGCCGCTAACGCTTATGATTAGCGGGCCAGGGTTGTAGACTTCGATGACCTGAACGACCGCACCGGGGGTTATCCCCATTCCTAGCAGTCTGTTTCTGAATCCTGGACCCCCCTGGAGGTTAACGACAATCCCCCTCTCCCCAGGCTTTAGAGAATTCAATGGAACGATCATGAGCATCACCGTTAGGTTTTCCTAATCCAACTTCAAGTCTCTCGATGTCCTTAAAAGCCTTTGGTGAGCCTAACAAAACTCAGCGGTTCGAAGAGAAGCGGAAGGGGGTTCAAAAAGTGCACTACCCCAGATAAGACTCATAAAAAATTATAAAATGCAAAGTTTTATGTAGTTTGAAGCCGTAGCTAATCCGTAATAATCCGCATAGGGCGGAAAGGAGGTGTTGGTTATGGAAGAAGCCCCAACTGGAGCACCGCAAAAGAGGACTTCCCTCGGCCTCGATGAGAACATCGAGGGACTGCTCGCATACCTGCTTGGTTTTGTTACGGGAATAATACTCCTGCTCCTTGAGAAGGAAAGCGATTTCGTCCGTTTCCACGCTATGCAGTCAACGATAATCTTTCTCCCGCTGTGGATTGCCATAAAGATCTTCTCGTACATACCTATCCTGGGCTGGATTATCGCAGATCTCCTAGGTTTAATAGGCCTTGTTGTTTGGATTGTTGGTATGGTCAAGGCCTACCAGGGAGAGCGCTACAAGTTCCCAATTGCGGGAGATCTGGCAGAACAGTGGCTCGGCAAGGTGAACGTCTGAAGGTTTTTAATGCCCTTTTCAAACTTTCTTTATGCTCGCGGAAGTCATCGAGGAAACAAGAAAGTTCGCCGAGAAAAAAGGCCTTTTCGAAAAACGGGTTCTTATGCTGTTCTCTGGGGGAAAGGACAGTTCTCTCGCTCTCTACATTCTAAAAGAAGCGGGCCTCGACGTCTCGGCCTTGACCTTCTTCCATCGCTGGAGCTGGAGGGAAACCCTCAACTGGGCGATGAGGTTCACCAAAAAGCTCAGCGTCGAGCACTATCTTGTGGACATAACAGAGGGACTTCTCCGCGAGGCCGTTGGCAGGAAAGGGCCAGTCTGCATCAACTGTAAGAAGGTGATGCTCTGGAACGCCAAGTGGTTCGCCCTCAACAGCGGCTTCGACGTTTTAGCCAAAGGGGACAACGCGAACGACAAGATAATCGGTGCGCTCCTCGACCAGTGCGAAGGGGACATACGGCTCTGCGAGATTCCGAGGATGGGTATCCCCTTCTTCCGCCCCCTGATAAAGTACCCTGCCGAGATCGTTGAAGAGCTCGCCGAAGAGGCAGGAATAAGACCCTACCGCATGTACGAGCACGCGAGGAGGAGGCAGTGGAGGGAGGGCTGCCCTCTCCAGTACATAGACAAGGAGGAAATAGTAACCCCCCAACTCATGGACTTGGCCTACAAGGTGAACTACGAGGTGAGCAAGGTAGCGAGGAGAAAGAGAGTAAGGGTTAGCGTCCGCGTCCCGAGCTTTGAGATAATGTGCTGGGACTGCGACGAGGAGACGCTGGAAGAGGTTAAGTCGATAATCAGACGCTTTGGAGGGAAAGCCAATGCTCCCGCCGGGAAAGCTGAGAAATGACATCCTTCGCGAGGTCGTCTTTCCCAACCTCGGAGTGGAGGATAGTAAGGTAGTCTACGGGCCTAGGGAGGGCTTTGACTCGGCTGTTCTTGAATACGACGATGAACACTACCTCGTGGTTGCTACAGATCCAACGCTCGGCGTTCCGGAGGAGACATTCGGCTTCTTTACCTACCACTTCGCCTCAAGTGACGTGGCGGTTTTCGGGGCGAGGCCGAGGTGGCTCGTCGTTGACCTCCTCTTCCCCGAAGGGACTTCGAGGGAATTCCTTGAGGCAACGATGAAAGACCTGAACGCCGAATGCCGCAAGTACGGGTCAGCAATAGTTGGTGGCCACACTGGTGTTTATCCGAGCATCTCAGAGCCAACCGCTACGACAACTGCCATGGGCATAGTCAGGAAAGGCGAGCTGAAGCTCCCCCTCGCCAAGCCAGGAGATAAAATAGTCGTGACGGCTAAGGTCGGCCTTGAGTTCGCTGTTTCAGCGGCCTACTTTAGGGCAGACGAGCTTTCAAAGGTTCTGACCAAAAAAGAGCTCATGAGGCTCAAGCGCTCTTTCTACTTTGAAACGGCTGTTCCCGACGCACTAGTGGCTAAACCCTTTGTGAGGGGCATGCACGATGCAACAGAGGGCGGTTTAACGGCCCTCCACGAGATAGCGGACAACTCTGGAGTTGGCTTCAGGGTTTACTCAGATAGACTCCACATTGACCCGCTCGTTAAGAAGGTGCTCGACTTCTACGACCTCAAACCGTGGAGCGTCTCCTCAACAGGGACACTGATAGCCATAACGCCCACCGAAAAAGTTAATTCCCTAATTACAGAATTACTTAAAAATGGAATTCTTGCATTCGAGCTGGGGGAGTTCACGGAGGAGAAGGACAGGGTTCTGGTTGAAGGGGAAGAGGAGAGACCCTTCCCGGAGTTCACAGAGGACCCGTATGTGAGGCTGTATGGAAAGGGCTAAAAATGATCGCATCAAAAGTTCCAATATGCGAGACATCATAAGGAAAGCCATCGTAGAAACTGCAGAGGAGCTTGGAGTCGAAGTCAAAGAAATAATCCTCTTCGGATCAAGGGCCAGAGGGGATTTCAGGAAAGACTCCGACTGGGATGTGCTGGTAGTAACTAAGGAAAGGATTCCAAGACACGTTGAACTTGAGCTGTATAAGTTGGTTCATAGGAAACTGCTGTTTAATGGCATAAAGGCTGACATTCTCATAATATCCAAGGATGAGCTTGAGAAAGTAAAGGATAATAAGGCTTACGTCTATTATTACGCCCTCAAGGAGGGAATCAAGGTTTGAGCTACAAGGAGTGGCTGAAGAAGGCTGAAAAGGATCTGATCCTCTCTCGCCTCAGCTTATCCGAAGGCATCTATGATTATGCCGCCTTCCACGCCCAACAATGTGCCGAAAAAGCGCTGAAAGCGTTTCTAGTGTGGAGTAGTAAGCCCATTAAGAAAACACATGACATTGGAGAGTTAATAATACTGTGTTCCCAAATTGACGGGGAGTTTATGGAACTATTCGAACTAGACGTTGATCTTTTAACAGCTTATGCGGTGGAAGCGAGGTATCCCACACTACACGAGCCAGATAGAGAAGAAGCCGAAAGGGCAATAGAACTAGCCGAGATTGCCCTCAGCTTCGTAAAATCAAAGATTACTTCACCCTGAACCTCAACAGTGCCGCAAGTCCGCCGAGGGCCTTCAGCTTCTCTCCACCTTCGTGCTCCGAGCTGACTACAACGACCTCTCCGCGGGAGTACCTCACCGCGTCCATCAGCTCCTCGACCTTCTCCCTGAGTTCACCCTTAAGGAGCTCGTCAAGGACCAAGAGCGTCTCAACCGCGCCGTAGTTCACAGCCTCCTCGACTTCCTTAAGGCCGTAGGCAACCAGCCCGTTGTTCCTGGCGATGTTTTCTAGGACTTTCTCAACCAGCTGGACTTCCTTCGCGACGCGGTTTTCCTGATAGACCCTGTCAACAACCCCGCGCTTTATGACCTCGTAGATGCCCGTCCTTCCAGTGACGCTGGTATCCTCGATTACAACTTTCTTGGCCAGCTCCGGATACTTCTCCTTCAGGAACTTGTAGAAGTCCTCCTTGACGAAGCCAGGGCCAGCAACTATTGCCTTCTCGACGTTCTCGCGCTTCATTACCTCTTCCATAGTCTTCGCAACGTCGTGGAAGAACTTCATCTCCTCGCTCTCCCTGTCCGTGTTGTATCTCTTCCCGCCGAGGTTGTGGCGTATGCTGTTTAGTATCTCAACCCCGTACTCCCTGACAAGGGCCATATCCGCCTCGCCATCGTCAATAACCACTATCATCACGCGGGCCCTCTTGGAAGCCGCAACAGCTTCCTTAAGCCTCTCAATGTGGTGCTCCTTCCACCGCGGCTTCTGGATGGTCACGACGGTTCCCTGCTCTATCGCTATCGTGTGGTACTTGCCGAGCGGGACGTCTTCCCTGCTGGCGTAGACTATTGGCCCGGTAACGCGCACCTGATTGGCAAACTTGTGGAAGTTTATCTTTTCCGCTTGGACTCCGAGGAAAACCGGTATGACCTCGACCTTCTCCGCCCTTAAGGAATCAGCTCTCTGGGCCTGCTTCCTGAGGGTTTTGGCGTAGACGATGTCCCCGGGGTCTATTATGTGGTAAAGGTGCCAGAGGTCGTCAAGGGTCTCCGCCTTCACTTTCACCTTGCCTTCCTTGGGCTTTTCTTCGAGTATCTGCATTTTATCACCCCTCAAAGGCTGTCGTAGACCCCTTCGCGCTTTCCTAAACGTACAACGTAAACGATCCTAGCCTCGTCATCCACGGTGTATATTATCCTCCAGTCTCCAACGCGAACACGATAGAAAGGATAGCCTCTAAGCTTCTTATATTGCATTGCCCAGGGATTCTCCTTCAGTTTAAAAAGAGCGCTAACAATTCGCTTTCTATCTTCAGGAGGAGCTTTTTTTAGTGCTTTTTCACTTTTCCCGCTCAGGATTAGTTCATAGCTCATTGAGGACGTCCTCCAGTCTCTTGCCGTGCTTCTTTGCGTCTTCGAGCTCTCTGTAAAGTTCCTCTATCTCCTCCTCATCAAGATCAAAGTAGCCTGTGAAGTTATCGATTTTTGAGTTCAGGATCTTTAGCTCCTCCTTTATCTCCCTCAGTTCGCGAAGGATGAGCTTTTCAACACCTGCCTCCATATGCTTTCCCCCTATTTATAAAGAGAAAACTCTGGTTAATAAACTTTCGTGAGGAGAAATGAGAGAATAGGTAGAATGCTCAAATAAGCTCCCTCTCCGTCTTCGTGAGCCTCTCGGCGCCGTTCTCCGTGATGACGATGGTGTCTTCTATCCTGACGCCGCCGAACTTCGGGAGGTAGATGCCGGGCTCGACTGTTATCACCATCCCCGGCTTGAGAACGGTCTCGTCATTCTGGTTTATCCCCGGCCACTCGTGAATCTCAAGGCCGACGCCGTGACCGGTCGAGTGGATGAAATAGTCCCCGTAGCCGTATTCAGCTATCACGTCCCTGACGATAGTGTCGAGCTCTTTAGCTGTTATCCCGGGCCTCGCCTCTTCGACGCCCTTCTTCTGTGCCTCGAGGACGATCTCATAGATTTCCCTCTGCTTCTCGTTCGGCGAGCCGACTACAACGGTTCTCGTCATGTCGGAATGGTAGTGGTTGAAGAGCGCTCCCTCGTCAATGACGACGAGCTCTCCCCTCTCAATCCTCTTGTCGCTCGCTACTCCGTGCGGAAGCGCCGAGCGCCACCCGCTTGCTATTATCGTGTCGAATGCTGTCTTTTCAGCCCCCTCCATCTTCATAACGTACTCCATCTTGGCCGCGACTTCCCTCTCTCTCACTCCCTCACGCACCTCTTCTATGGCGACGAGCATGGCCTTGTCCGCTATCTGACAGGCCCGCTTTATGACCTCAATCTCCTCTGGAGTCTTAACCATTCTGAGCTCCTTGATGACGTCGTCAACGACGGCAAACTCCTCAACGCCAGCCTTTTCCTTAAGGCTCTGGACACTGGAGTAGCTCGTCCTCCCCTCGATGCCCAGTTTCTTGAGGTTGAAGGCCTTCAGTCTCTCGTAAAGCTCCGCTCCCCTCTTGAAGTACTCAACCGGAACTCTTGAGCTCTCCCTGGCCTCTTCATACTCGAGCTGTGGAACGAGGAAGAGCTCTTCATCGGCGGTAACCACGAGGTAGCCGCCGAGAACCGGGGCGGAACCGGTGAAGTAGAACAGGTTTGGCTTGTGGGTTATCAGAACACCGTCCAGCTCCTTCTCCGCTATGAACTCCTTCAGCCTTTCGATCCTCATCTCAACCACCGGGGTTAGTCTTCATCGAAGGATAAAACGGTTTCGGAAGGGATATAAACTCCGGCGCTTATTACTGGTCAGGTGTCGGGAGTGACGGTTTACCTCTTTGACTTCGACGGAACCCTCGTGGACAGCACCGGTGCAGTCGAAAAGGCCCTTCGAATAGCCATTGAGAAGACGATACCAGCGGTCATAGAGAGCGACCTCTACGATGAGTACTACAAGGCCCTCTTCCTTTTCATAAAGGGCAAGCTGACATACCAGCACCTCGGCGTCATCCACGAGCTTGTAGCCCAGGGCACGATACACGAGTACTATCGTCAGATGCCCAAGTACATCAAGGATTTTCCCCACGCGAGGAGGGTCATCAGAACTCTAAGAAAGCGCGGGAGAACGGTTATCAGCTTCTCCGGCGAGCACACCTACCCAGGAGGTAAGGTGATATTCCTCAAGAGGACGAAGTGGTACGATGAGTTCGACGAGGTGATAACCTTCAAGAGCACGAAAGACATGCTGACGAAATTCGAGACTCTCAGAGAGCTCTATCCAGACGAGCCGTTTGTCTGGGTGGACGACAGCCCCAGCAGGTTTACGTACATCCTCGATGAAAACACCCTGTTAGTGCAGAAGGCCTCACCACACAAGAGCGACGTTGCCCTGCTCTTCGAGAGGCAGAACTTTCTGAAAATAAAGTCCCTCATCGAGGTCTTGGAGATAGACGATGGCCTCTCGGAGTTTCTGTGAGACTCGAAATTTTTAAAAACTGCCCGCTCAACCTATGAACGGCACCACACCCTGGCCAGAGGCTGAGGGGGTGGTGGTCGTGAGGAAGGCCGTTGTTCTGTCCTACGTCGGGTCCCACGAGCACAGGGATCCAAACAGGGTGATTCTCAAGCCGCTCGACGTCAACGACAGGGGTAGCGCGGCGAGGCTCATCGGCAGGAAGGTCGTCTGGAGAACTCCAACCGGAAGGAAGCTCGTCGGAAAGATAGTCCGGACTCACGGCACCCGCGGCGAGGTTAAGGCGGTCTTCAAGCCCGGCCTTCCAGGTCAGGCCCTCGGAGACTACGTTGAAATCCTCTGACGCAACCCCTTTAAGGCCTCTACCTTTTCTTTATCCGGTGAGAGAATGGAGCTTGTGGCGGTAAAGGAAGGTCTCGCGAGGATTCTCGTACCGAAGGCCGAGAGGATATACGATGCCCCCGTCTTCTACAATCCCGTAATGTCCCTGAACAGGGACATCAGCGTTCTCGCGGTTAAAGTTCTCGGGCCGAAGAGGGTTTTGGATGCACTCTCCGCAACGGGGATCAGGGGCATACGCTACGCCCTTGAAACTCCAGCGGAAGAGGTGTGGCTCAACGACATCAGCGAGGAAGCTTACGGGCTTATGAAGAAGAACGCGAGCCTCAACATCGATGGGGAGCTCTACGAAGAGGGCGACCGCTCGTATCTCTGGGGGGAAAAGCTCGTCGTTATAAACAAGGGCGACGCCAACAGGCTGATGGCCGAGAACTTCAGGTACTTCGACTTCCTCGACCTTGATCCCTTCGGCTCTCCGGTCGAGTTCCTTGACACCGCCCTCAGGAGCGTGAGGCGGAACGGCGTTCTGGCGGTAACTGCTACAGACACGGGAGTGCTCTGCGGTGCCTACAGGAACGCCTGCCTCAGGAAGTACCTTGCAGAACCTATCCGCGGCCCGCTCTGCCACGAGGCTGGGCTCAGAATACTCATCGGGACAGTGGTTAGGTATGCAGCCAAGTACGACTTGGGGGTCGAAGTCCTGTTAGCTTATCACCGCGACCACTACTTCAGGGCCTTCCTAAAACTTAAGAGCGGGGCGAAGAAAGCCGACAAAAGCCTCTCCCAGCTTGGCTTCCTTTGGGCCGACAAAAGTGGAAGGTTTGAGTACAGAAGGGGCTTTTTACCGGACAAACCCGGGGCGAGCGGTCCCCTCTGGCTCGGCCCGCTGAAGGACGAAAGTTTCGTCGAGGAGCTTCTTGAATCTGCCAGAGACCACCCGCTCGCCCACAAGAAGACGCTGTCATTCCTTCAGCTCATCTCGGAAGAGCTCGACGTTCCCTTCCACTACGACACGCACACCCTAGCTAGAGCCTGCTCCCTGACCCCACCGAAGCTTGATGTCATAATCCAGCGCCTTAGAGAACTTGGCCACAGCGCCACGAAGACCCACTTTTCCCCGACCTCTGTGAAAACGGACGCTCCTTTCGGAGTGGTTGCGGAGGTGATGAAGAATGTCTAGACTGATTGAGCTAGCTGAGAAGTTCTACAGGGACGAGTACACGGATTCAGTCCTCTACTCCAGGCTGGCCAAGGCCGAAAAGGACGAGAGGATCAAAGCGGAGTTCCAGAGGCTTGCCCAGATAGAGTCTGAGCATGCTAGTTTTTGGTACGAGTTCCTCAAGAGAAGGGGTGTAAAACCAGAAAAACCGAAGATAGGGCGCTTCCACTTCACATCGGTTTTCGTCCTCAGAAGAGTGCTCGGTGCTGGGGCTGTGACTTCTCTCCTTGAGATGGGAGAGAGGGACGCGGTAAAGAAGTACTACAGATTTCTAACAGAATACTCCTCAGAAATGAGCGAAGATGAAAGGGAGAGGCTCAAGAGTGTCATCCTGGACGAGCTTGAGCACGAGAAGTTCTTCAGGGAAGAAGAGAAGACCTTCCACACCGAGAACATCCGCGACCTGGTTTTGGGCATGAACGACGGCCTCGTTGAGATTCTGGGTGCTGTGACCGGCCTTTCGGCTGTCTACCCAAACAGGCCAGAACTCATCGGCATAAGCGGCCTAATCGTTGGGGTCGCTGGAGCGCTCTCGATGGGAATAGGTGCCTTCATCTCCGTCCGCTCCCAGAGACAGGTCAACGAGGCCCTCAGGGAGAAGATGGAAGTCCTATTCAGGGTCTCCCCAGAGAGGGCCAGGGAAGAGATAATGGAAAGGCTAATGGAAGGGGGCCTGCCGAAGGAAATCGCAGAAAAAACCGCCGAGGAACTTGCCCAGAAGGGGGATGCTGTGATAAGCCTTCTCCTCGGGGAGAGCGATGAGAACGAAGTCCGATCGGCCCTCTATACGGGTCTCTCTTATCTGCTCGGAGTGGCGTTTCCAGTAACGCCCTACTTCCTGGCGTCGAGCTCTTTAACGGCCCTTCCGTTCTCAATTCTGCTCGCAGGCAGCGTCCTCGGCGTCGTTGGTACGATGGTGGCCCTTCTCTCGGGAATATCCATCAGAAAGAAGGCCCTGGAGATGGTTTCAACCGGCCTCGGGGCGGCGTTCCTGAGCTACCTCTTCGGAAGGCTGATGGAGGCAGTCTTTCACGTCTCGGCCCTTTAGAGGTATGTAACCTCAACGCCGAGCTTTTCCGCCGTTTTTCCCTGTTTTTCATCGCTCGTGGCGAGCTTTCCGTATTTTAGGGCCTGGGCTATGTAGAGGGCGTCGTACACCGTTATTCTTCCCTCACACGCTATCTCCCGTGCTTGAGGCAGGTATTCGAGAGGGTTTTCAAGAAATAAAACGCTTCTCATAAGGTCTAAGGCCTGGCTCCTTCTTTCAAACTCTTCCCGATCTATGCGGGAGTACAACACGTGGTGCTTCCACAGGGCGTTTGACACTTCAATCAACGCGTATTCCAGGGATGTAAGGTCGTTTCCTCTTATGAACTCCTCGATTCTCTCCCATCCAGGTTCCAAAAGGATGTACCTGGCGAGAGACGATGCGTCAATTACTATCACGGTCATCCCTCACGTACTTTCTTGCAGTCCCTTCATCCGCAGGGGTTCCACCAGAAAGGAGCCTGTGAATCTCGTCAAGTTTTTTCTGTTTCTCTGCCCTAAGGACTCTCTCTTCTATGAACTTCCGTATTTCCTCGCTCCAGTTGATATCAAGCTCCTTCATCTTTGCCTTGAGCTCGTCGGGGATGCGTACGCTTATCACAGCCATACGACCACCGTTTACATTTTTGTAATACAGCAATATAAACATTTTGGGGGAAGAGCCAGAAAAGAAAACAGTTCAGACCTTAACGTACTTCCATCTGCCCTTCTTGAATATCCACCAGTACATGGCCGCGCTCGTGAACGTCTCGAGGGTCATCGCGAGCCAGGCCGCTATGACGCCCATTCCCTCTATCACGAAAGGTCCTACCGCAAGTCCAAATCCGAAGACGTAGGAAGGAACTATCCTGAACAGGAGCTTGCTGATTGCCGTGACGTACATCGGACTCTTCGTGTCGCCGGCTCCTCTTAGCGCTCCGCTGAGGACAAAGACCCATCCAAGGGGGACTTCGCTTATCCCGACGATGAGAAGGTAGATGCTTGCCAGGTGGAGCACCTCATGGTAGTGGGGGTCGCTTGAGGACAGGAAAGGCATGACGAGGTAGCGCGGGAACGCTATGAGGATAATCGCCATCACGCCCATGAAGACGCTAACCATCTTCAGGGCCTCGTAAACCGTCCTTTCGGCCTCTTCCGGCTTTCCAGCGCCGAGGTTCTGGCCGACGAGGGTTGAAGCCGCAACGTTGAAACCGAAAGCGGGCATGTAGGCGATGCTCTCGACCCTGAGGCCTATCTGGTGGGCAGCTAACGCCACATCCCCAAAGCGGGTGACTATGCTCATGTAGAGGAAGTTGTAGAAGCTGAAGAGGCCGCGCTCCACCAGGGTAGGAATGCCTATCCTTAGAATTCTGACGACCATCTCCGGGTGGAAGCTCCAGCTCGGCCTGAACTTGAGGACGAGCTTCCCACTCAGGAGAAGGTACAGGCCAATCAGAAATGAAGACGTGATTCCAATCCCCGAGGCCCAAGCAGCTCCCACGGCACCCATCCTTGGAAAGCCGAGCTTACCATAGATCAGAAGGTAGTCAAAAGTGGCATTGACGACGTTCATGAAGATACCGAGCTTCATGGGAGTCTTCGTATCCCCCGCTCCCCTTAGAGCCGAAAAGAGAGTAAAACCGACGAGCCTGATGGGATAGAACAAGAACACGACCTTAAGATAAGCGTAGGCCGTTCTGAGGAGTTCTCCCTTGGCGCCCATAACCCAGAGAACCTCGTCTCCGAAAAACCACCCGAAGAGCATAACGGGGATTCCGAGGAGGAAAGCAAGGTAGAGGCTCTGCTCCAGAACCAGCTCCGCTTGGGAATAGTCCTTAGCACCAACAAAGCGGGCTATCAAGGCAAGCGTTCCAACAGAAACTGCCATCATTATGGGGAACATGAACCAGCTTACCTGTCCGCCGAGGCCAACGGCCGCTATCGCCAGCGCGCTGACGTGGCCGACCATCAGAGTATCCACTAGGTTGAGGAGTGTCTGGGAGATGTTGCCCACTATAGCAGGCCACGCCAGTGCCCATATTTTTCGCTGGGTCTCGTTGCGGAACATTAAGACGCGCCTCTAAACGAACAGAGAAACGTTTAGTTAATAAGGGTTGCGGTAGTGTTGCAGAACTACGTAAGTAGGTCAGAGAAAAGAAAAAGGTTCAGTAAGAGAGGTTCCTCTTCTTCCTCCACTTGTGGGACCAGCTGTACTTCCTCATTCTCCTGCTCCTGCCGAATCCGCAGGCGGCACAGTAGCCCTTCTTGACGTTGAAGGCCCTCCTACCGCAGCGCCTGCACCTTATGTGGGTTGGAGTACGGTTCCTCTTGCCCTTCGGCGCGGTTCCAGCTCCCATGCTATCACCCCGCTAAGCTCTCACTCAAGCTCGACAGGGGAGAGGGCCAAGACGTTGTCTCCCCTTATGACGATTTTACCGTACTTCTTAACGACCTCGCCGTCCTGGATGAGCTCGGCATCGGCGAGGACAACGTTAAGGTGGATGTCGTAACCGATGAGCTTACCCCTGAACTCGTTCCCCCTCTTCAGGAGCACGAGGACGTCCTTGTCAAGGGACTTGTGGATAACATCGAGTGGTCTTTCCGCCATTTTCACGCACCTCCAAATAATCAAAGCTCATAGCCTTAACGAGGGAAACGGTTTATAACTCTTTCCGTTCTCCTGGCCCTTCTCAACATTGAACATGGAGTTTTTGTTTCCCGGGGAAAAGGGCTATAAATTGTATCACTCAAAGTGATTAAGGTGAAAGCATGAAAAAAGGTGGTCTGCTGCTCATTCTCCTGATTCTGGTCTCAATCGCCAGCGGATGTATCTCGGAGAGCAACGAAAATCAAACTGCAACGGCTTCGACCGTTCCACCGACTTCAGTGACACCCTCACAGTCTTCCACTCCCACAACCTCGACCTCGACGTACGGCCCTTCCGAAAGAACGGAGCTTAAACTTCCTTCGGTTAACTACACTCCCATCTACGTCGGCATAGAGAAAGGCTGTCCCTCCGGAAGAGTCCCGGTGAAGTTCACGTACAACCCCGGAAACAAGACCGTAAAGTCTGTCAGCCTCCGCGGGAGCTTCAACAACTGGGGAGAGTGGCCGATGGAGCTGAAGAACGGCACGTGGGAGACGACCGTCTGTCTCCGCCCTGGAAGGTATGAGTATAAGTACTTCATCAACGGCCAGTGGGTCAAGGACATGTCCGACGACGGGACGGGAAGGCCCTACGACCCCGATGCAGACGCCTATGCCCCCGATGGCTACGGGGGAAAGAACGCCGTGAGGGTAGTTGAGGGCCGCGAAGCGTTCTACGTGGAGTTCGATCCAAGAGACCCAGCCTACCTCAGCATCGCGGACAAAAGAACCGTGGTCAGGTTCGAGGCTAAGAGAGACACCGTCGAGTCTGCGGTTCTCGTTACGGATCACGGGAACTACACGATGAAGCTTCAGGTCTGGTGGGACTTCGGCGAAACCTGGCGCGCCGAGATGCCAGTTGAACCCGCTGATTATTACATTCTCGTAACCTCCTCCGACGGCGGGAAGTTTGCCGTCCTAAACACAAGCGAAAGCCCGTTCTTCCACTTTGATGGCGTTGAGGGGTTCCCCCAGCTGGAGTGGGTGAGCAACGGGATAACCTACCAGATATTCCCCGACAGGTTCAACAACGGCAATAAAAGCAACGATGCCCTAGCTTTGGATCACGACGAGCTAATTTTGAACCAGGTTAATCCAGGGCAGCCAATCCTCTCCAACTGGAGCGACCCGATAACGCCCCTCCACTGCTGCCACCAGTACTTCGGCGGCGACATAAAGGGAATAACGGAGAAGCTCGACTACCTTCAGAGCCTAGGTGTTACTATAATCTACATCAACCCGATTTTCCTCTCGGGAAGCGCCCACGGCTACGACACCTACGACTACTACCGGCTCGACCCCAAGTTCGGGACCGAGGATGAGCTGAGAGAGTTCCTCGATGAGGCCCACAGGAGGGGAATGAGGGTAATCTTCGATTTCGTGCCCAACCACTGCGGCATAGGGAATCCAGCCTTCCTCGACGTCTGGGAGAAGGGCAACGAAAGCCCATACTGGGACTGGTTCTTCGTCAAGAAGTGGCCCTTCAAGCTCGGCGATGGGAGCGCCTACGTCGGCTGGTGGGGCTTTGGGAGCCTTCCGAAGCTCAACACTGCCAACCAGGAGGTCAGGGAGTACCTGATAGGAGCGGCCCTCCACTGGATAGAGTTCGGCTTTGACGGCATTAGGGTGGATGTGCCGAACGAAGTCCTCGACCCGGGGACGTTCTTCCCGGAGCTGAGAAAGGCAGTTAAGGAGAAAAAGCCCGACGCGTACCTCGTCGGCGAGATATGGACGCTCTCCCCGGAGTGGGTGAAGGGAGACCGCTTCGACTCCCTCATGAACTACGCCCTCGGGAGGGACATCCTCCTGAACTACGCTAAGGGCCTGCTCAGCGGAGAAAGTGCAATGAAAATGATGGGACGTTACTACGCTTCCTACGGCGAGAACGTAGTTGCGATGGGCTTCAACCTCGTTGATTCGCACGACACTTCGAGGGTTCTCACTGACCTCGGTGGTGGCAAACTGGGAGACACACCGTCAAACGAGTCAATTCAGAGGCTCAAGCTCCTCTCAACGCTCCTCTATGCCCTGCCCGGAACTCCCGTCACCTTCCAGGGGGACGAGAGGGGACTGCTCGGAGACAAGGGACACTACGATGAGCAACGCTATCCGATACAGTGGGATACTGTGAACGAGGACGTCCTGAACCACTACAGGGCACTGGCGGAGCTCAGAAAAAGAGTTCCCGCATTGAGGAGCAGCGCAATGAGGTTCTACACTGCCAAAGGCGGCGTTATGGCCTTCTTCAGGGGACATCATGACGAGGTTCTCGTCGTTGCCAACAGCTGGAAGAAGCCAGCCCTACTGGAGCTTCCCGAGGGAGAGTGGAAAGTAATCTGGCCTGAGGATTTCAGCCCGGAACTGCTTCGCGGCACAGTTGAAGTGCCAGCCATAGGGATAATCATCCTTGAGCGGGGTTGACCCCCGCTTCCATTAATTTGTTTGGCACGCTGACAAAGAGCATCCCAAAAGCTTTTTATGAAATGTCCTTACTCCAGTTTCAGGTGGTGAGTGATGGGAGAGAAGCCCGACAAGTACGAGATTCTCCAGGATTTGATGAGGAGGAGAGGTTTCGCCTGGGGGAGCTTTGAAATCTACGGCGGCTCACGCGGATTCTACGACTACGGTCCGCTCGGCGCGACGATAAAGAGGAAGATAGAGAGGAAGATCAGAGAGGCCTTCCAGAGGGAAGGCTTTTTTGAGCTTGAAACGCCGGACATAACGCCAGAGAAAGTGTTCATAGCGAGCGGCCACGTCGAGAAGTTCGTTGACCCTCTGGTAGAGTGCAAGAAGTGCGGGGCAAGGTTCAGGGCAGACCACCTGGTCGAGGAAGCCCTTGGAATAGACACCGAGGGAATGAGCGCCGAGCACCTCACCCAGCTCATCCGTGAGCACGACATCCGCTGTCCTGAGTGCGGCGGCGAGCTTTCAGATGTGTGGTACTTCAACCTCATGTTCGAGACGAGAATAGGCCCCTACGGCGACCAGAAGGGCTACCTGAGACCCGAGACGGCACAGGGCATCTTCGTGAACTTCAGGAGACTGAACGCCTTCGCGAGGAACAAACTTCCCTTCGGAGTTTTCCAGATAGGCAAGGCCTACCGCAACGAGATTTCGCCGAGGCAAGGTATGTTAAGGCTCAGGGAGTTCACGCAGGCTGAAGCAGAGATATTCTTCAACCCCAACGAAACCGAGCATCCGCACTTCGACGAGGTTAAGGACGAAAAGCTGAGGCTCTATCCGATAGAGCACCAGCTCAAGAACCTCAGTATGATAGAGCTAACCGCGGAAGAGGCAGTAAAGAAGGGCTACATAATGAACACCTTCTTCGCCTACTACATGGTCATGGTCAAGAGGGTTCTCCTCGACATCGGCATCCCCGAGGATAAAATCCGCTTCAGGCAGCAGCTCCCCGAGGAGAGGGCGCACTATTCAAGGGACACCTGGGACGCTGAAATCCACAGCGAGCGCTTTGGCTGGGTCGAGTGCGTTGGAATAGCGAACAGGGGCGACTACGACCTGAGCAGGCACATGCGCGAGAGCGGCGCCGACTTAACTGTCCTTATCCACTACGACGAGCCGAAGATCGTGAAGAAGCTTGAGGTTAGCCTCAACATGAAGAGGGTCGGGCCGAAGCTGAAGAAGGACGCCAAGAGGATAAACGAGCTGATCAAGGGCTGGGGCGAGGAGAAGAAGCGCGAGCTGGTGGAGCTCCTCGAAAAAGAAGGGAAAGTCACGATCGAGGGCTACGAGCTTGAGAAGGACGACTTCATAATCAGGGAAGTCGAGGAGAAAATAACCGGCGAGAAGATCGTCCCGCACGTCCTCGAGCCAAGCTTTGGTATAGACAGGCCCTTCTACCTGCTCCTCGAGAACAGCCTCGTCATCGAGGAGGATAGAACCTACCTGAGGATCAAGAAGGACATGGCGCCGATCGAGGTGGCGGTTTTACCACTTGTTGCAAAAGAGCCGCTCAAGAGCATCGCCTACGATATCTTCAGAACGCTCCAGAAGGAGGGCTTCATAGCCGTCTACGACGAGAAGGACACCGTTGGGAGGAGGTACATGCGCTACGACGAGATTGGTACGCCTTACTGCGTGACCGTTGACAACCAGACGCCAGAGGACGGTACCGTGACGATCAGGGACCGCGACACGAGGGAGCAGATCAGGGTGAAGATCGAGGAGCTGCCAAAGAAGCTGAGGGAGTTAATCTTTGAAAGCTGAGCTTTTCCTTTGCTTATTTTACTATGAAGACACCTGTGGTGATTTTATGCTCAAGTACATTGGATATCTTGGAGTTGGCATAGTCATAGGCATCCTCGCGGCAATGTTCGGCCTCGGAGGGGGCTTCCTGATAGTTCCCACCCTCAACTTCCTCGGCGTTGAGATACACCACGCGGTGGGAACTTCCAGCGCTGCAGTCGTGTTTACTTCCCTGAGCTCTGCGATAGCCTACCACAGGCAGAGGAGGATACACTACAAGGCGGGCCTCCTGCTGGCTTCAACGGCTGTTATCGGCGCTTACATCGGAGCCTGGGCCACGAGCTACATAAGCGCCGCCCAGCTCAAGGTGATATTCGGCGTTGTCCTCTTCCTCGTGGCCATAAGGCTCTACCGCAAGAAGAGCAGAGAGCCACATGAGGTTGACCTTAAGGAAGTCAAGCTGAACTACAAGGTGGTTCCGATCGGCGGCTTTATAGCGGGAGTTGCGAGCGGCCTCCTTGGAATCGGCGGCGGGGCAATAAACGTGCCCTTCCTCACCTACATGGGACTTCCCATCCACTACGCGGTCGCGACTTCGAGCTTCGCCATAGTCTTCACGGCCACGTCTGGAGCGATAAAGCACTACACCCTGGGCAACGTGGAGGTCGAGTGGCTCGTTCTCCTCGTCCCGGGCCTGATAATCGGCGCCCAGCTCGGGGCGAAGATTGCCAAGAGGACTAAGGCATCCCAGCTTACGAAGGCATTTGCCGTTGTGATGGCCTTTCTGGCGATAAGGATGATCCTCAAGGGACTGGGCTATCCCGTTCCTTGAGCCTTTTCCCTTGTCTTCTGCTTATAGAGGGCAATTGACAGGAAAATCACCACAGTGAGGAGAATGCACCACACAACGATGAGGGGCCTGTCGTAGGGGTACGGTCCTCCCGCCAGGATTTCAGGGAGGGCCCTGGGGAAGAGCATCAGGCTGAGGAATAAACCGGGGAAGCCGGCTATTATGAAAGTTGAAAACCCGCATCGGTAGCCCATCTGGCCACAGATCCCACTCTGGGCGGTGAGGCCTACTAGAATTGTGATAATCCAGACGAAAACCAGTGAAACAAGGCTTTTCAGGGATATCGACCCCTTCCTCCATTCGTAAACCCCGTAGAGGATGACGAAGATCAGGGCAGAGCCCGCACAGCTCATCCAAGTGGCGAGGTCTTTGGAGAACCCATAGGGGGCATCCCAGTTGGCGAAGGCCACAGCTCCTGGCATCGTTAGGACAAAAGAGAACACTGCTATAAGCCAGAGCTTCAGAGTCTCACTCCTCATCATGCCCACTATCTATCCTTTGAGGGAAAGTATAAATCCTTTTCCAGCGGCAAACTTTAAAACTCCCCTCCGAACTACGACCATGCTCTACGTGGAGATACTCGGAAACCTGCCCGAAATGGCACGGGACGAAGTGAAAGCGATGCTCGAACTCGGCGGTGGGGAGATTATCGGTCAGGATTACCTCTTCCTCAAGGTCGATGCGGGTGAGAAAGCCTTCCCGTTTCTCGACAGGCTTGGATTAGCCCACGAGTACGGTCTTCTCCTCGTCGAGGCGGATTCCGTTGAAGAACTCCTCCAGAAGGCCGGAGAAGTGGAGTGGCCGATAAAGGGGGCTTTCAAAGTTGATACTGAGACCATGGCCAACTGCAGGCACGATGTTCTTGACCTTCCCAGAAAGCTGGGAGCTGTCATCCACGCCCAGGGCTTCCGCGTGAACCTCTCAAAGCCCGACACCGTTGTTAGGGTCTACTGCGGCGAGAGGCTCTACGCTGGAATAAGGCTGAGGTACTTCGACCCGAAGGACTTCGAAAAGAGAAAGGCCCACCACAGGCCCTTCTTCAGGCCGATATCGCTCCACCCAAGGGTCTCAAGGGCGCTCGTGAACCTGACGAAGGCGACGCGGGAAATTCTAGACCCATTCATGGGGGCCGGCGGAATACTTATCGAGGCCGGTCTGCTGGGCCTGAGAGTCTACGGCGTGGACATAAGGCCTGAGATGGTTGAAGGCGCTGAAACCAACCTCAAGCACTACGGGGTGAGGGACTACACGCTCAAGCTCGGCGACGCGACGAGGCTGGAGGATCTGTTCCCCGACAAGAAGTTCGAGGCGGTAGCGACCGACCCGCCCTACGGCACCGCCGCGACACTCGCCGGGAGAAAGAGGGACGAGCTTTACAGGAAAGCCCTGAGGAGCATCTACAACGTACTTGAGGACGGGGGAAGGCTGGCGATAGCTTTTCCGACTGACTTCAACGGGAAGGCGGAGGCCGAAGCGGTGGGGTTCAGAACCCTCGGAAGGTACTACCAGAGGGTTCACAAGAGCCTTGAGCGGTACTTCTATGTGTTTGAGAAATGAATCATCAACTATAACAGCATAAGCAGATGTCTAACTCTGGCTGGGGACTATGGTCAACTCACGCAGTATTGAAACTCGTTGAACGAAATGTATGGCATGAAGCGGTAGTGGGCTATCTTAAAACTCTTTTTAACCTCTGGAGTTTATGTTCAAAAATTTAATAATGCTCTCGATATTAAGAGTACCCCAAATCTTCAGATAATTGCGCTTGTGATAACACCCGCTAAAGATATGCTTTAACAAAGATTTATAGGTGAAGAAATATTTTAGAATCGTCAATTTTGGATAATACTTATAAAGGTTAACATACCTATTCCCTTGGGTGTCAATCGTTCCCCAAAGTAGTTGACACCCGGATGCGTCTTTAGACCACGGCGTATAGACTCTAGGGGGGATAACCAATGGGGTGTGGAATATTGAAGGTGACTAGAATACTGGTTTGGCTGGGGGTGCTATTAGGTATAGTGCCCATAACCCTCCTTCTTGGGGTTGGATCTCCAGTGGTGGGTCTTGGGCTCTTGGTGATAGTGGTGCTATTAACGTACTTCCTTATAACGCACCCCCTTGCAGAGGCAGAAAGACTGTTTGCAGAGGGTAAGAGCAAGGAAGCCAAGGGTAAGCTGACGATACCGCTTATTATCTCTTTTATAACCGGAAACATCCTCGGATTCATCTTGATCCTAGTGGGCCTTTTGACATGTGGATGACCAGTTTGTTTTCTTCTTTTTACAATCTCTTCCTTAAAAGGTCTTAAAAGGTGTGGATTCAGTAACGCCTAAAACGGCATGAGTGCTGAACGGGTGAAGTTCTTCAGTGAAGATTTATACGAGTGCTTAGGTTTCTTTGACATTGAGGTGTACTATAACGGAGAAATCTCGAAAAGTTTTTAATATCGATTTTTTATCAAACATCATGAGAGGATTAATACCACTCCTCTTTGGAATTTTGCTTGTTTCACCTATCGCCCTGGCCAGCAATGTTACGGTCTCATTTCATGCCCCCCAGGATACGTGCTCGACGACGCGACTGTTCATTACAACGCCTCCTGCACCGGTTGGGTGGTGGGAGTTTTCGACGACGGCATCTCACTTCAAAGCTTTGCCCTTTGTATCAACCGGAGTGGAGAATTCAGACTCTCCAGCTACGTATTCCCCCGCGAAAAGAACCCCAAGCCCTATCTAAACACAACCTGCCCAATCAACGTCTCCGTTACCCCTCAGTATCAGCCAGATATTTTTCCGATACGATTAGGGGAGAGTACCGTAGGTATCTGCTCACGAAGGTTTGGTTTAGAAACCTTGGAAGCGGCACCTTTAGAATAAACGTTCCCTGGGAACTCATAGCCATCTACCTTGAAAGCGATACTATATATGAAAACGGGACGTATGTCCCAAAACTCCCGCTGGATGTTGAGGTATCTTGGAAAGGTGAAGAAATCGACAGGACACCCGCTCTGGCAGAACCTCCCGCTTCTTACTGGATTGACATCAGCGAGGAGAAACCCTCTGGGGAAGTTTTCGTAAAAGTAAGTGGGGAGCGAGCTAAATTCATAACCAAGGTTTATGGATACGTTATCATTCCATACCAATCGTATTATCCAGCAATAGGTGGGTTTCCCTTTATATTTCCCCAGCACGATGGTTATCGCATTAGTATATACTCCTATTTTGGAAACGTCGAAGTTGAGGGGGAGTTTCTCTGGAATGGGAGCAATTTCACCCTTTTTAAGTTTACTACCTCAAAGGGCGAGACTAAGGAGCTTTACGTTAAAGATGGTCGTGTATGCTATGGAAAATGGACCAGGAGAGCGTGCGGTAGGTATTCACTACCAAGGGGAGCACTAAAACTGACTGTGGGCTTTAATAGAGGGTCTCTGTGGGTCTGGAACGATGGAACTGTGTATTTTAAAACAAAGCTTGACTCACTGGGCATAAAGTCTATGGAATTCCTCGGTGGAATTCCAAGTGAAGACATCTACGCGGTCAGCGTTTATGCCACGGACAGGGTTTACGAAGAGAAGGATAGTCCTTTGGGTAGGGTATCCTTAGCACTAAGCTTCATTGCGGTTGTACTCTCGCTGGCCGCACTCCTGAGGTCAAGAAAAAAAGGCTGAAAACGTAGGTACACGGCCAGTCGATTTGAGTGCGGGAAATCTAAAACTCAGAAAGCTCCAAACTCATTCCTCAAGCCAGATTTCGAGCCTCTGCTTGCCCCTTCCGAGGCTGGAGCGCTTGAGCTTCTTGAGGTGGCCTATCTCCTTTATGTCCCTCACGTGCGTCCCGCCGCAGGGGATGACTTCGAAGTCCCTTATCTGGGTCAGCCTGGTTTCTCCTTCCCACCATATCTTCATCTCGCCGCCTTCGTCAACGTAGCGGTTGAAGAGCTCGATTATCTTCTCCTTGTACTGGTTCACGTTCTCCGGGTACTCTATGTCGTAGCGGCCCTTCTCATAGCTCATCCCGCTCCCGTAAGGCTTCCACTTGCCCTTTCCAAGGACTTCGTTGAGCACGTGGTCGAGCAGGTGCATCGCGCTGTGTATCCTCATCAGCTTGTAGCGGTAGTCCCAGTCGATTTTGAGCTCGACCTCATCCCCAACCTTGAACATCTCTGGTTCAGCAACGACGTGCCAGACGTTGCCCTCCTCATCTTTGTAAACATCGAGAACCTCAACGCCGTTTATCGTGCCCCGGTCGTGGGGCTGACCGCCGCCGGTCGGGTAGAATATCGTCTGGTCGAGAAGGAGAGCGTTGTCCCTTACTTCCAGAACCTTTGCCTTGGCTTCCTTCAAGTAGGCGTCCTCGTAGTAGAGCTTCCTCGTGGCCATTCTCATCACCAGAGGAAAATAAGCTGTCGCCATTTAAATGGGTATCGAAATTGAAGAAAAGGAAAGCTAAAGGAAAAGCTTTTACTTCCTTCTCCTGAGGAGAAGAGGCACGACGGCAAGGCCTACGAGGAACGCCGGACCGCAGGTACTGCCCGTCTTTTCTTCTACGTTGTACTTGACTTCAACTCTCTCAGGGACTTTCTCCATCATGGCAAAGTAGTCCCTGGCCAGCATACCATACCTTACGTAAGCGCTGCTTTCAAGAACTACCTCTTTGTCGCTGACCTTTGTGACCTTCATAGTTATCTGGCTTCCGTTGGCCTCAACATGTATGTCATCCGGAATCTGTGTGAACTTCGAGCCTTCAGGCAGTATAATTCTGATCGTTGTAGTCTGGTTGATCCCATCCGTCAGCCTTCCTTTGACCGAGACATCGCGGAGCCCGAGGGAAGGGTCGTGGACGTAGGTGTTGTTGTTGGCCTTGGTGTAGTTAGCCAGTACCCAGTGGAAGCGCAGCCGTAGGGGTGCTGTGGAGTTTACGTTCTCGAATTTTATGCTCCAGTCTTTCACACTTATCCCCTGTTGCTGGAAGGCAAGGAGGTTGTTCTGGTAAATTGACTGTATGATTGCATCTTCTCCCTGGTACATAACCATGAGTTTGAGATAGTTCACGTAGTCTTCTGGGGCTATGTATTCCATCAGGGTATCGATCACTGTTTCTTCTTTGCCGATCGTAATATTGGTCTCAGTCTTTGAGCTCCATACTGAATAGTTCCCTTCCTGGCCAGGTCTTCCGCGATACTGGATGATAAACGGCTGAAAGTCGCTGTAAAGCTTCTGGAGGTCATCTTTTGTTATGTTCTCATCGAAGTGCATACGCGCGTCCACGATTATCTCGTTCCCGTGAACATCAACGTTTATCGACACGTAGCTCTTACCCGATTCCCTCGAATAGTCCGACGGAATGCTCACGATCTCGGCGTCCTCCGGGAGCACTATCGAGTAGTGGTCTTCAAAGTCGAACGTCCTGTTTAGAGATGTGAGGTCAACCTGTGAGATCTGGAGGGTACGAAGAACATCAAGCTCTATTTCCCAGATCCCATCGTAGGAGTAGTATTTTGCAAAGTCGAGTACCTTCCCCGTAATTTCTGTGATTAGAGGCCCATCAGAATCATACCCTTTAACGGTGCCCGAGGCGTTTGCCAGGTTCATTCCAAGCTGCGAGAAGAGCTGAACCCTCTGGTTAACAAGCATTTCAGTGGCGTTCTCCAGACCCACCTTTAAGATACCCTCTTTGGTACTGTTCAGCATGTCTGAGGGTCCATAGAGGGTCGTTATGAACTTTAAATCTGCTGAACCGTCCCAGTGGACAGTGTACTTCTGCTCAACCTTCTCGGAATACGCATCGGCGCCAAAGCTCGGCACGGCAATTGCTCCGAACGCCAAAACAATCAATAACAAAACACCAACTTTCTTCATTAGAATTTCCCCCATTAACTCACTCCTAGTAGGGACTCAGGGAGGTTTTTAACCTTTTTCATCGGTTGAAGCTCTGCCGATTACCAGCGTGAGATTAAGATTCTAACGTGTATTCACTTGATTTTAACCCACACAAATACAAGCGGTGAATGTCCAAGACATCAAAAGTAAGAATAGGGGTAATGAAAATAGGGGCCATCAAGAGATCCACTTGCTCTCGTCCAGCTCTTTCTCGGTTTTGGCAACGATAACAGTCCCAGCCAGGTCGCCGGTGACGTTGACCATCGTCCTCCCCATGTCGAGGATCGCGTCAATGCCGAGTATCATGGCGTAGGCAAGCGCCACCGGACTTCCGGGCGTAAGGTCGAGGCCGACGCTCTGGAGGACCATTGCGAGCATTATTGCACCAGCACCGGGAACACCGGCGGTTCCTATTGAGGCCAGAACTGCCGTTAGGACGACGACGAGCTGCTGACCGAGGGTGAGCGGATGGCCGATAGCGTTGGCGACAAAGAGAACCGTGACACCCTGGTAGAGGGCAGTACCGTCCATGTTTATCGTCGCACCGAGCGGCAGGGTGAATGAGAATATTCCCTTGTCAACGCCCATCTCTTCCTCGGCAACACGCATTGTAACAGGGAGGGTTCCGCTTGAGCTCCTGGTGACGAAGGCGGTGATCATAGCATCTTTCGCCTTCCTGATGAACTTGATCGGGTCAATGCCGAAGACCTTCAAGAGAATGAAGTAGGTGATGACTATCTGAAGGAAGAGGCCGGTATATACAGCTCCAACGACCTTCGCCAGCGGCCCGACGACCCTGACGCCCTGCTCGGCCATGACGTAGGCTATGAGGGCGAAGACACCTATCGGTGCGTACTGCATGACGCCGCCGACTATGAGGTACATAGCCTCGGCAAGGCCATCGAAGACCCTCAGGAGGGTCTCGGCCGACTTTCTGACCCTCTCCTCGTTCCTGTTCATGAGGTAGGTTATCGCTATTCCGAGGATTATCGCGAAGAATATCACTGGGAGCACTTCACCCTTGGCGAGCGAGGCAAACGGGTTCGTTGGAACTATGTTGAGTAGAGTCTGAACGAGGGAGGGAGGCTGAGCTTCTATGGCCTTCCCGGTACCGCTCCCGAGGTTGACGTTGGCACCGACGTTGAAGAGCCTGCCAACGATGAGACCGAAGAAAACTGCCATGGCGGAGGTAGCGAGGTAATAGACGACGATCTTGACGCCGACGCGGCCGAGACGAGCAGGGCTTATACTTGCCGCACCGACTACGAGCGACGCTAGAACTATCGGCATCACGAGCATCTTCAGCAATCTGACGAAGAGGTCACCGAAGGGCTTGATATAGGTCTTAACGGCCCCCGCATAGCCGAAATGTCCCGCTATCAGGCCGAAGACTGCACCGAGAACCAGACCCCAGAGAATTTTCCACAGAACGGGATAGTCGAGATACCGCCTCAGGAGGCTTTTTCCCATCTTTTCACCCCCTTATTGGCTGGCTTATTGCCAGCATAATCCAGTTAAAAAAGGAAGTTTATTAGGGTTGTCCCTGGAAAATTGTCAAAAAGTCAAAACTTATCGGTTAATTCTAACTGACACATCACCATACACTACTTTAACTGTCTGTCCATCAACGTCCAGAATAAGGGAGCCGTCATCTGATATGGTGATTACCCTGCCAACGAGGTCATTGCCATCGAGCAGGACTCTTACTTCCTTCCCGATTAGCATCGTTCTCCCGCGAACTTCTTCAACAACTAAAGGCGGGTTTTCAAGAAATGTCTTATACCAGCGGCCGAGATACTCAAGCAGCCTTTCCAAGACTTCCCCAATGTCAACGGGTTCCCCCAGGGCTTCCATCATGGAGGTTGCAGTCTCCTTTAGACCATCTGGGATTTCATTGTTCACATTGAGACCTACCCCCATGATCACGAAATCACCTTTCACTTCCGTTAGGACTCCAGAGATTTTCCTGTTTCCAACCCAGACGTCGTTGGGCCACTTTATCCATGCACCAATGCCGAAGTCCCTCAGTGTGTCCGATACTGCCAGTGCACCCACGAATACGAGCCTAGGGTCGATCATGGGAGGCTTCAGGATGACGCTCATCCACAGGCCGCCCTCGGGAGAAGCCCAGGCTCTACCCTTCCTTCCCCTCCCGGAGGTCTGCCTCTTTGCAACTACGACTGTTCCTTCAGAGACATCGGGAATGAGCTTCTTCGCGTACTCGTTGGTCGAGTCTACCTCATCAAGGCGAATGACGTTCCACTCCATAAGCCCTCCCGAGATTAAAACTCGGGAAGGAGTTTAAACTGTTTTGGAGAAACCTATGCGGGGTGTCTGAAATGGTGTTGCATGTCTCCCCAGATGGCTTCAGTTTTGATGACGACACAGGAAATCTCATTATAGTTGGCTCCAGAACTTCCAGGAAGAAGGCCGTCAGGTTTATTGCACTAGTGAAAACAAGACCTGTAAAGGATGTTCTCCCGGTGTACCTCAAGGCCATACTTGAAAAGTTCAGGGAAAGCCCCGCCGAATACTGGGACGAGGAAACTGCTCTCGATGTTTTGAAGTCAAGGGGGCTTAAAGTTCATTCCTTAGAGGTTGAGCGTGAGAGGCAGAGTGTGAGGGCAGAGTTTCAAGCAGAGGGACTCATCGAAAACAATCTTGGGGCAATATCTCCGGAGAAAGTTAAATACGTTGAAAAGCTAATGAGGGATTTCCTCTGGTCGATTATTGACGACCTGACTGCATCTGACCTGTGGGCACCCATAGCAATCAACGAAGACCTTGATGAGATTGGTGAGGGATTTTTAATGGGGCCCGAGGAAGAGGAGACGGATGAGCAGGTCTTTTCAAGTCTTGAGTTCTGGTGGGAAGAGTACTGGGGAGACAATGGAAAACCTTAAATCCTCCCTTTGTATATCACTCCTGGTGATTAGTATGGACGCATACCAGAGCGTTGGGATTAGGAGGAGGCTTAAGAGATTCTTCCGCAGGGACGGAAGGGCTCTAATATTCGCCATGGACCACGGCTTCGAACACGGGCCGACCGATTTTGAGCCCGTCTGGGAGCACGTTAACCCGAGGATCATCATTAGGAAGGTCGTCAGGGCTGGAGTTGACGGAGTCATGATGCTCCCCGGCATCGTCAGGATGGCCGGCGACGAGCTCAAGCCGGACACGGGGCTTATGATAAAGCTCACGAGCAAGACCGAGCTAAGGCCAAAGGAGGAGCAGCTCCTTCAGAGCCAGCTCGGTTACGTTGAAGACGCGATAAAGCTCGGCGCCGATGCGATAGCGGCAACCGTCTACTGGGGCTCACCACAGGAAGACGTTATGATGCGCCAGTTCGCGGAGATAGCGAGCTACGCCCATGACTTGGGCTTCCCTGTTGTCCAGTTTGCCTATCCGCGCGGGCCCTACATCAACGAGAAGTACGGCAAGAAGGAGGACTACCGCGTCGTTATGTACGGTGCAAGGGCCGCAGCCGAGACTGGCGCTGACATGATAAAGACCTACTGGACGGGATCAAAGGAGACCTTCGCCAAGGTCGTTGACGCCGCCGCTGGCGTCCCGGTTCTCCTCAGCGGTGGAGCAAAGACTGACAACCCCGTTGACTTCCTGAAGGTTGTCTGGGATGTCATCGAGGCTGGAGGGGCTGGAGCCGTCGTCGGAAGAAACATCTTCCAGCGCGAGAATCCAGAGCCGATGATAAAGGCCCTCATAAGGGTCATCCACAGAAACGAGGATCCTGAAGAGGCCGCTAAGGCCGAGGGGCTTATTTGACTCATTTCCACTTTTTCGTTTCGGATAGAGATGCTTTTCAATGAAACTGGAACTCTAGTGCTCGTTTATGTTCCCCAACTTTTAGAAACGGCATTGGGGTAC
This sequence comes from Thermococcus kodakarensis KOD1, assembly GCF_000009965.1. NCBI lineage: Archaea > Methanobacteriati > Methanobacteriota > Thermococci > Thermococcales > Thermococcaceae > Thermococcus > Thermococcus kodakarensis. The sequence continues at coordinate 866,439 of NC_006624.1, forward strand.
TCTTCTGTTCGTTTAATGCCTAAAATTGTATCGTCAAAAGCCGATAACGTTAAAAACAGTGCTAAGAACATATAAACAGGTGAGGAGAATGGGAAGGGTCGAGATAATAGATACGACGTTTAGAGACGCTCATCAGTCACTAATAGCGACGCGCCTTCGAACAGAGGACATGCTCCCCATAGCTGAGAAGATGGACAGAATCGGCTTCTACTCCATGGAGGTCTGGGGAGGGGCAACCTTCGACGTGTGCATCCGCTACCTGAGAGAAGACCCCTGGGAGAGACTCCGCATTCTAAGGGAGTACCTAAAGAAGACGAAGCTACAGATGCTCCTCCGTGGCCAGAACCTCGTCGGCTACCGTCACTACCCGGATGATGTCGTCGAAAAGTTCGTCGAGCTCGCACATAAGAACGGAATAGATATCTTCCGCGTCTTCGATGCCCTCAACGATATCAGGAATATGGCGGTGGCGATAAAAAAGGCTAAAGAAGTCGGTGCTGAGGTTCAGGGGGCAATAGCCTACACAACGGGTAAAGTGTTCACACTCGAATACTACATGAAGAAGGTCGAGGAACTTTTAGCCCTTGACGTGGATGTAATAACGATCAAGGACATGGCAGGTCTGCTGACACCTTGGAAAGCCTACGAGCTCGTCAGCGAGATAAAGGAGACATACGGTGTTCCCGTCAATGTGCACACCCACTCCACTACGGGAATGGCCGTTGCCACCTATCTCAAGGCCGTGGAAGCGGGAGCTGACTTCATAGACACCGCCATAAGCCCATTAGCCTTCGGCACTGCACAGCCCGGGATTCAGACGATATGGCACGCCCTCCCCAAGGCAGTTGGTTCTCATCTTGACCGCGAGCTAATCCACGAGGTCTCGCGCTACCTCAAGAAGCTCCTGGAGGAGAAGTACTGGGGACTGCTCCACAAGGAGGCGTTGATGGTCAACCCCTACGTCCTCAAGTACCAGGTTCCGGGTGGAATGTTCTCTAACCTCCTAAGCCAGCTCAAGGAGATGAACGCCCTGGACAAGCTCGACGAAGTCCTTGAGGAGATACCGCGCGTTAGGGAAGACCTCGGCTGGCCGCCGCTCGTCACCCCCACCAGCCAGATAGTCGGCACTCAGGCCGTCTTGAACGTCCTCTTTGGAAGGTACGAAAGGGTAACCCAGCAGGTCAAGGACTACGTGAAGGGCCTCTACGGAAGGCCGCCAGCGGAGATAAACCCCGAAATCAAGAAGAAAATCCTGGGCGACGAAGAGCCCATAACGGTCAGGCCGGCTGACCTTCTTGAACCTATGCTTGAAAAGTGCAGGAAGGAGCTTGAAGAAAGGGGGTACAGCCCGACTGAGGAAGACCTTCTGACCTACTGCCTCTTTCCGCAGGTAGCGCTGGAGTTCTTCGAGGCGAGGAAAGAGGGAAGGAAGGCCCCAGAGGTGCCGCCTACCGCCCAGAAGTTCAAACTCTACGTGGACGGCGTTGAGTTCGAGGTGGGAATTGAAGGTGTTGATCTAAGCGCGCTCAGATACCTGCCCCAGATGGCAAGTGCGGGAGCAGCTATCTCTGCATCCCAAACGATTTCCACTCCAAGTGCTCCCTCTTCGATTCCAGCTCCCATCCCGGCTCCAGCGGCACCATCACCAGTCACCGTCGCTGGTGAGGGTGTCGTCACCGCCCCAATGCCGGGCAAAATCCTGAGAATCCTCGTGAAGGAGGGCGAGCAGGTTAAGACTGGACAGGGACTCCTCATTCTTGAGGCAATGAAGATGGAGAACGAGATTCCAGCGCCTAAGGACGGTGTCGTAAAGAAAATCCTAGTCAAAGAAGGCGACACCGTAAACACCGGCGACCCACTAATAGAAATAGGGTGACTTTCTGAGTGTCTTTTCAATTTTTGCCCTCAAAAAGGTTCTAACAAAGCACTGAAGGTCTTTCTTATGCCCCCAAGTTAAAAATCGAAATATTTTCAGCCCATTTCCGAAAGACATTTAAGTACGGAAAGTGTACATTGAAGTGCAAAACTTAAATGGAGGTGCAGGAATGAACTCTGCTGTAATTGTTCTGGTGGCCGCTGCAATATACGTGGCCATGTATTTCACCTACGGTAAGAGCCTTCAGAACAAGGTTGTTAAGGCCGACCCCAACAGACCAACGCCGGCCCACAAGCTATACGACGGCGTTGACTACGTCCCAGCACACCCGCTCGTCCTATATGGACACCACTTCGCTTCGATAGCAGGTGCGGGACCAATCGTCGGTCCTGCGGTGGCAATGGCCTGGGGTTGGCTGCCGGGACTGATCTGGGTCTGGTTTGGAAACGTCTTCATTGGTGCCGTCCATGACTACCTCGCACTGATGTCATCTGTCCGCTATGATGGTAAGTCCGTCCAGTGGATTGCAGGAAAGCTCATGAGCAAGAGGACTGGAGTGGCGTTCGAACTTTACATATGGTTTACCCTCCTGCTCGTTGTAGCTGCGTTCGTCGCGGTAACTGCCAAACTCCTGACAATAACCCCCGAGGCGGCAACTGCAACCCTGCTCTTCCTTCTGGTGGCAGTCATCCTCGGATGGTTGCTCTACAAGATGAAGATGAACTTCACAGTGGCAACGATAATAGGACTTGTGCTGCTGGCCATATCTGTCTGGATAGGCCTTAACCACCCGCTTGTCTTCGTTAACGGTCAGACCGACACAACCTCCGCCGCCTACACCACCGCATACCACTACTGGAACATAATCCTGCTGGTTTATATTATCGTAGCCGCTTCCCTCCCTGTGTGGATTCTCCTCCAGCCCAGAGACTACCTCAACGCATACATCCTTTGGTTCGGCCTGCTCTTCGGAGGCATAGCCTTTGTACTGCTCGCCAAGGACTTTACCGCACCCGCATACACATCTTGGAGCGCCTACGTAATCAAGGGTACTGAGGCAGTTCCCTCACCGTTCTGGCCAACGGTGCCGCTTGTAATAGCGTGTGGTGCACTCAGCGGCTTCCACTCCCTCGTCGGCTCCGGAACTTCAAGCAAGCAACTTGACAACGAGATTCACGGTCTCCTCGTTGGCTATGGTGGCATGTTTACAGAGGGCTTCCTCTCAACCATTGTCATAACGGCCATAGCGGTCTACGGCGTCCAGCTTACAGGTCTTGAACCTGCCAAGTGGGCAACGGAATACATTACCAAGGGCGGTCTTGGAACCTTCATCGGAGGCTACGCTAAGGGCGTCAGCGAGTTCTACGGCGTAAGCGAGACCTTTGGAAAGACCTTCGCTACCCTCTGGGTCTCGGCCTTCACACTGACTTCCCTCGACACCGCCACAAGACTTGGAAGGTTCGCCTGGCAAGAGCTCTTCGGAATGATCGCCGACACGAGCCAGGGTATATGGAAGACTATCACCAATAAGTGGGTTGCCTCAATAATCATAGCCGGTCTCGGCACCTGGCTTGCCTGGGGTGCAAGTTACAAGGTTCTCTGGCCGGCTTTCGCAGGAATGAACCAGCTCTTAGCAAGCATAGCAATGATGACTGCAGCCCTTTGGGCCGCCAAGGTCCAGAGGGCCGGAAAGTGGTCCTGGGCCGTCCTCCTGCCAGCACTGTTCCTCTGGATAACCGTGACTGCAGCACTGATATGGTACATAGCAGTAGTGCCGCTGAGCGGAAGCACCCTCATAGCAGTCAAGGGATCGCTCCTCATCGGCCTGCTCCTGAACTTCCTCCTGGCATGGGACTTCTACATTGCCTGGAAGAGGCCAGAAGAGGAGTACGCTGCAGCTGCGGCCTGAAGTTCTTTCATATTTTCAACCTTTTTTTGAGGGACAGGGGATGCGGAAAATCAGAGATATTGTTTCAAAGCTCACTCTCCCGCTTCGCTTCCTCTGGGAGTTTCACAGGGGGTTTGAACTATATTATATCCAGGGGATAAAATGGGAAGAGGAAGAGCTTGAAAACATATTCGCACTCATACTCTTTGGAGATTACGTAGGCCTGCCCCATCCTCCGACCGTGCTTACATACAGGCTCTTTCCATACGTCATTAGGGAGCTGTACGTGATGGAGCAGAAGAGCAAGAAAGAGGTTTCCATGAAAAGCGGATGGATAGGCGTTTGAGGGGGATAAAAATGCCTAAAAGAGCCCTTGAAGATATAAAGGCTTTCCTTAAAGGGTTTGCAGAGTCGTTTAAGCACAATTCAACCGAATACCTTGAGTTTGAGCTCAGGGAGCTTGAGAACGTCTTCGCTCTCACCCTCATGGGGGAATTCGTAGGAATACCGAGTCCGCCAACGACTCTGGTTATAAGGCTCCTCCCACACATGACTCGCGAGCTGTACGTGATGCAGAGAAGGGCCGTTGAAATGGACGACATTCTTGGCGAGCTAGCAGGGATGTTTGAAATCACATGAGGTGGTAGCCATGCGAGAATTCTTCCTGCCGAAGAAAGACTACCGTGTTGTTTTCTTCATAGGGAAAGGCGGAGTCGGCAAGACGACGAGCTCTGCGGCAGCTGCCGTTGCCCTCGCCGACAAGGGCTACAGAACCCTCATAGTCTCACTCGACCCGGCGCACAACCTCGGGGACGTTCTGATGGAGAAGCTCTCAGATAAGCCAAAAAAGATAGCGGAGAATCTCTACGCGAGCGAGCTGGACATGGAGAAGCTGATAAAGAGCTATCTAAAGCACCTAGAGGAGAACCTCAAGCACATGTACCGCTACCTGACTGTCATAAACCTCGAAAAGTACTTCGAGGTTCTCAGCTTTTCACCGGGGATAGAGGAGTACGCAACGCTGGAGGCTGTAAAGGAGATACTGATGAAAGGCGACGAATGGGACGTTATAGTGTTCGACACTCCCCCTACGGGACTGACCCTCAGGGTTCTCGCGCTCCCGAGGATATCACTCATCTGGACGGACAAGCTCATCGAGATACGGCGGGCAATTCTGGAGAGAAGGGCCGCGATAGCCAACATCCACGGCGAGCAGGAGTTCGTGGTAGAAGGAGAGCGGATAAAGCTCCCCACCAAGGAAGAGGAAGACCCCGTGATGAAGGAGCTGAAGGCCTACAGGAAAGAAGTAGCATTCGTTGAGAGTGTCCTCACTGACCCCGATAAGACGAGCGTTGTGGCCGTTATGAACCCTGAGATGCTCCCGTTGTATGAAACTGAGAGGGCCTACGAGAGCCTCAAAAAGTTCAGGATTCCGTTCAACATGATAGTAATGAACAAGGTCTTCGAGCTGAAGGGAGAAGTCCCGGAACTGAAAGCCAAACTGGAGGCACAGGAGAGAGTGCTAATGGAGGTCTCTGAAAAGTTCAAAGGGGTTGACATCGTGAAGATACCCATCTTTCCCGAAGAGCCCCGCGGCGTTGAGAGGCTCAGAGAACTTGGAGGGGCGATAATCGGTGAACGCTGAGGAAATATACGACAGACTCCGCAGGGTGAATGAGCCCATAACGGAGATGGACATAGTCAGCCTCGGCCTCGTTGAGAGGGTTACCGTTGACGAAGATGGTGTTAAAATTTACCTCAGGCTCGCCGAGGGAATACGGCACCCGTTCCAGAACGCCCTCAGCTGGCCGGTCAGATGGAGAATTGTTAGGGATGTGGTTAAGGCCCTTGATGATGTGCCAAAACTTGAAATACTCGAAGCCAGAAATCTTACGAGATACTATCCGGAGGAGGATTGAGATGGACAATCAGCTTCTGTTTACGATAATCTTTGTACTGGCTGGGATATCTGTGATCCAGTACTACCGCGGGAGGAAGATGAACCTGATCCTCATGGAGCACTACATAAGGATGATCAAGGACGTCGTGAAGCCAGAGGACGAAAACTACACGTGGCTCGGCGGTTACATTGGCTTCCGCGCGGAGTACAAGGTAAACCGCGACAACATAAGGGAGTTCGAGTACACTCTTACACTCCTTCCAAGGCACAGCATCCTTTACTTCCCGATTTCGCTGGTCACGAGCAGACACGACAAGCTCTTCATAGTCATCAAACCCTTTGCCCAGATCAAGCGCGAGGCTCACCTCATCCAGAAGGGCTACTACAGGCTCAGGCCCGACATCGAGAACGCTGAGCTACTGCAGAGGGAGGAAATCGAGATAGCGGGCAAGAAGTACGAAGCATTGTTTGAGAAGAAGCGCGACGTTGAGAAGCTTAAATCCCTCGTGGAAAGTCTCCCAAAGCCAGAGAACATCAAACACGTAGCACTTACACCGAAGACGAACGTCTTCTACGTCCAGATGAAGCCCGAGCCGGACACGATAAGGAAGGACGTTGAGAAAATAGTACGTTTTGTCAACGAGAAGCTCAAAGAAAGCCCGTTCTCCTCTTGACCTTTTCCCTTCTTCGCGGCGCAACCCTTTTATGAGTTAAACTTCAAGTTATACTTGGTGATACCGGTGGTTAGTATCCGCCTGAAAGTCGGCCCAAAGGGCCAGATAGTAATTCCCAAAGTCTTCAGGGAGGCCTACGGAATTAAGGAGGGCGGGGAGGTTATAGTGGAACCAAGGGAAGATGCACTCGTCATCAGGAGAGTGCCGGACACGGAAGAACTCCTTAAAAAGCTCAGGGAGTACCACAAAAAGAGGAAAGGCGCGAAACCAGCTAAACTTGGGGAACTCAAAGGAGTGAGCCTTGAAGACGAGTTCGACGAGGTCTGGGGGATTGAGGAATGAGGCTGCTCATTGACACCAACCTTTTTGTCTATTTAAACGCCAACATAGACGATGAACTCGCCGAGAGGCTCGATCGCTTCTATGCAGAGCTGGTTAGAGAGAATGAAGCTTACACGAACGTCCTTGTTTTGGACGAGCTCATTCACGTTTCTAAACGAAAATACGGGGTGAGCTATCCTGAGACGATATCGTTCATAGAAGACGTTGTACTGCCTGCCGTTAGGGTGCTTCCCATCACCTTTGAGGATTACCTCACGGCCAAAGAAATAATTCTCAAGTACCACCTTCGCCCTTCAGATGCCCTCCACGCCGCGACGATTCAGAACAACGGCCTTCAGGCTATTGTGAGTGAGGATGAGGATTTTGATAAACTTCCCATTAAGAGGCTCTGGCTGGAGGTGTAATCATGGAAATCTACAAAGCCAAGTTCGGAAATCCTGAGAGGGGTTGGGTAGTCTTGGTTCATGGCCTTGGAGAGCACAGCGGGAGGTACGGAAAGCTCATCTCGATGCTCAACGAGGCTGGCTTTGCCGTCTATACCTTTGACTGGCCAGGACACGGGAAGAGCCCTGGAAAGAGGGGGCACACCAGCGTCGAAGAGGCTATGGAAATAATTGATTCCATAATTAAAGAATTAGGTGAAAAGCCCTTCCTCTTCGGACACAGTCTCGGAGGTTTGACCGTCATCCGCTATGCCGAGACCAGGCCGGATAAGATACGCGGGGTCGTCGCGTCCTCCCCGGCCCTGGCCAAAAGCCCCAAAACACCGGGCTTTATGGTTGCCCTCGCCAAGGTTCTGGGAAGAATAGCCCCCGGTCTGACACTCTCCAACGGCATTGACCCAAACCTCCTTTCAAGGAATCCGGATGCGGTGAAGCGCTACATCGAAGACCCGTTAGTCCACGACAGAATCTCAACAAAGCTCGGAATGAGCATCTTCAAGAACATGGAGCTAGCTCACAGGGAAGCGGACAGAATTGAAGTACCCATTCTCCTGCTTGTGGGCACAGGTGACGTTATAACACCCCCCGAAGGCTCAAGGAAGCTCTTCGAGGAGCTCAAGGTGAAGGACAAGGAAATCAGGGAGTTCGAGGGTGCTTACCACGAGATATTTGAGGATCCCGAATGGGGCGAGGAGTTCCACAAGACGATCGTGGAGTGGCTTATAAAGCATTCAGAGAAGGCTTGAGAATGAAAGTCAATAGGGAACGCCTTTTCCATATTTCCATTTTGATTCCCCTCCTAACACTTCCCTGACTAGGCACCACCTGGCTAATTTTCACTGTTCTGGGGTTTGTTCACAAATTCAGAGAAAAAATCTGGGCCGCTTACGAACGCCATAGCGGAGATTTCGGCACATATCTGGTCGTTGGCATGGCTTCAGCCTATCTTGTTGAGGTTCTTGCCATAATTGACAACCTCAAACTTTCCCCTGAGGAAAAGATACTCCTCAACCCGGATCCACTGACAGACCTGTACCTCGCTTTCGCCTACTACTTCCCCTTCGTTCTCTATTGGGGACTGGCCATTCGAAGGTACGACTACAGCTGGAAAGATGTGTTCTGGATAGGGGCGCCACTGGTATACTTATGGAGCAGATGGGGGCGGTCTTTCTCTCTTTCAACCCGGTTGCATGGCTCTACGTTCTGCTGGTTTATGGTTCCTACAAGGCCATTCCAGTTCTCGTGACGGAGAAATGCTTGAGACAAAGGGAGAGAAAACACATCAAGACATGGAAAAAACTCGTTCTCGGTGCACTGATAGAGTTCCTGGCATTCGTCTCGGCAGGAGGGTTGCTGTGGATTTTTGAAATTGCTCTGTAGGGTAAAGTTAGCGTTTATCATAACCCTTTTATCGAGCAAGGTGGAAGAATCCTGTTGGGAGACTCGCTTTGAGGTTGATATATGCACTCTCGGGTGGCCTCTATGCTCGTCGATACTTTTCCCAGGTTCCTTAAGGAGTGGAACGGGACCGTAGACAGCTGGCTCCGGTATATTCGGGGATACCCTGAGCTATTTGGGAAGGTAAAGTGGGACTATGAGCGCTATGGAATGGACTGGAAGGGGTTTACGAAGTTACTTTTAAAACGAAACATGGAGGAGCTCATCCTTGCCCACGAAAAGCTGCTTGAAGTTCTCCCAAGGATGGAAACAAAGATTGAGGAGCTTTTTGGAATCAAACCGAAGGACTACAACGTGGTTCTCTACATAGGCATTGAAAACGGGGCCGGATGGGTGACCGAATTCCTTGGAAAACCCCCGATTCTCTTCGGTCTGGAGGCAATAGCCAAGCTTAAGTGGTACAGCAAACTTGAGGGATTAGTTGTCCACGAGTTTGGGCACCTGGTTCACTGGCTTTTAAGGGGAGAAAACATAGAGCGGCTTGAGGATGAGCAGATGTTCCTGCTGTATACAGAGGGGTTCGCCCAACGGATTGAGGACATAATCATCGGAAGGCCCTGGCACCTAGAGGAGGAGGGATGGTTCGAGTGGTGTGAAGAAAACGAGGGACTCCTGAAGGCCGAATTCTTGAGAAGGATACAGGAAAAAGAACCCCTGAACCCGTTTTTCGGCTCGTGGTATACCCTCTTTGGGAAGCGGTTCTTAGGCTACTACATTGGCTATAAGTTCATCTGCTGGCTTGAAAAGGACTATTCCCTTGAAGAAATTTCAAAGCTTAAAAGAGAAGAGATCAAAGGTAAGATCCTGAAGTTTCTCCCCTAAATGTTCTCCCTTCTGTCAATGACGTGCTCCAGCTCTGGCCCGGTCTTTATCAGTCCAACCGGAACGCCTACCCTTTCTTCGATTTCCTCAACGAACTCCTTTGCCCTCTTCGGAAGTTTATCGTAGTCAGTGACACCGAAGGCTTCCCCGTCGTACTTGTCGAGCATCGTGAGGGCAAGCATCGTCGCGCCGTTTATTCTCGCGGAGTAGCGGGCGAACTCGAAGTCAAACCAGCCCACTCTTCTCCTCCTGCCTGTGACAGTACCATATTCGACGAGCCCAAGCCTTTCAGCCTCTTCCTGAGGCATCTCAGTCGGAAACGGCCCTGCACCGACCCTCGTTGGGAAGCTCTTGAAGACGACGATGACATCGTCAACCCTCGTCGGGCCAATTCCAACGTCGCTCGCAATGGCAGATGCCGTCGTGTCTTTGGAAGTGACGTAGGGATAAGTGCCGTAGTAGAGGCTCAGTCCGAACCCTTGAGTGCCTTCAATTAGAACGAGCTTTCCATCGTCAAGGGCATCGTTCACTTCAGCAGCAACGTCCGTCAGGTAAGGCTCAAGCTCCTTAATGTCCTTTGCGAGCTTTGCCCTTCTCATAACTCTGTCGGCGTTTGCCGGCCCGCATCCGCTCCCGGTGGTTCCAATCTCCTCGTGCAGGTGGTGGTTGCTTCTATCCAGCTGTTTGTGCTTCTCCTCGATTATGGCACAGCGGTAATCTATCCCAACCCTCCCCCGAACGTTGAAGTCCTTCAGGTGTTCGAGCTCGTGGAAAAAGACTTCTGGATCAACGAGAACGCCAGCCCCGACGAGAAGTCTCGCCTTGGTCTGCATAAAGCCAGTTGGGAGCTGCCTCACCGCGTACTTCTTGCCGTTGATGAAAACGCTGTGGCCGGCATTAGTTCCAACGCCGCCGCGTGCTATGACTTCAGGCTCGTCTTTGAGGGCCAGATAGGCTATAACAGAGCCCTTGCCCTCATCTCCCCATTGACCTCCAACGACGATGTAGCTCGGCATGGCTCTTACCCATGTCTAAGTCAATAAGGGGTTTATAATGCTTTCCATGTTGACATCTATTCGTTAATAACGCCTCGAAAGTATTAAATCTCTTTACGCGGATTTTTATATGGTGATGCCTACGGCCTGCCTGGAGATAAACCCCGAGCGGAGGAGCGTTATCGTGAGAACAGAGGACGGTAAAAAGCTTGGAGAATTGGACCTCGATGATCTGGCTGAGATCGTGGAATTCCGATACGCTACCCCCTGGAACGTTACAAAGGACTCCCTTGAGAAGGTGGCGCTCGTTCTGGAAGACCTTGCGTATCTGGCGCGGAGCGGCAGAGAGCTCCCAGAAAAGGAAGTTCTCATCGACATGTTGAAGAAAAGAAAGTATTAAAAGGGCCAGCTGCCTTAAAGCTGAAGGGTCTCACCATGATCAAAAATAAGTTAGTTGTCGTCACTGGGGGAGCGGGCTTTATAGGCTCTCATATAGCCTGGGAGCTTATCAAGGACAACGATGTGGTAATCATCGACAATCTATACACTGGAAAAGAAGAAAACGTTCCACCAGGGGCGAAGCTCGTCAAAGCCGATATAAGAGACTACGAGGCAATAGCCGAGCTGATAAGCAACGCCGACTACGTTTTTCATGAGGCCGCCCAGGTGAGCGTCGTCGAGAGCATCAGGGATCCGGTTTTTACTGAGGAGGTCAACGTCCTCGGAACGCTCAACATTATTAAAGCACTTCTCGAAGGGCATGGGAAGTTGATCTTTGCCTCTTCCGCAGCTGTTTATGGAGACAACCCTAACCTCCCACTAAAGGAGACTGAGAGACCTAGACCACTCTCCCCCTACGGGGTGACCAAAGCAACCGCCGAGGAGTACCTCCGCGTCTTCCACGAGCTTTACGGCCTGCCAGTTGTTTCTCTCCGCTACTTCAACGTCTTTGGACCGAGGCAGAGCACCAACCAGTACGCGGGAGTGATAAGCATCTTCATCAACCGCGCGCTGAAGGGTGAACCCCTCGTTATCTTCGGCGACGGAAAGCAGACGAGGGACTTCATCTACGTCAAGGACGTGGTTAAGGCTAACCTTCTGGTAGCCGAGAGCAGAAAAGCTAACGGAAGGGTTTTCAACGTCGCGACAGGGAGAGAGACCACGATCCTTGAACTCGCTATGAAGATTATAGAAATCACCGGAACGACTAGCTCGGTAGTCTTTGATAAACCGAGGCCTGGTGACATAAGACACAGCAGGGCCGACATAAGCGAGATTAGAAAGCTGGGCTTTGAGCCAGAGTGGTCTCTTGAAGAAGGACTGAAAAAAACAGTAGAATGGTACGCCAAAAATAATCCTTAGGGGCAATTCCTTCACTTTTTAACGCTGAAGCCCATCGCCTGCTTCTGCTGGATTTCCTGAGCCTGCCTGGCCAGCTCTCCCAGCTGGGCTTCGAGCTTCTTAAGGGCCTCCTGTGTCTTTGCTATCGCCTCTTCGTACTCCTTTATGCGCTTTTCGAGGTACTCAATAGAGTCATCAAGGCTCTTCTGGACGGCATAGCCAGCACCTACGCTGACTATCGCGTTCTTGGCGTCAACGATCTTGCCCTTGAGGAACGATCCAGCCCCTATGGGAACAAGGATCTCGAACTCACCCTCCTCATTCTTAAGGCCTTCGAGGGTTTCCTTGACCGCCTGGAACTCGTTCCTCCCCAGAGTCAGGAGCTCAAGGTTCTGGGCGAGCAGTTGAGCCTGAGCCTGGAGGAGCTGGTACTGGTACGCGAGTTCCTCAAGCTTCTTGGTGTCTTCCGCCATTTCAACCACCGGAGTAAGTCCGGGGCGGTGCTTTTAAGATTTTAGCTTAAACTAGCAACTCAAATCGCATGACAGAGAGCAGTCTAAAATGGCTCCCGTCAACCATCTACTCATGACATTGTTTCCCATCTCATTATTACTGACTGATGTTGATAGGAATCATTCCTCTCGTTCAGAGACCATATTTTTGCCATAGCAAAGACAATCGAGCTTAAATCCTTCAGAAAGCAAAAGATATGCTGTTAATCAGCGCAGCAAAGTTTATAAACCCTTTAGCTCCACATCTGACGCCCCTCGTAGGAGGGGAGGTGGTCGGTATGTACTACCCACCCAGGAAGAAGGTCCAGCCCAAGAAGGTTGAGGAAGAAGAGGAAGAGGACTTCGAGCCCCTCGAAGCAGTCGAAGAAGCCTACGAGAACTGGGACGAAGAAGAGTTTGGCGAGGACTGGGAAGAAGAGGAAGAGTGGGACGAGGACTGGGAGGACGAAGAAGACTGGGATGAGGACTGGGAAGAAGACGAGGATGACTACTGAATTCTCCCTCCCTTTTTGAGGTGCTCCCATGAAGGGCCGGCCGGTAAAGAGACAGAAGACCACCCTCAAGACCCTCGAAAAGCGTCGCCAAATGCGGTACCGGCCGGACCCTGGCAGATGGTTCTATTCTTTTATCCCGTTTAAGGTCGCCACCGGTGGAGCTGCACCATTGATTCCGCTCCTCACAATGAACGTCGGCGGTGGGCCGGCGGATGTTGGAATAGTTAACGCGGTGGGCAGTACATTCTCAATGCTCGGCGGCCTTTTCTGGGGAAAGCTCAGCGACAGGCTCAACAGGAGAAAGGCATTCCTGCTTCTTGGATTTCTCGGGACTGCAATAATGACCATGAGCTTTGCCCTCGCCCGCACAGTCCACCAGGTTATTGCCATAAACGCGGCCTACACGTTCTTCATAGCCACTACCATACCCATTCCAATCCTCATAATAACAAAGGCTTTCCGCCTTGAGGACTGGGACTACGCGATAGGGAAGTTCAATGAGATCGGCGGCTGGGCCTGGGTTCTCGGTTTAATAGTAGGACTGCTCTTGACACCCCTGTTCGGGATTAGGGGAACTTTCATTGCCCTTGGAGTCATAGGGCTTCTCTCGTTTCCATGGGGCAAAAAGACAATACGGGAAGTCCCACTTCACATCGATAGAAAAATCCTTGGCGTTTACGCTGGCTACGTCGTTGAGAAGTTCAGGTACCTTCCGAACATGATAACTCACCTGCCAAGATTCTCGACGAAGGGGTTTGGGAGGCTCTACTTCTCCTCCTTCCTGTTCTGGGTAGGCGCAATGCTCTACTTCACCCAGTTCCCGGTTCTCCTTAAGTCGAGGGGCTTCGGTGCCACTCACCTCTACCTCATGAGCATAGGGAACTCCACCATATCGGCCTTCATGTACACGCGGGTCGGTCTGAAACTCAAAAAGAGCGGGGGCTACCTCGCTCTCATTCGTGGGCTTTCAGTTAGGGCATTTGCTTTCTCGCTCCTTGCGGTATCCACGCTAATTGAGGGCCAAGTTTTTGCGCTCCTTGCCTTCGTCTCGTATTTCCTGGCAGGCTACACCTGGGCATACATAGGAATCTCAACAACCTCGATAATCTCGCGCTTCGCTCCCCCCAAGAAGAGGGGCGCTCTGATAGGGACGTACAACATGATAAGCTCCCTGGGTGCAATAGCGGGGAACTTCCTCAGCGGTTTTCTGACGGAAGGGCTAGGTTTTACCGTGAACTTCACGGTTGCAACTGCCCTCCTCCTGGTTTCAATACTTCCGCTCCTCGGCGAGAACGTTAAAAGCAGAAAATCCAACTAACTCCGGTGATGACCGTGTTCTGGCTCAAGACGAGGATAAGTGAGGGGGAGGACTCACTAGAGAGCCTCAAGGACGAGGCCAAGGATCACGAACGGGTTCTCATACTGGCATCTGGTTCTATGAAGAGGCACGGCTTTCTAAGCGAGGCCGAGGACTACGTTAGGGAAGCCGGAGCAGAGGTTATGAGTATATCAGGACTTCCGGCGGAGCCGAGCGTTGAGGTCATTGAGGAGTTCCTGCCGAAGGTTAGGGAGTTTGGGCCCGATCTCCTCATAGCCATGGGCGGCGGCAGCGTTATCGACACGACCAAAGCCCTCAAGGTCTTCTACGATGCCCCCGAGCTCGTCTTTGAGGAGATAGCCTTCATCAACCGTTTCTCAAGGCCGAAGCCCGTTCCAAAACTAAAAACTCCCCTCATCGCGATTCCCTCAACGAGCGGAGCTGGAAGCGAGGTTTCCGCGGCCAGTGTCCTGAAGAAGAACGGGATAAAGTACAACATCGTAACGCCGGAGATAGCACCTGAGGTAGCTATTCTCGACCCGAGGCTCCCGAGGACTATGCCAAGGGAAGTTGCGAGGAATTCTGGCCTGGATGTCCTCGTCCACGGTATAGAGGCTTACACAACTAAGGTCGCTGGGCCCTTCAGCGATGCGATGGCGATAAGGGCGATAAAGACCGTCTTCGAGTGGCTTCCGAAGTCGGTTGAAGGTGACCCCGAGGCGAGGGCAAGAATGCACTACGCGGCAACGATGGCAGGGATAGCCTTTCTCAATGCCAGGCTTGGTTTGGCCCACGCGATGAGCCACAAGGCGGCATGGGTAGGTCCCCATGGCTTACTCAACGCGATATTCATACCCTACGTGATGGAGTTCAACGCCGAGAGGAGTGAGTATGCGAGGAAGCGCTATGCTGAGATAGCGCGCGAACTTGGGTTGAAGAGTGCTGAAGAGCTGATAAAAGCCGTCAGAGAGCTCAACGAGCGCCTTGGAGTTCCAAAGCTAAGCGAGCTTGTTGATGAAGAGACTTTTGTTGAAAGGGTTGAGGAGATGGCTGAAAAGGCCTACCGCGACGGGCTGATAGCGTTCAACCCCGTTGAACCAAAGCCAGAGGAGATAAGAGAGCTTTATCTGAAGGCTTTGAACGCGTTATAGATTCAGATTTAATTTTCTTCAGTTTCGATAACAGGGCAAATCAAGGATAAATTTTAAATTTTAAATCATATTGAACAGGAATTGGAGGTTGATAACAAATGAATCAATCAGTTATAATAGATGGAAAAAGATATGGCGTTGAAGGGCACATAAAAAATATTGTAATTTCACCAGATTCGCGATATTTATTAGTAGAGGAAGGAGAACATGAAACTTTTTCTAAGTTGCACTTATACGAGATACACGATAATGGGATTAAAAGAGTCTTTGACCCTATACTAAAAAACGAAAAGGGGGTATTTTATTCTTTTGTAGGGGGAGGTAAATTTATAGTCTCATATATTCCATCCAACAGATTTTTCATCTATGATTTCATTGACAAAGACTACAATGAGCTGTATTTTACCAATATGGGCAAAATATTCTTTAGGCCAACAGTCCCAGATCACAAAATTGTCGTCATATATGCCCCAAGTGGTGCATTATTCCCTCATAGAAATAGGAAATATGTGAATTTAATCCAAGAAATAAATTTCAATCAATATATCGGTGAGTACAAGTACTATTTGGAAAAAGTCCCAAATACCATTGTCTCACTACGAGATGGAAGCTTTTATCTACCTGTGATAGTAAAAACCCAAGATACTGGAAAAAAACAACTTATGATTCTAAGATCTACCCAAAATAAACAACAACCTCTTCGGATAATTGATATCAATGATCACGATATAGATTTCAAAGACTGGGACATTCAGTATTATCACGAGAATGACAACGAACTGATAATTGGAGCTGTTAATTTATCTTTTAAGAACACACTTCTTGTATATATTATCAATCTTGTTGGAGAACCTAAAGTATCATCTTTTGATATTGAGTATCAAGGGAAAATTAAGTATGTAAAAATGACAAATAAAAATCTGTATTTAGTCTATGTTGACTCCCAAGACGAAAAATATTTGCTACAAATTCCAAATAAGGAACTAGTAGATTATATTAGACATTCTAAAACATCAATTACATTAGATACGAGATTAGAAAAATACATAAAAGCGTCCTTAAAAGAATACAATATTACAATCCCTGATGATGAGAAACTTTCAATTTTATGGAGCTGGAATACGCCTAAAATAATAATCACTCCAATTTCTGAACTTTTAAGTGCTCCAGTAGATTATATAGAAAATTATCAAATAGTAGAGAACAGTGAATTCACAAACTATTCTAGCACCAATCAAACCAATCAAAACAGTAGTAGTTCTTATAAACATGACATAAGTAATAAAAATAGTAACGGTGGATATTGCAACGAGGATAAGATAAGCACTATCCAAGTTCTTTTAGATGAATACAAGCAAGTTATCTTATATGGACCACCAGGAACAGGAAAAACATTTATGGCCCGAATGTTTTTGAGATGTATTAATGTACCCAATACACACTACTCTTTTGTTACATTCCATAAGTCATATAGCTACGAGGATTTTGTCGAAGGGTATCGCCCACTCACTCGCGAAGGTAAAATAGAATATGCTGTAAAAGATGGCATATTCAAAAAACTCGCAATTAAAGCTATTTATGAACTCATGTCAGACACTATCAAAGAACAATTATTACCCAACTATGAAACACAAATAGAAAATCATGCTAAAAAGATTGCTTGGGAACGCCTAATTTCAGACTTGAAAGCTAATCGTATAATCCGGAATGATATTCGGGTTGACGACAAAGGAAGAATGTATGTTGCTGAATATACCATATATGATGGGGACGATCTAATAACAAAAGCAGAGAAGCTTAGAGAGCTTCTTGGTGATTTAGAATCAATTTTCATGACATATAAAGAAGAAGCTGAATATGAGGGCGTTAAGTTCCTCGTTCAGAGATTTCTTGGAATTCTAGATTCAAAAATTTCAAATGGTGCTCTTAGCACAGAGGACATCAATAACTTATTCACTAACAACCCCAAGAAATTTTATTTGGTTATAGACGAAATTAATAGAGCAGATGTTAGTCATGTTTTTGGTGAGTTGATAACTCTTCTTGAAAAAGATAAGAGAATTAGCGAGGACAACAAAAATCCCATAATAGTCCAACTGCCCTACTCCAGAGAGCTTTTTGCAGTACCCAGCAATCTCTACATAATCGGAACCATGAATTCCGCGGATAGGGGAATATCCCTATTAGATGTAGCACTAAGACGGAGATTTGCATTTTTGGAAGTACAACCAGACTATAATGTGCTGGAAGAATTAAATCTCTATGGGATAAGAATCGACAAGTTGCTCAAAGCAATAAATGACAGGATAATTCACTCAAAAGGCAGCAAAGACTATCAAATAGGGCACTCTTATTTCCTTGAACTTAAAGAAGCGTTATCAAATGGAAATGAGGATGATGCCCTGCAAAAACTCATACGTATATGGTATAACAGGATACTTCCATTACTTCAAGACTATTATTACTCAAGATGGGATGAACTAGATATGCCTGAATTTATAGATGGCACAGGGCAAATAAATTTCGAACTAATGAAATCTCCAGAGAGGTTCATTGAAGCTCTGAGAGGTATATTGGGAGAATAAATATTCATCAAATAATAGGTGGAAGAACATGGATCACATCTACATCTATGTGCCAGAGCATTCTATAGACAAGAGGCCATGGAATCTTCCTGAAATACCATCCGAGCTAGTTAATAGCAGAGAATTTCAAAAGTTTGTAGAGCAGATAAACAATTCATATTTCGATCCAGTATTAGTTATAAAGCACAACAGGCTCGCCGCAGGACCCTATGTTGGGTTCGTTTTATATAAAGACAAAACTTCTGGAAAGATACACCAAATCAACATTTATCCAAAAATCTTTCTGGGTGGGCTATCCTCAGAAGATAGCTGGAAAATAGTACTAAAAATCGCAGACTTATACTACAACTTAGGTTTAAGAGAGTATGATATAAAGACAGCTCTTGCAACTGAAGGGAATTCACCTTTCATTGATATTCTCTTGGATATCTTTTCAAATAGACTACTTAATGAGCTCCGATTTGGTATTTATGGAGAATTTGTATCTACTGAGGAAACTTCTTCGTCCTTGCGAGGCCAATTATTAGTAGAAAGAGAAATATTGAAATTGCCAACCCAGAAGCACAAATTTGATATTAGATATAAAAAATTTACCGTAGACAACTTTCTTAATAGGGTTTTTAAGTATACCTTATACTTAGGGCTACAACATACTAACAGAAGAGAAACAAAAAGAACATTATCAGAAGCATGGGATATGTTAAAAGAAGTATCCTTAACACCGATATCAGTTGATTCCATAGAAAAATTAACACTAAACTCCTTAAATCTTAGATTTGAACTTCCCTTGAAGTTAGCAAAAATAATAATATCAGGATTAGATTATCAGAAAGGCCTAATCTCCCCAGGATTTATTATACCTATGCCAGATGCCTTCGAGTTTTTTGTATATAAATTGCTCAGAGCCATTCTTGGGAAAGATTATAGAGTACGATATCATCCTCAGAATAGAGAATTCGTTCTGGAAACACCTAGAAAATTCATTGAGAACCCACCACAGCCAGACATTATTATAGAATCAAGCTCTGGACAGCCTTTAGTCGTGGTAGATGCAAAATACAAAACGCTATACTGTCCTAAATGTGGAGAAAAACAGAGATACGTCAAGAATTCCAGTGATTTATATCAAATATATTCTTACACTAAATTATATAATGCTCATGCAGGTGTTCTCGTATATCCCATGCTGAAAGATTATAGTCAGGGTTCAGGGTATAATCAATATAATCAATGGCTTTGTGATATATCCTCGATATCCACCTGTAAAAATTCGATATTTCATTTTTTCGATAAAACTAAGTTGGGGATTTTAGGAATAAATCTTGCACACCTTATTAGGGACTCAATAGAAGTCTCTAGTGGTAATATAACAAAAATTAACCCCAAAATAAAAGAACAGTTAATTTCTTATCTAAATTCGCTAATAAACTAGGCTCAGGAAATAAATAAAAACTTTAAGAGACCATAATTTCCTTTTCTCCCCCCTCCTCCACCTCGCGTATCTTTCCGCCCTTCATGACCTCAACGATGGCAAATGCCAGCAGGGCCAGGAGGAGATAGACCACCGACGCTCCCCCAAAGAGCACTTCGTAGGCCTTTTCCGTCGGAATCTTGATCTGAACGAAGGCCGGTGCTCCAGGCGGGTGGAAGAGGACGTAGTAGGTGCTCATTACCGTTCCAGCTATTGCCGGCCCCCAGGTCGAGCCGAAGTTCCTGAAGAGGCTGTTGGAGCCTGTGGCGACACCCATCATTCTCGGCGGCACTGAGAAGACCAGCACGTTGATGAGGGATATGTTCATGAGGTTTATGCCTATTCCAACGACGGTCATCATCGTCACGAACTGCCAGAGAGACATCTTCGTTGCGTAGAGGGACATTACCGCGAGGGCACCGCTTCCGATGAGGGCACCTGCTATCGCTATCGGCTTCGCCCCGATCTTCGGCATGAACTTTCCGGCGAGAGGGGCGACGATGAGCATAACGAGGGCCATTGGGGTCATGAGCAAGCCGCTCTGGAGTATCGTCTTTCCGAAGCCGTAGGGTTCCGGCATCTGGAGGAGGTAAGTGTTCGCCTGGCTCATCATTGAGAGGCCAAAAGCCGCTAACATTATGCCCAGATTGGCTATTGCGGGGTTCCTTGAGGAGATTATCTTAAGCGGCAGCAACGGGTTTTCCACTCTCCTCTCCCAGAGGACGAGGAGTACCGCGCCAATTACACCAACTCCAAAGAGGATTAAGGTTTCCTTCGCAGTCCAGCCGACGTTTGGTGCCCTTGTGACTGCCACGAGCATTGGCACCACGAAGAGAGTAAGGAGAACCGCTCCAACTCAGTCAACCTTTCCAGGATTTACATAGCGGCTCTCCCTGAGTATTTTCCAGGCGAGGAAGAACATCAGCACGGCGAAGGGAGCCGCCGAGTGGTACGTCCAGCGCCACCCGTAGTTCTCTGTGACCCATGCACCCAGGGGGAGTGCTATGACCATTCCAACCGCGAACATGGCGCTTATCATTCCCTGGACCTGCGGCACCATGCTCGGAGGGAACTCCTCACGGACGAGGGAGAACGCCAGCGGGAAGATCGCCATTCCAAAGCCCTGGATTGCTCTCGTAACGAGAAGCCTCTGGAAGCTTGGAGCAAAGCCGTTGAGAATGACGCCAAGAGTGTAAAAGCCGAGCGCTATGAGGAACATCTTCTTTTTCCCGTACATATCGCCGAGCTTTCCGAAGAGGGCAACGCTGACGGTTCCAACGAGGAGGTAAATGGTCAGAACCCAGCTGACGTCGTTGGGGTTTATCGCGAACTCCTTCTGGATCGTTGGCAGAGCTGGAGTCAGCATCGCCTCGGTGTACATGACGAGGAGCGGGAGAAGAACGACAACGAACATCGCCTTCTTTGCATAGGATAAGTCGTAGGTCTCACCCTTCTCGACTACCTGCATTTTTCACCACCGACCTATCGAACGATATATCACTTATAAAGCTAGCGGTGGTCTCCAGTAAGGGTTATAATAGGGAGAAGCAATGTTTTACTGAGGGTGTGGAGGATGGAGAAAATAGTCCGCGGCGTTTATCGCTCGGGTGAGATTATCTTACTTGACGAGACAGAGCTTCATGAGGGCGAGATTATTAAGGTAAAGCTTGTTGGGAGGAAAGAACTCGTGGATAAGCTTGCAGGCGTGCTAGGGAAGGGAAAGCCAGAGGACCTCGAAAGATACCTTGAGGAGATGTACTATGAGGGTTCTCCTTGACACGAACGTTCTCTACAACTTTCTCTTTGAGACGCCCCTCACGGAAAGCTCTAAAAGTCTTCTGTCTGAGCCTTACGAATTCTACGTTAGCACTCTGATTCTTAACGAGCTATCTTACTCAGTCATCCGGAGAAAGGCGGAAACAGCCTTTGAAATACATTCATACAGAAAACTCAAGGAGTTTCTCAACAAGAACGGTTACAAACCTTTTCAAAGAGAGTTACGGCTCATGGAATCTGCAATAGAAGGACTTGGGATAATCAAGGTTAATGATTCACAGAACTGGGAGCTTATACGAGAACTCATGTTTAGGTATTCTCTCCTTCCGAGTGACGCCACCATTTTGGCAACCGCCATCGAAAACGGGATTGAAGCCCTCGCCACTTTCGATAGGGACTACAGCAAAGTTCAAGAACTCAAAATCATTCCTTAAACCATGCACCCCCTCCTCAAGAAGGTCATCAAAGAACGCTTTGGGAAGCTCAACAGGCTTCAGCAGGACGCGTTTAGAGAGGTTAGTTCGGGGAAGAGCGTTCTGATCATAGCTCCCACAGGTTCCGGAAAGACCGAAGCCGCTGTTCTGCCCGTTTTCAACGAAATCCTCGAGGAGGGGTTGAAGCCGATTTCTGCACTCTACATAGCCCCGCTGAAGGCCCTCAACAGGGATCTCCTTGAGAGGCTTGAATGGTGGGGGAAGAAGCTCGGAATAACCGTTGAGGTGCGTCACGGGGACACCTCGGCTTATAGGAAGGCAAAACAGACGAAGAACCCTCCTCAGATGCTCATCATAACTCCAGAGACGCTCGGCGTGATTTTGACAGTTAAATCTCTCCGAAAGCACCTGGTGAATGTCAAGTTCGTCATCGTGGACGAGATTGCTGAGCTTGTAGATAACAAGCGTGGCGCCCAGCTCCTCCTCGGTCTTGAGAGGCTCGCTGAAATAGCAGATTTCAGAAGAATTGGGATGACGGCGACGGTGGGCAACGAGGACGAAGTAAGGGAGTGGCTAAAGGCTGATACCATAGTCAAGCCAAACTGGAAGAAGGCATACCGCTTTCACGTGCTCTATCCAAAGCCCGAAGAAAAAGATGAAGAGCTCGCCAGGGAACTCAGCGTTTCCCCCGACATCGCGGCGCGCCTCAGGGTTCTGTGGGAGATCGTCGAGAGGCACGGAAAGGCGCTGATATTCACCAACACTCGCCAGTTCGCTGAAATCCTCGCCCACAGGCTAAAGGTCTGGGGGAAACCCGTAGAAGTCCACCACGGTTCCCTTTCAAGAGAAGCAAGGATAAACGCCGAGAGAGCCTTGAAAGAGGGGAGAATAAAGGCACTTGTTTGCACGTCCTCGATGGAGCTTGGAATAGACATCGGTGACGTTGACGTCGTGATTCAATACATGAGCCCAAGGCAGGTGAACAGGCTCGTTCAGAGAGCCGGAAGGGCGAAGCACCGGATAGGAGAGGTCAGCGAAGCCTACATCATAACAACCAACGTTGAGGACTACATCCAGAGCCTCATAATAGCCAAACACGCCCTAGAAGGCCGCTTTGAACCTGTTGAGCCTATCGGCGGGCTGGACGTTCTGGCTCACTTCGTCGTCGGTCTGCTCGTGGAATACAAGCGACTTCCAAGAGAGAGACCCTACGAGATAGCGAGGAGGGCCTACGTTTACAGGGATTTGAGCTGGGAAGACTACTTGGACACTCTCAAGGTGCTCGAAGACGCCCGGATAATAGGCTACGACGAAGAGACCAACCAGCTCTACCTCAGGAGAGGGGCCTTCCAGTACTACTACGAGAACCTCTCAACGATACCGGACGAGGTCTCCTGGAGGGTCATAGATGCCAAAAGCGGACACATCGTCGGGAGACTCGACGAGAGCTTCGTGATGGACCTCGAAGAGGGTATGGAGTTTGTGATGGGTGGAAAGAGCTGGATAGTTCTCAAAATAGACGACGAGGCTAAAATCATCAAGGCGCGCGAGAGCCCGAGCATCGAGAGCGCAATACCGAGCTGGGAGGGTGAGATGATACCCGTTCCCTTCAGCGTTGCCTTCGCCGTCGGCAGGTTGAAGAGGGAGCTGGCCTTTGACTTCAGGAACGCGCTGTCCCTCATTGAGGGTGTTGAGTTCAGAGAAGAGGATCTGAAAAGGGCGTTTGAAGAGATAAGGGGCGAACCCTTCTCGACAGATAGAGACATCTTCGTGGAGAGCACGCCGAAAGCCCTAATCATCCACGCCGATTTTGGCAACAGGGCGAACGAGGCGATAGGCAGGATCGTTCACTCACTCTTAATCCTCCGCTACGGCAGGGTGTTCTCGGTAAGGGCGCAGGCCCACGCGGTAGTCTTCAAGACACCGTTCCAGCTGAACCCCGAGGAAGTTAAGCACTACCTCTACCAGGATCCAGAGAGCGTTGAGTTCATCGTGGCTAGGTCTCTGAGGGATTCCCACGCTTACCGCTGGAGAATGTTAAACGTCGCGAAGCGTTTCGGGGCACTGAGAAGGGACGCGAAGATAAGAAGGGTCGAGCGGCTCTTTGAGGGAACGGTCATAGAGAGGGAGACTTTGAACGAGCTCTACCACGACAAGGTTGACGTGAAGACGGCCGAGCTGGTCATGGAGATGCTTAAAGCCGGGAGCCTCAGGGTCAAAACCGCCCTCAGGAAAGAGCCCTCCACACTTGCCAGGCTGAACATGACCGTTGGCGGGGAGTTCCTTCTGAGCGGAATCCTTGAGAGGGACGAAGTCCTTGAGCTGTTTAAGAAGAGGCTCCTCGAGCACGAAGTAGTTTTAGTCTGCACCAACTGCGGCTGGCACTCGAAGACAAAGGTTGCTCGCCTGAGGAGTATCAAAGAGAGGGAATGCCCTCGCTGCGGCTCGAAGATGCTGGCCGTTGCTCACCCGATAGATGCGGAAGAATTCCTGCCGGTTCTCGACAAGGTCAGGCACGGAAGGCCGCTTGAGAAGAAGGAGGAACGGGTTTACAGGAAGCTGTTGAAGGCCGCTGACCTTGTTGATTCCTACGGCTTCGATGCCGTTCTGGCCCTTGCCAGCTACGGAACCGGGCCGGACACAGCCGCGAGGATTCTGAGCCAGTACAAAGGGGAGGCCCTGCTGGTTGCACTGATGGAGCGCGAGAGAGATTTCATCAGGACGAGGCGGTTCTGGGTCGATAAGAAGGATAACAGCAACGAGAATAAGGATAAGAGCTAAAAAGACTCTCTGACAATGTCACGATCCGTTATTAGTGAGCGTCATCATTTTCAGATTTAAAAGTTCGTCTTGTGATAATGCGGCCAATTGAGTACCGTTTTTACAACAGCCCCATAAGAGAATCAAATGTAAAACTAAGTTATACACAATGGCCAAAAATGTGGAATGATGTGTTCTATATTCAGATGTATACCTTTGGTTCGAAGTAAACTTTATAAATAATGAGGGAAACTCCCAATGTACTGAACACCGGGGAATGCCGGTGGTGAAAGTGGCATTAGTATTGAGAAGAAAAACATCTAATCAGGGCCCCGTTGTAGACTATCGGGAGCTCGACAGGTTGCTTGCTCAAGGGGGCTACAAAAAGCTCCTCATAACGAGGCAACCAATCATAAACAGTGCCCCCAGCGACGTGGTGCCGATCTGGGTAAGCAAAGCAGAGCACCCCAAGGCCGTGAAGCCTACCGACCTCCATATACTCGAGAGTATCATCTGGAGAGAACTCCAAAATGGCACCAAGTCAGTAATTCTGGACGCTCTTGAGTATCTCATGATCGAAAACGGTGTAGAAAGGGCGCTTAGATTCGTTGGAAAGCTGAGGGACATGGCAATCTTAACGGGGGCTACTTTCTACGTCACGGTCAGTGAGGGGATTGACGAAAAAACCCGAGCCATGCTCCGTAGAATAGTTGAGTGAAGTTTATATACCGTCGGCTCTTCTCCAAGATTTAGGTGTGGATGATGCCTTACATTGAGAAAATTGAAATGAAAGGTTTCAAATCTTATGGTAACAAAAAGGTTGTAGTGCCGCTTGCGAGGGGTTTTACAGCTATAGTAGGAGCAAACGGTTCTGGAAAGAGCAACATCGGAGATGCCGTTCTGTTTGTCCTCGGAGGACTTTCTGCGAAGGCCATGAGGGCCAGCAGGATAAGCGACCTCATTTTCGCGGGTTCGAAAGGAGAACCTCCAGCCAAATACGCCGAGGTTGCCATGTATTTTAACAACGAGGACAGGGGCTTTCCGATAGATGAAGACGAAGTCGTGATAAAAAGGCGCGTCTATCCCGACGGAAGGAGTACGTACTGGCTCAATGGGAAGAGAGCAACGAGGAGTGAAATAATAGACCTCCTCAGCGCTGCCATGATTTCTCCTGAGGGCTACAACCTCGTCCTTCAGGGTGACATAACGAAATTCATTAAAATGTCTCCAATCGAGAGAAGGCTCATCATAGACGAAATTTCTGGAATAGCTGAATACGATGCCAAAAAGGAGAAGGCCCTAAAGGAGCTGAAGCAGACGGAGGAAAACCTCGCGAGGGTTGACCTCCTGATAAGAGAGGTAAAGGCCCAGCTCGACAAGCTTGAAAAAGAGCGCAACGACGCCCTCCGCTACCTCGACCTTAAGGAGAAGCTGGAAAAAGCGAGGGTTACGCTCCTTCTGGCTGAGATAAAAAGGCTTGAAAAGTTCATTGAGGAAGGTGGATCGCGGGAGGAAGAGATTGAAGGGCAGATCAAGTCCCTTGAAGACAGGTTGAAGGAGATAGCAAAAGAAATAGTCGCGAAGGAGAAGGAACTCGCCGAAATAGAGCGCCAGCTTGAGGAGAAGAGCGGCGACGGCATTCTCGAGATAACCAGGAAGATAAGCGAGGTCAAGTCCAAGATAGAGGTCGCGAAGAGGAACATAGAGAACGCGCAGAAGGAAATAGAGGAGAGCCAGGCAAGGCTTAGAAAATCCAAAGAGGAGCTGAAGCACGTCTCTGAAGAGATTGAGAAGAGCAAGGGAGCGATAAAGCGCTGGGGGAAGAGAAGAGAACAGCTCCTCGTTCAGATAAAGGAGAGGGAAACCGTCAGAAACGAGCTTGTCATCAAGCTTGGAGAGATAGACAAGCGCTTCTCCGAGGCCAGGGAGGAGTTCGATAAGGTAGTCGCGGAGCTTGAAGAGGCCAAAAAGGCGCTCTACATGAAAGAGAGTGAAATATCCAAGTTTGAGGAAGAGATCAGCAGGGCCAAAGCCAGGATAACCCAGTTCAACGCTAGGAGGAACCTTCTGAAGGAAAAAATAGCGGAGGCAAAGGCTTCTCTCGAAGCCAAGAGGTCGGAGCTGTCCCAGGTAGAGGGTAAAATCTCCAAAGTGGAATCAAGGCACAGGAAAGCCGAGAAGGAGCTCGAAGAAAAAACAAGGGAGCTCCAGAAGGTGGAGAGTGAGCTGGCCAAAGCGAGAGAGGAACTGATCAAGGCAGAGGCCCAGAGAGAAGTCAGGGGCAACAGGGCCGTTGAGTTCCTGAAGTCCCAGAGGATAGAGGGCCTGTATGGCACTCTTGGAGAGCTGATAAGCGTTCCAAAGAGCGAGTATGCTTTAGCTGTTGAAGTCGCACTCGGCGGCAACTACGACAATGTTGTGGTAGAGGACGATAGGGTCGCCGAGAAGGCAATAAAGCTCCTCAAGGAGAAAAAGCTCGGAAGGCTGACGTTTTTGCCACTCAACAAGATAAAACCGCGCTCCATGAGGGAGAAGCCGAAGCTTGGCATTCCAGCTATGGACGTCGTCTCCTACGACCCGCGCTTCAGGAATGCAGTTGCCTACGCCCTCGGGGATACCCTCATCGTGAACGACATGGACGAGGCGAGGGAAGTAGGAATCGGGAAGGTCAGGATGGTCACACTCGGTGGGGAACTTCTCGAGCGGAGCGGAGCGATAACTGGAGGTCACTACAAGCCGAGGGGTAAGCTTGGGGTTAACGTTGACGAGATAAGGAAGAGGGTCGAGGCCCTTGAAGGAAGGAAAGAGGCGCTGGAAGCCCAGGTGAACGCCCTGAAGGTAGAGGTTAAGGGGCTTGAGAACGAGCTTTTCGAGCTCCGCATGAAGAAGAGCGAGCTTTCAAAGGACGTTCAGGTCATCCAGAAGGAGCTCGACTCCTATCTAGCCGAAGACCGCTCCCTCAAGGAAGAGATTGAAGAAAACGAGCGCCTCATCTCGGAGCTTGAGAAGAGGATAGAGGAATCGAAGGGCGAGATGGCAAAGCTCAGGGGAAGAATAGAGAGACTTGAGAAAAAGAGAGAGAAGATAAAGAAAGCCCTTGAGAACCCAGAAGCGAGGGAGCTGAACTCAAAGATCAGAGAAGTTGAAGCGGAGATATCCAAACTCAAGGAGGAGCTGAGCAGGGTTGAAAGCAAGCTCGAAAGCCTCGACTCGAGGATAAACGAAGAGCTCCTCCCGAGGAAGGCCGACCTCGAGGAGGAGATAGAGGGCCTCGTGAACAAGATAAACGCCCTGAACGCCTACATCGAAGAGAATAAAAACGCCATAACAGAGCTTGAGAAAGAGCTTGAAGAGCTGAAGACGGCCGAAGAGAACGTTAAGGACGAGCTCAAGGAGCTCCGCGAGGGGAGAGAGCAAATAAGGGTGGAGATAGCGGAGCTTAGAAAGGAGAAGGACGAGCTTACTTCAAAGCTCCAGGAGCTTAGGATAGAGGCTAATACGCTCAAAGTCAGGCTGGCCCAGGTCGAGACGACCCTTCAGGAGAAGAGGGCCGAGCTCAAGCACTTTGACCCGGCGCTCGTACGCTCGATAAAGGAAATCCCGCTTGAAGTTGAGAAGCTCAGGCAGGATATTGAGAAGATGGAGGAGGAG
Organism: Thermococcus kodakarensis KOD1; assembly: GCF_000009965.1. Classification (NCBI taxonomy): domain Archaea; kingdom Methanobacteriati; phylum Methanobacteriota; class Thermococci; order Thermococcales; family Thermococcaceae; genus Thermococcus; species Thermococcus kodakarensis. Next base: position 894,330 of record NC_006624.1, read on the forward strand.
ATACGCTCGCTTGAGCCGGTTAACATGAAGGCCATCGAGGACTTTGAAGTGGTTGAGCGCAGATATCTTGAGCTGAGCAGCAAGCGCGAGCAGGTTCTGGCCGAGAAGGAGAGCATAGAGGAGTTCATACAGGAAATCGAAGGGCAGAAGAGGCAGGTCTTCCTTCAGACCCTCAATGCAATAGCCAAGAACTTCTCGGAGCTCTTCGCCAAGCTCTCACCTGGAGGAGAAGCGAAGCTCATCCTCGAAAACCCCGAAGACCCGTTCTCAGGAGGACTTGAGATAGAGGCAAAGCCGGCAGGAAAAGACGTCAAGAGGATAGAGGCCATGAGCGGCGGTGAGAAGGCCATAATAGCGCTCGCCTTCGTCTTTGCCATCCAGCGCTACAAGCCGGCTCCCTTCTACCTGCTCGACGAGATTGATGCCCACCTTGACGATGCCAACGTCAAGCGCGTCGCCGATCTCATCAAGGAAGCTTCCCAGAACAGCCAGTTTATTGTCATAACCCACAGGGACGTCATGATGGCGCAGGCGGACAGGATAATAGGTGTCAGCATGAGGAACGGCGTCTCAAAGGTGGTCTCCCTCAGCCTCGAAAAGGCCAGAAAGATACTGGAGGAGATAAGGAAAAAGGACGAGGCCGAGCACAGAGAGATGTTCGGCCGGCTGGAGGCGTGATATATGGAATCCAGATTCGAGCCAGAGATAACGCCCGTTGATATCCTCCTCCAGCTCGTCCAGATGGGGAAGGTTGATCCCTGGAACATCGACATAGTTGACCTAACTGAAAAGTACATAGAGCGCCTTAGGGAGATGAAGGAGCTTGACCTGCGCATCTCAGCGAGGGCAATTCTAGCAGCTTCCATCCTCGTCAGGATGAAGAGCGAGGCCCTTCTGTACTCCGACGAAGAGCAGGATAAGGGGGATGAAGAAAAGGAGCGCATCCGCGTGGATGTTGAACCGCTGGCACCGCCCTTGAGAAGGGCAGAGCGCTACTACACCTTCGAAGACCTCATCGAGGCCCTCATGGACGCCCTTGAAGAAGCTGAGAGGAGGAAGCCGAGGAAGAGGAAGCGCGAGGAAGTCGAGGAGGAAATCTTTGTCGTTGATGACTTCCGCGTTGACATTGAGAAGCACGTGAACAGGCTGTACGAGATAGTCAGAAAACTCTACAGCGAGACCAGAGAGCCCATACGCTTCTGGGACCTCGTCTTTGATCCACAGCCGAAAATAATAGCCAGGACTTTCCTCTATCTGCTTTTCCTATCAAACATGGGGAAGGTAGACCTCCTCCAGGAGGAGCCCTTTGGAGAAATCCTGGTCGTCCCGCTGGAGGAAAACTCCTAACTCCTCTCCTCCCTTTTTGCTGGGCGGAGGGTAATAACCAGGAATGGAGGCTCGCTCCCAACGTAGAGGCTTTTCTTTTCCCCGTTCAGGTAGAAGCAGTATTCACCATCAGGGACTGTCTCAATGAACTTTTCGGGCCTGGTAACCTTTGCAACCCGCCCATCAAAATACACGCACTCGTAGGAGTCCATTATGCCCCTAACCCGCTCAAGAATCTCGCTCTTTTGAAGCCTCTCACAGTCTAAGCGAGTGCACACGAGTGCCTTCCTCCCATCTGTAAATATCGTGATTTTCTCATTAACATCGATCCGCTTGGAGCGATCCAGAAAAACCCACAGCTCGGAGTACATCCTTTCGAGCCTGCCTCTCTTCGCGAGCCTCTTCTTCAGCCTCTCCTTTGCGTGATAGGTGAGCAGCATGGCGGAATGTATCCTTAGCGAATTTAAAAGTTGTTTGTTATGTACCTACATGTGTAGATATCTATGTAGGTTGTGACTTCACAAAAAAGTATTTAAAAGATGGCACTTAGAGGAGCATGATGTGAAAATGAAGTGGAGAAGAGAAAAAGCCTATGGGGCAGCTTTTTTAGTGTTCTCACTCCTCGACGCGCTTACCACCTGGGTTGGAGTTCAAAGGGGCTTTTCCGAGGCAAATCCAATAGTTGCGAGCAGGCTTTCCGATCCAGCGCTGTTCTTCGGGAGCTTTGCGCTGTTCACAACTCTTGGACTTCTGGTGATATTCGCGTCAAGCTACATGAGCCGTTTTTCTAGAGCATTTGGATACTTCCCGCCACTGTTTATCCTGATGAGGGCACTGCCTGTCTTCAACAACGCATACCTTCTCGCAGGAAGGAACTCTGCGTTCCTATCGCTTCCAGCAGGCTTTCTAATCCTGCCGCTCGCCAAGAACTCAGGAAAGCTTTTATCCTCTCCCACTAAGAGTTGAGTATGCAGTACCTCAGACGAGACCTCATAGAGCCCCGCGTTTACCAGGAGGTCATTTACGCCAGGTGTAAAGAGGCCAACTGCCTCGTTGTCCTGCCTACTGGGTTAGGAAAGACCCTCATAGCCATGCTCATAGCAGACTACCGCCTCTCAAAGTACGGCGGAAAGGTTCTCATGCTCGCCCCTACGAAACCGCTCGCTGTCCAGCACGCCGAGAGCTTCAAAAAACTGTTCAACATCCCGCCCGAGAAGATAAACGTCCTGACTGGTGAGCTGTCCCCAAAGCAGAGGGCCGAAGTTTGGAAGAACAGCGTCGTAATAACCGCAACGCCCCAGACGGTCGAGAATGATATTTTAACTGGCAGAATATCTCTCGAAGATGTTGTTCTACTTGTCTTTGATGAGGCCCATCGAGCAGTCGGGAACTACTCCTACGTTTTCATAGCTAAGGAGTACCTGAAGACCGCAAAACACCCGCTCGTTCTGGGCCTTACTGCCTCTCCTGGAAGCGACGAGGAGAAAATAAGGGAAATAGTGAGAAATCTCGGGATAGAGAGGATAGAGATTCGGACCGAAAGCTCACCGGACGTTAAACCTTATGTCCAAAAAATAGCCTTCGAGTGGGTTAAGGTCGACCTGCCGGGCATCTACAAGGAAGTCCGTTCCATCCTCCGCGAGATGCTGAAGGAGAGCCTCAAGCCCCTCGCCCAGTTTAAGCTGGTCTCGACGTATTCCCCAGACATCTCAAAGAAGGAAGTCCTCCAGGCCGGCTCGAAGATCAACCAGGAAGTAGCGAGGGGGAACTACGAGCTCGGAAGGCTGAGGATGCACCAGGCGAAGGCGGTTAAGCTCCTGCACGCGCTTGAACTTCTTGAAACCCAGGGGCTAACTGCCCTAAGGGCCTACCTGAAAAAACTCAAAGAAGACAAGAGGACGAAGTCGAGCAAGGAGCTGATGGAAGACCCGCGCATGAGGAAAGTAATCTACCTACTCGTCCAGGCGAAGGAATCTGGGTTAGACCACCCCAAGATGGAGAAGCTGAAGGAGCTCGTTAAAGAGCAGCTCGGGAAAAAGCCGAGCTCCAAGATAATAGTCTTCACGAACTACCGCGACACCGGAAAGAAAATCGTTGAGGAACTGCGCTCTATGGGGATCACTGCTGAGAGGTTCATCGGGCAGGCGAGCAGGAAGGACGACAGGGGAATGAGCCAGAGGGAGCAGAAGGAAGTCCTCGACCGCTTCTCAAGGGGGGAGTTCAACGTCCTCGTGGCTACAAGCGTCGGGGAGGAGGGATTGGACGTTCCCGAAGTTGACCTAGTGGTGTTTTATGAGCCTGTTCCCTCAGCAATAAGGAGCATCCAGAGGCGCGGAAGAACCGGAAGACACAGGCCGGGAAGAGTTGTCATTCTCATGGCTAAGGGGACGAGGGATGAAGCCTACTACTGGGCTTCCCGAAGAAAGGAGAAGGGGATGTTCGATGCGATAAAGAAAATCGCGAGGGAGCTTGAGAAGTTGCAGAGGGCCAGGATAAAAGCCCAAGGGGAGGAAGGTAAAATACACGCGGGTGTTGAAAAGTCGAAGGGGAGTGTCGATGTGTCCAAGGGGAAGATTGCCCCGCTGGATGCTTTCCTGAAGCCTAAAAAGGTCGAAAATACCGAAATTAGAGAGAGCAAAGCGGTCGGGAAAGCCGCTCCCCAGGCATCGGAAGAAAAATCAGCCGAAAAGCCGAAAGAAACGACCGAAGAGCTTCCGATAAAGCCCATCTTTGTGAGAAAGCCGAAGGGCATAGTGGTCTACGTCGATTCCCGCGAGCTGAGGAGCGGTGTTCCGAAGCACCTCAGGGAGCTGGGCGCCGAGGTCGAGGTGAGAACCCTCGACGTTGCAGACTACGTTGTGAGCGAAGAGGTGGGCATAGAGCGGAAGAGCGCCAACGACTTCATCCAGTCGATAATTGACGGGAGGCTCTTTGACCAGGTTGAGAGGCTGAAGAGGGCCTACGAGAAGCCGGTAATCATCATTGAGGGGGAGCTGTACGGCATAAGGAACGTCCACCCCAACGCAATACGGGGAGCGATAGCGGCGGTGACCCTTGACTGGGGAGTTCCAATATTGTTCTCATCAGGGCCGGAAGAGACCGCCCAGTTTATCTACCTCATGGCAAAGCGCGAGCAGGAGGAGAGGAAGAAGGAAGTCCGGTTGAGGAGCGAGAAGAAGGCGCTGACTCTAGCGGAGAGGCAGAGGCTCATAGTCGAGGGCCTTCCAAACGTCTCGGCGACGCTGGCTAAGAGGCTTTTAAAGCACTTTGGAAACGTCGAGAGGGTCTTCACGGCAACGGAGGAGGAGCTGAAGGAAGTTGAGGGAATCGGACCAAAGAAGGCGAGGGAGATAAGGAGGGTCATCACAGGCACCCTACGTTGAGGAAGAGGATAAGGCTTAAGTTTTCAAAAATTGTAGTAGAGACCGCCCCCGGGAAACCGCGGGGGATGAGCGCCTCGGCGAGCCGTGATTCCCCTTCGCTCCCCGGGGGCACACTTCAGCCGAACACGGCCCTAACGCCAGTTGCGGCAAATATCAGGAGTTCTATCATCTTGTAGGCCTCTTCCACGCTGTTTGTCTCAAATTCGACAGTCTTGCCGTCTATTCTTCTGACCAAGGGGCAAAGCTCGGCTGCGTCGGCAAAGCCGCTGTTCAGGAAGCGCACCCCTACTTTAACGGGCTTTTCCACGCTCAGGGGCTTTATAGCTCCTTCTTTCCAGCGCTTTACAGCCTCTTTTGTGCCTTTTATGAGGAGCTTATTTATTGCTTCCATTGAGGGGCTGATCGCGGAGTACCTTGAGAAGCTCTCCTTGAGGGGAACACCAACGGTCTTCGGAAGTGCATCTCTCACGTCACTTTCAAGCAGTGCCCTATCACCAGCGACTAGAATGACGGGGACGCCCCATTCTCCGAGCAGGTAAGCGTTCAGAAGGGTCTCGCTGACGGGTCTCCCGTTCACGGTTATCCAGTCTATTGTGGAGCCACTGTAGGTGTGGTCAAAAGTCGCCCTCCCCACTCCACTCCTGGCATGGTAGCCCAAGAAGAGTGCAACGTCGCTCCCCTTACTCCCTGCCACCATGCTCATCGGCCTCGGGAAGCCTCTAACGAGCTTCACAAAGCCGGGCATCTCCTCGGGGATGATGTTCACCATGGGGCCGTGACTGTCGGCGACAACGACTTCCTCAAAGCCAAGCTCGTGGAGTGTCATTGCTGTGATCTTAACAACCTCTGTCGCTATTTTCCTAGCTTCGCCATAGAGCGCCTTCTTTACGCTCAGGTGTTCGGGACTGACGACGTGGGGCAGGCCCTCAAGGTCGAGGGATATGAAAGCTCTCATCGGTACCACCTTTTTTCTGCAAGGATCGGGACAATAAATCCCTTTTGATCGAGGGATAACTACCGGGAATATCCCGCGGGCAACCCAACAACTGCCGCTTATGAAAAAGGTTTTATATGCCTTCCTTCATAAAATAGAGTGGTGATACGTATGCAAATCGTCGAAATAGACATAAAGCTCCCCTACAAGGAGAGGGGGGTCATACTGTCGAAGATCGTTTCCAAGTTTGGTGGCAGGATAAAGGACATACACTTCCACCCGCCCGATCCAAAGGGCATCGGAGAAGTTAGAGTTGAGCTGGAAGTAGAAAACGGAAAGAGCATAATCTCAGAGCTTAAGAGGCTCCTGAAAGGTGGTAGATTCTCCTTCAGGATACTCAGCGAGGCTTGATTTCTGCCTTTCTTATCTCTCCGGTTCAAGTTTTCGAGTTCCGGATTTTTGCCACTAAGCTCAACGGCAGCAGTGACAGCAACGCCAGAACTCCAACTCCACATATACCCTCATTCTTGGACGTTGATGAACTACTGCTTTCAGTCTTCTTGGTCGTGGAGCTGGAGTAATCAGTGTAATTCGTCTCCCTGGGAGTGGAAGTTGTAGAAGATTCAGAAGATTCCACAGTCCAGTTCTCGTGAACCGCCGGACAGGAACAGCAGTGAACGTCCCGGTATTTGACGGGAGCAGGAATAACCGTTACCCCCTCCTCGGACACGTGAATCAGCGGGAGTTCTCTAAGGGTGTTGTTCTCGTAGAGGTATATTGAAACGTTCATCGGTCTCGGAGGGTATTTTTTAGTAAGGTACGGGGGGCTAAATATGAATCTATAATCTCCGCTGTGAAACGTGTAGTTATCCTCCACCCACATGCTCCCGTTGAAATAGGCTATCCCTCTCCCAGGAGGCACGATCAAAAGTCCATCTCCCATGGTTATCGCACAGGAGTCGTTGACCGGCTGAAGTCTTGACTTCAACTCTTCCTCCAAGGGGATTCTGTACTTTGACGAAACGACGATCCAGTCACCCTCAATTTTCAGGGGCAGACACTTCCGGTTCCTGAGAGTGAAGAAATCAAACGGTAGCAAGTTATGCAACCAGGCATCGTAAGGGCTGAACTTGTCCTCAAGGCTCAAGTTCTTCTCGTTCCCAACGGCCACCAACTTAATGGATTCATCCACCCTGTACAGGCTTCTGTTTCCTATGGGATACTCGTAAATCAGAACGTAAGGCATTGAAATGTTAAGATCCCCCTGCTGGGGCACTTCTCCAATCTTCTGGATTGCACCGTTGCAGTAGCGGATTACCGTTAAATGATCAGCGCAGGGAGGATGCTTCATTGGAAAACTCGTGTTGGTGGAGGCTGGAAGGAAAAGATACAGCCAGCCCTTATAAAAAGCCAGGGGTGGCAGCTCGAACCCCGAAAAAGCCATGTAATCAACGTAGTAGGCACCGCTCTCATTGACATAGAAGATGAAATAAGTCCAAAGGTCAATGGGCATGAGAGTTACGGGGTCGTACTCTGTAGTGAGACCGGCTTCTTCGTAATAATCGTATTCGACTCCCACAAGGGCTCCTTTGGAGTCAGCGTAGATCACGAAGGGCTGGAGCGAAATCCCCCAGGGATAGTTGGAGTACTCCTGGGCGGATACATTCTGGAGGGACAAGACAAGAAGAAGGAAAATGGAAAGCGCTCCAGCTGGCTTTAGCTTAGACATAATCGCACACCCCGTTCAGGTATTCCAGGGCTTCCACCCTTACATCATAATAATAGGCCCTTCTTGGAGGCTTTCCTAGAACCTGGACGTAGTCGCAGGCCCTCTGGCGGTACACAGGGTTGTTGAGGACTGCCCCATCGCATTCAAACTCGTAATAGATGTTGTCAACGCCTCTGTAATTGCGGAGGTTCTCTTTGGCATCGTCAACATACATCTTCCACTGTTTTAGTGTGTCACTGTTGGCTGGGAGAAGCTCTCCCTTGTAGTAATTGGGTTGTAGAAACACCCAATCGAAGTAGTATGCGGCGTGGTGGTTGTATGAATCTTTTTTAAATACCCTCTTCCCTTCTATTTCTGATTTAGTAGTATAATGCATGTAAGGTATCCATATGAACTCAAAGCCGGCTTCGTGTATCCTGTTGGCCAGTTCAGAGATCACGGTCTCCCAGGAAGCTCCCACTGCTTTGGCCTCGAACATCATTGGGCACTCGTAATTCCAGTAGAACCCTCTGAGGTTGTAGTCTGAGGAGATTACGAACACATCAATCCATCGCTTCCAGTAGTCCGGTCCCCTTGGAGTGTCCGATCTGTACTTGTAGTAGGGTATCTCAACGTAGTAAGGCATGGTCACGTTCTCGCTCAGAAATTCCGAGAGGGTGTATGCATCTTCTCCGGGGTCACCGGTGTAGATCATGGACTTACCCTCTATGCCCCAACCGGTATCGAGGATAACAAGGCTGTCAATCCCCACTTCCCTCAGCTTCTCCTGCACGGTGCTCATGGTGGTGTCTCCGTGATACTTCATGAGGCTCCTGAAGTCTCTTCCATCCCACTTAAGGTACCACAATCCAAACGTTCTCCCGTATCCCATTTTACAACCTCCAGATGGTCTTCAGAATTACATACACAAATTGAACTTATAACGTTTTCTATTCTGATTTTGCATACACTTCTAAATAGTAAGCAAAACTTGAAAATGCCAAGGGAAGAAAAGGGCTATCCCTTAACGCCCCTGTTCAGCTCTTCCAGCTTTTCTCTGGCTTTTTCAACGGAGCCTGCCTTCTCTATTGCGGTCCCCGTGACAATAATATCGGCTCCAGCCTTTACGGCAGCCCTCGCCTGCTCCTCCGTTCTGATACCGCCGCCCACTATCAGTGGAACATCAATAACGCGCTTCACAAGGCCTATCATCTCGGGCGGAACTGGCTGAGGTGCACCGCTTCCCGCTTCGAGGTAGACGAGTCTCATCCCGAGGTACTGGCCGGCTAAAGCGTAGGCTGCTGCTATTTTCGGCTTGTGCCTTGGGATGGGCTTTGCGTCCCCGACCCAGCCCACGGTTTCTCCCGGCTCAATGATCAGATAGGCCATCGGGATCGGCTCTATGCCGTATCGCTTGACCTGAAAAGCTCCCAGCGCCTGGGCTCCCGTTATGAAGAACGGGTTCCGCGAGTTGAGAAGGCTCATGAAGAAAATCGCATCGGCGTACTTACTTATCCCGCCGTGTGAACCCGGAAACAGAATTACGGGAAGGTTCGAGCTTTCCTTTATGGCCCTAACAACGCTGTCGAGGACTTCCCCCTCGGCCCCAGTTGAGCCGCCAACCATTATCGCATCAACGCCAACTTCTTCGCTCATACTCGCCAGCTCTCCTGCAAGTTCGGGGGAAACGTCGTCTGGATCGAGGAGAACGAAGTGGAGCTTTTCCCTTTCCAGCTTCTCGTGGATGTAGGTTTCGACTTTTCCAAGCTTGAGCATACTTACACCCCCATAAACTTTCTGATGTCATCTTCACCCGTGGATTCGTCAATTAAGAGACAGTGCACGCCAAGACTATCAGCATGGGCACACATAGGTTTATCACGGGTTATTAGAGAGTATCCCCTCTCAAGGGCAAGGGCCAGGAAATAAGTATCAAATCCAGAGGGAGCCTCGGCAGACGCTATGGTCTTAGCGGTGTCAGATAATTTCTCTTCACCAATAATCTCAAAGGAGTTCTCAACGGCATTCCCAAGTCTCATTGCGAATTTTTGGTCGCCGCTTAGTCTTTTGGCAACACTAATAACTTCCACAACAGCAACTCTGGGGACTGCGACTTTCTTGTCCTTAGAAAGGGCCAGCACAAGGCGGCACTTATCAAGAATTCCCCTTCTCTGCTTCAATTGAGGATGATTCGAATTGTAAAAAAAGGCTCCTATAATGACGTTTGTATCAATAACGAACCCTCTTTCTCCCTCTAACATCGTCCAGCACTTCCTCGATATCTGTGTTAACGGGAATTCCCTCAACACTCTCCATTAAGTCCCAAATTGTTTCTCCAACAATAACTTTAACCTTGGCTCCCTTGGGGAGATTAACTTTCTTGAGGGGCCTAAACTTCTCCCCATCATAGACGGCCTCGATAACTGTCCCCATAGGTTTCCACCTTATTCCAATATTTCCTCGGCACTTTTAACGGTTTTCCAGCTGAGGCCAAGTCTGGTAAGAACTCCGACTAGGATTTTGTCAGGCTCCTCTTCGAAGCGGTAGAGGTTTGTGCTAACTCTGACGTCTCCAGCTCCGAAGCCTTCCACCGGCTCTCCAAACTTCGAGACCTCCAGCGAAAGCCTCTCCTCAAGTCTTTCTTCGCTCGGAATTAGATAGGCTCTCAAAAGTTCCGCCTCTTTGAGGAGGTAGTCAATGTGCCAGTGGAGCTTCTTGTCCTCTCTGAAGTGCCTTTCCACCCTCTTTTCGAGCGAGTTCATAGCGGAGCCGACGTAGACGTAGTAGCCCGCCTTTAAGGGAAACTCCCTGGCTTTAGTGCGGATGACTTTGTCGTTCTCCAGGAGGATTACGAGAAAGTAGGAACCCTTCATAGGTGGCAGTTTGCTGCAGGGTTTATAAAGAGTTCCACCGAGTCCTAAACAAAGGTGTTGATCATGGTCGAAGACAAAAAAAGAGAGGTCAAAAAGCGCCCCGTTGATGAGTTCGCGTGGCAGGAATACGACCTTGAAGAATTTAAAAGAACTTTTCCAGCCCTTGCGAGAGAGCTTGAGGAGGAACCTGGCCTGAGCATAGACGCCTACAGGACTTCCGAGGAGGAAGCCCTCGAAGAGGAAGAGCTTGAACTCCAGGACTTCTCCGGCTACAACCCGACGATAATCGACTTCCTGAGGCGGTGCGAAACCGACGATGAGGCTCTGGAGATAATCAACTGGATGGAGGAAAGAGGCGAGATAACCCACGAGATGGCGAAGGAGCTTAGGATAGTCCTGGCCAAAAAGGGAGTAAGGGCCTTCGGGCCGAAAAAGGAGTGGGGCTGGTACGAGAGACACGGCAGGCATTGAGATATCTTGTTCTTCCTGTTTTCTATGGGATTGTCAGCGCCCGCAACCCTTTAAAAGGCATTTTCCCAGTCCTGCCCGGTGGTGAGAATGCCAAGGATAGCGGTCATCGATTACGACAAGTGCAATCCGGATAAGTGCGGTCACTTCCTCTGTGAGAGAGTCTGCCCCGTGAACAGGATGGGCGGAGAGGCTATCATAATAGACGAGGAGAACTACCGCCCGATAATTCAGGAGGCGAGCTGTACGGGCTGTGGAATCTGCGTTCACAAGTGCCCGTTCAACGCGATAACGATAGTGAACCTTCCGGAGGAGCTTGAGGAAGGCTGCGTCCACCGCTACGGAATAAACGCCTTCGTCCTCTACCGCTTACCGGTAGTCAAGGAGGGTATGGTCGTCGGTGTCCTCGGTCCAAACGGAACCGGTAAGACGACGGCCGTTAAAATACTCTCGGGCCAGCTCATTCCGAACCTCTGCGGAAACAACGATAACTGGGACAACGTCATAAAGGCATTCCGCGGCAACGAGCTCCAGAACTACTTTGAGAAGCTCAAGAAGGGCGAGATAAGACCTATAGTCAAGCCGCAGTACGTTGACCTCATCCCAAAGGCCGTGAAGGGCAAAGTTAGAGACCTGCTCAAGAAGGCTGACGAGACCGGAAAGTTCGACGAAGTCGTCAAGGAGCTTGAGCTTGAGAATATCTTGGATAGGGAAATCCAGCAGTTATCGGGTGGTGAACTGCAGAGGGTTGCGATAGCAGCGGCCCTTCTCAGGAATGCCCACTTCTACTTCTTCGATGAGCCCTCAAGCTACCTCGACATAAGGCAGAGGCTCAGGATAGCGAAGACTATCAGGAGGCTCGCCGAGAGTGGAAAGAACGTTCTCACAGTCGAGCACGATTTAGCCCTGCTCGACTACATGAGCGACATAATCCACGTCGTCTACGGTAAACCGGGAGCCTACGGTATCTTCTCCCAGCCCAAATCAACGAGAAACGGAATAAATGAGTTCCTTAGGGGCTACCTGAGGGACGAGAACGTCCGCTTCAGGCCCTTCGAGATAACTTTCACCAAGACGGGTGAGAGAAAGGCCCAGGAGGGCGAGATACTCGTCCAGTACCCGAGGCTCGTAAAGGAGTATGAAAACGGCTCCTTCAGGCTTGAGGTCGAGGGAGGAGAGCTCTACGTTGGAGAAGTTGTTGGTATCGTCGGGCCGAACGGTATCGGAAAGACGACCTTCGTGAAGATGCTCGCCGGAGTTGAGAAACCCACAGAGGGAGAAGTTGACTGGTCGCTCACCGTCAGCTACAAGCCCCAGTACATCAAGACGGACTACGAGGGAACTGTCTTCGACCTTCTGAGCAAGATAGACGCCTCGAAGCTCATGAGCAACTTCTACAAGACTGAACTGCTCAACCCGCTCGGTATTCCCGACCTCTACGACAGACAGGTCAACGAGCTCTCCGGTGGCGAGTTGCAGAGAGTAGCCATAACCGCCTGCCTGATCAGGGATGCCGACATTTACCTCATCGACGAGCCTTCAGCCCATCTCGACGTCGAGCAGAGGCTGGCAGTATCAAAGGCCATCCGCTCGCTCATGGCCAAGAACGAGAAGACAGCGCTGATAGTCGAGCACGACGTCATGATGGTGGACTACCTCAGCGACCGCCTCATAGTCTTCGAGGGCGAGCCAGGAAAGTACGGAAGAGCACTCCCGCCGATGGGCATGAGGGAGGGAATGAACCGCTTTTTAGCCAACATCGGGATAACCTTCAGGCGCGACCCCGACACAGGAAGGCCGAGGGCCAACAAAGAGGGCTCAGTTAAGGACAGGGAGCAGAAGGAGAGGGGTGAGTACTACTACCTCTCAGCCTGAATTCACTCTTTTTCTGCCTTTTATTATCTCCATCTTGCGAAACCTATAAATTCCCCCAGACATTCTCCAGAAGGGGATGAAAAATGCTTCCACCAGGAAAACTACCTCCCGAGGCCCTTGAGAGGCTTTTTACCAAACTTGGCGCGAGCGACCCCCGGGTTCTGCTCGGCCCGGGTAAAGGAATAGATTTTGGAGCCGTTGACTTCGGCGAGAAAGCCTTAGTTGCCTCAACCGATCCGATAACTGGGGCGGTCGAGGACATCGGCTTCTACGCGGTTCATGTCAACGCCAATGACGTCGCCGTTGCGGGAGCGAGGCCAAAGTGGTTTTTAATCACGATACTCCTGCCCGAAGGGTCTGACGAGAGACTCCCGGAGAGGATAATGGACGAGATTGACAGAGAGGCAAAGAAGCTCGGTGTAGCGATTATCGGGGGCCACACCGAAGTAACCCCTGGTCTGGATAGGCCAATAGTCATTGGAACAATGCTTGGTGAAGTTGAGAGGGAAAAGCTTGTCAGGCCCGATGGGGCAAAGCCCGGTGACGCGATAGTCATGACGAAGTGGGCCGGGCTGGAGGGGACTTCAATAATAGCCCGCGAGAAGAGGGAAGAGCTAATCGGGGTATTCGGGAAGGACCTAGTTGAGAGGGCAGCCTCGCTTATAGACTACATCAGCGTCGTTCCTGAGGCGATCCTGGCGGCGGACTTTGGTGTCAACGCCATGCACGACCCAACGGAGGGAGGAATAGCCAACGGCCTCTACGAGATGGCGGATTCAGCCGGTTTGGGCTTCAGAGTTTTTCCCGACAAAATTCCTATACGGGATGAGACGAAGGCTATCTGCAGGTACTACAGCCTGAACCCACTAGCTCTCGTCGGTTCTGGTTCCCTCCTTATAGCGGTGAGCAGGGACCGTGCAAAGGCCCTCGTTGAGATACTCCTTTCGAGGGGGATAAACGCGGCCATCATCGGTGAGTTCCTAGCGGAGGAGAAAAGGGTCGCAGTCGTAAACGGGGAAGAAAGGCCCTTCCAGAGGCCAGAAACAGACGAACTTTGGAGAATCTTTGATGAGTAGCTATCTTATCTCAACTTCAACCTCTTTTACTTCCCCGTTTTCAAGTGTCCAGGCACGAAACTCTCCTGAAGGAGTCACTATGAGCCAGACGTTTCGCCACAGGTTCATGCCCCTGAGGTCTTTTTCTGAAGGGATTGGCGGGCACTTAAGGTGGGAGTGAAATACTCCAACGATTTCAAGCCCCTTCTTTTCAGCCTCGTCCAGAACCTCTGCAATTTCAAGGGGATCTATCTCAAATTCCACCGGTGAGTTGAGCCTGTTTCGGGTCTTCCTAGCTTCTTCCACGATTAGGACATTCCCTGCTTTTCTGCCAAGGAGGAATCCGCAAACTTCTATGGGGCTTTTCTTGGCAAGTTCAATGATCCTCTGGACGTCCTTTCGAGTCATAAAGAGCTTCATAACTCCACCGCCAGCTTGAGGCCTTCGTCCTCTTCGATCCCCCTGAGAATTGTGAGTATCTTTTCTTCGGGAATCTCTGTACTGCTCAGGAACTTTTTCACCTTTTTGATTTCTTCGGCCTTTCTCCCCTCTGAGCGGGCCTCAAGGTAGTCTAAAACAGCCAGAAGGATGCCTTTAAGCGTTCTATCCCCAAGAGGGACGGGCTTCCATCCGTTTTCATAAATGTAAAGGGCCTTCACAACTTCCCCGCCGCTTAAGGCTGAAACAGGCAATAAAGCTGGCCCCCTCGCCTGCAGGTAGTGGAGGAGGGAATCTCCCGAAAAACCCTCGGAGACAAGCGTGCTGTACGCTGCTTCCAGGGCTTTCAAGAGGGTCGCCAGCTTCTCAACCTTTGGCAGATTCTCCTTTGAGAGCATGGAGAGCTTGAGAACGGCCCTCTCCAGGGGTTCCTCCTCAAGGTTCACGACGAAGAGAACCCTGTCTTTCAGCGAAGTCCCCTCGGCGAAGGCCTTCAGGGCTATCCAGACTGCTCCGTTGCTCAGTATTCCGTATTTAACGCCCCTGCTGAAGCAATACCTTGCAAGCTGTCTCAGTGGTTCGTCCCGCTTCAGAATGTTAACGCCGAGGTTTTTAGCCTCAAGGAACGCAACCGTCTCACCGTTCAGAAAGAGCGCATAATCCGCTCTCCCGTCCTCGGTTCTCTCTTCCGGTCGAACTTCCTCAGGGTTGTTCCACTCCCAGCCGAGGGCCGTCATTATCTCCCCGATGAGGTGCTGTTTGACGGCCTCCTCATTTTTCTCATAGAGGGAGCGGTGTTTGCCAATGCGGGACATTACAGTAAGCACTGCACTCTCAAGCCCTAGCATCATAGCCCAGGCTCGTTTCATGACCTAAAAGCTTTTGTGGTCTAATGCCGTAAAATATACGGTGAGTGAGAATATGTGCAGGATACTCTTTGCCCGCGGTATTGGACAGGAAGTTGCACCCCTTTTTGATGCCCTGATAAAATCCGCACAAAACGACCCGTACCGGGAGAAGAGGAACAAGAAGACCCAGCACCCCGACGGCTGGGGGTACGTCCTTCTGAGGGAAGAAAACGTTACCCACTACAGATCGGTTTTACCAATATTCAACGATCCCAATGCTGAGAACCTGCTTAATTCCCTCACGGAAGAGGATTCCCAAGTCGTGCTGATGGCACACGCCCGGGCCGCTTCGCAGGGTGGAAAGACCCTCTTCAACGTTCAGCCGTTCCAGTTCTCCACAAGACACGGTTTCTCCTTCTGGTTCATGCACAACGGCGATCTGGACAAAGAAGCGCTCATCTGGAAAGCGGGGTTTAAGGGAGAAGAGCTAGTCAATGCCTCTGACAGCTACGTATTCGCGGCGTATCTCTCCAAAACCATAGACAATATCACACCCGAAGAGATTTCCAGGAGGTTCGTGCTTGGGCTGGAAACTACCAGAACCACGCTGAACACGGGAACACTGTTTTTACTGCCCGATGGAAGCTGGAGCGCGTTTATAACTGCCTACATGGTGAACAAGTATACAAACAGCCTCGATGACTGGAACTATGCCAGGCTCATAGAGCTCAAAGCCAATGACCTGTACGCAGTGGCTTCGTCCACGCTGGAGCTGTACCACGAAGCCCGGTGGAGAACTCTCAACAACGGGACTGCGATTTCAATAAGCGGGGATAAAATCGAACGCTTCTCCCTGGGTGATGCCTGTGGACCTTAGGGCGCCCATACGGGTGTATATGACTAAAAAGCTGATTGGAGTGAAGCCCGACGACACGGTGAAGAGGGCAGGGGAGGTAATGGTCGAGTTCGACATAGGCTCCCTCGTGGTCGTTGATGAAAACGGCGACGTCGTGGGCTTCCTGACAAAGGGAGACATCATAAGGCGGATGGTCATTCCCGGCCTGCCAAACACCACTCCCGTGAAGGAGATAATGACGAAAGACCTCGTAACCGTGCCCTCAACGGCCCCGCTGGGGGAAGTCCTCGATCTGCTCTCAAAGAAGGGCATCAAGCACGTCCTCGTGGAGGAGGAAGGAAAAATAGTGGGCATATTCTCGATAAGCGACCTCCTTGAGGCGAGCAGGAGAAGGCTTGAAACGGCCATAGCCGCGGAGTGATGGGTATGATACGGATAGCCCACATAAGCGACACCCACATCACCAACGAGGGAGCATTCAAGGGCTACGCCTTCGATCTCATCGTCGAGGAGATAAACAGGGGCAACTTCGACTTCGTCATCCACACAGGGGACATCACCAACCAGGGCCTCCGCGAGGAGTACGAGCAGGCGGCTTATCAGCTCAAGAAAATCCAAAAGCCGCTCGTTGTTCTGCCGGGCAACCACGACGTTAGGAACGTCGGTTACAAGCTCTTTGAGGACTTCATAGGACCTCTCAACGGCGTCTATGAGTTCAGGGACGGCGTCGTTATCTGGGTGGACTCGACTATTCCAGATCTGAGCGATGGAAGGATAGGCGGCCACAAGTTCCGCTGGCTTAAGGAGAGACTTGAGGAGTATTCCGACAGGAGGTTCAAGATCGTCGCTGCCCACCACCACCTCGTCCCGCTTCCCGACACTGGAAGGGAGAGAAACGTCCTGTTCAACGCGGGAGATGTTTTAGACCTCCTCTTAAGGCACGGGGTTACACTATACACCTGCGGCCACAAGCACGTGCCAAACGTCTACCGCGTTGAAGACCTCATAATAGACAACGCGGGATGTACCTCATGCAAAAAGACCAGGAAGGGTGATGTAAACAGCTACAACATAATAGAGCTCTACGACGACGGCAGGGTCAGGGTGACCATAAGGCGCGTCACGGGGGATGAGATCACAAAGGAGCACAAGCCCGTGAAGCCCAAGATATTCGTGCCCTCGGGAAGGAGGCTCTTCAGGATAGTCCAGATGAGCGAGAGCAACGTCTCCGACAGGGTTTACTTCAGGAGAAAGACCCTTGAGAACGTCGTCAGGATGATCAACGAGAGGCTCAGGCCTGACCTGGTGGTGCACAACGGCGACATGGTGGATGCGGGGATTGAAAGGTACTATGAGAGGGCCTACGAGTACTACAAGCTCGTTAAGCCGCAGAAAATCCTCGTTCCAGGCCACAACGACATAACTTACCTAGGACACGAGCTCTTCCAGGAGTACTTTGGGGAGCCAGAAGTCCTTGAACTTGGGGACATCGTCATAATTCCCGTCCTCAGCGCGCAGTATGAGACACCGATAGGTGTCGTCGGAAGGATGGGCCAGAAGAAGCTCAGGAACACGCTCAGAGAATACGAAGGCAAGTTCAGAATAGTGGTCATGCACCACAATGTCATTCCAGTACCGAAGAGCAGGGAGATAGGCTTCCTGGAGGATGCTGGGGACGTTTTGAAGGTTCTGACCGATGAGGGAACGGAGCTGGTTCTTACGGGCCACGGCGGAAACGCCTTCGGGGTGAAGATAGAGAACACTCCAATAGTCAATGCCGGTTCAGTCAGCTGGGAGCTCCACAGGAACCCGTTTGGAAACAGCTTTAACCTCGTGGACATCTACACTGATATGGTGGTCGTCTGGGAGGTTCAGTCCACCTGGGGCAGCAGGAAGCTGCTTGGGATATGGAAGAGGAAGAAGCACTAAACTCCCATCTCTTCCAGCTTTTTCATCATGTCCGCAAGAATCGTGGAAACGGTGCTTTCCAGTTCCACGTTCTCAATAACAGGGATTCCATGTTCCCTTGCCCGCTCAACAAGGTAATCCTGGATGCGCATTATCCTGTCCACGTGTTTAACGTACTTCTCTGCATCCCTCTGGGAGTATCGGGCACGCTCGTAGAAGTGGGCTATGAGGTAGTCTTTCTTGGGCACCGCGATTACGTACATGAACTCGTCTTCTCTCGGCTCGACGAAACCTGGGACTACATGGATGCCCTCTATCAGGGTGTTTAAGCCCTCTCTTCTAGCCCTCTCAAGGACGGCCTTTATTCCAACTGAAACGTGCTTAACCTGGGTCTCAAAGCCATAGATGAGCGGGTCAGAGTTCTTGGGGGCTTTTACTACCCTCTCTGCAAGGAATGAAGAGACGTGGATGTCGGGGAGAAGTTCCTTGGCTATTATCTTTCTCATAACCTCTCTTATCGTATCGGTTCCGATTATGCTCCGTATTCCAAGCCTGAAGGCCAGCTCGGTCGCTATCGTGGACTTTCCAACTCCAGTCGCTCCGCCTAGGAGGACGGTTAGCCTGACCTTTCTCCTCCTCAGCTCGCGCCAGAATAGGTATCTCTTTGCTTCTTCCCTAAGTCCTTTTTCTAGGAGCTTCTGGTACGTTAGCTCCCTTATTTCCTCGGTTGTTACCGACTTCTTCCCCTTCCATTCGAGCTCTTTCTGGACTTCAGTCGCGATGGCGTAGGCTATGCCCACGTCTATCCCAGCGAGTGTTATGGAGCGGGTGAGTATTCCCCTTGAAAACGGGAGCCTTATCTTCCTCTCGCTGTCGGTCACTATGATCATGCTCTCCTCCCCAGAACTCTTTTTCCAAGCTCTAGAACTGATTTTCTCAGGTCTTTGCCGTCTATATTTACTGGTTCGTTGTCAAGATATATAACCTCGATGCCCCTCTCCAGCGCCCACTTTGTAACCACATCAACGGCCGCCGCCTTAAGCTCCACCGCCACGGCATCGATACCTCTAAACTTCTCCAGGTCTTCTCTCAGCTTCGGCCTGTTCGAAAGGTTCCCTGAAGTTGCAACGACCTCTGCTCCAAGCCCCTCAAGGTGCTCCTTGGCCTTGGGTAGAGCGCTCTGAGATGTCATTACGAGGCCGAGTTTTTTGCCTGAGATGTTGCCCAGGGGCCTCGGGCGGAACGCCGTGAAGTGAAGGTCGGCTTTCGGGTTTATTTCCTCCACGATTTTTCTGATTTCGGCTCTCTTCTCAGGGTTTATCTCGTCCGACATTGTGACGATTATCAGGTCTGCCAGGGCTATCCTGAAGGGGCCGAAGTAGCCCCGCAGGAAATCCGTTTTCTGCCTTCCGCCGATGATGAGGATGTATGCATCAGTTCTATAAGCTGGAAACGTTGCCCCGCTTCCCTCGAGGATTATTAGGTCATGGGGAAGGCTCTCAGCGAGCTCAACACCTTTGTCCACAACGTCAAAAAAGGGAAAGCCCGCCATTCCACCGCCACATCTTCGGCAACCGATGGTCGTCACCCTTGAAGTCAGGGCGTCCTCAAAGTGATCCGAGGCAGCGTGCTTACCCTCTTTGGCCACCTTGAGAAGGAACTGAGGTGTTAGCTCAATTTTCTCGCCCTCTATGAGTTCAGGCTCTTCAGGCCCACCTCTGCCCATTGTCACGACCACCGGGCGTGCAACCTCCTTAAGGGTTCTCGCCACAAAACCGCTGACTGCTGTTTTCCCAACCCTCTTTCCAGTACCGATGATTGATATGCTCGGCTTTTTGGTCTTCTTTAGCGGCTTTGGAGTGAACGTAAAATCGGCTCCCCTGTAGGTAACTCCCAGGAGCATGCAGAGGGAGGCTATCCTAAACCGGTCTTCGTACGTTAGGACGGGTTCGTCGCTTAAGTCAACGACCTCTTCGACGTCGTTTTCAAGGACTGCCCTCTTTAGCGCATCGAGATAGTTGGGGGAATGATAGAGGGGAACGCCAATCTTATCCTCAAGGGCCTTTAAACTCCCTATCTTCTCAGTTCCCCCTAAGAAAACCGCACAGCAGACATCCCCGAGCTTATGAATTGCCCATTTGGTAACATCCGGGTAGTGTTCGCCGTCTATGAGCACAACCCTCATCCGCTCACCGGGATAAGTACTCCCTAATCTGATTTAATCTTTTCTGGGGGCTCAGAAGAGGAAGAGTTATAAAGGTCAAAGGTGCACAGTTATCGGCCTCAAAGGCCAATAAGGAGGTGTTAGCCATGGCTGAGATGCTTGTTAAGTCCAAGGTCAAGGAGTTCGTTAAGAGCGTCGACCCCGAGATGAGGGTCAGCCCGGAGTTCTACGACGCCCTCGAGGCTGAGGTCAAGGCCCTCGTCGAGAAGGCCATCAAGAGGGCCCAGGCCGAGGGTAGGAAGACCCTCTACGCCAGGCACGTTTGAATTTTCTGCCATCTTTCAGTTTTTCCTTACCCGATTTTAGCTTTTGAAAGCCTTGAATGATTCTGTTGTCATCAGCTTGGATTTTGATAAGTGCCCGTGTGCATCTCACTATTTTCTCACGATAAAATCGCTGGCCTAAACCGATAAATTTTTATATACTCATCACACTAGTTGGGTACAGAAAATTGTACTACAAAACTCTGTACCCGGTGGTAGCATGGACGATTTGAGAACCCAGCTGGAAGAGCTGAAAAAAAGGCTGGAGGTGCTTGAGGAGAGCATTGATCCCGTTGACGAGCTAATGCTCTCTATAAAGGCTCGCCTCAAAAAACGACTTGAGGGAGGGGCCCTACCTGGGATAGACGAGGAAAAGGCCGCGAAAACCCTCAAGGCCCTCGCTAACCCCGACAGGATAAGGATACTAAAAATGCTGGCGGAGGGGCCAATGGGCTTCAAGGAGATCAAGGAGACCCTGGGAGTCGAGAGTCCAACCGTTTCTCACCACCTCAAGCTCCTCGTGAAGACTGGAATGGTGAAGAAGGGGGAGAAGTACGAGCTTTCGTCTAACGGGCGTTTGTTTTTGCGCCTGCTTGAGATCATCACGGTACTTGACGAGGTGGAGGAATGATGTACGGATTTGGCTTTGGTGAAGAGAGAAGCTTAAGGTTTAGGATCGCAGAATACATGAAGGCCCTCGCAGCGCTCCTGATAATCGTCTGGCTCTTCAAGGGGCCGCTGAAGCTTGAGGCCTACAACGACTACATGGTGTACGCGATAATCGCGCTCATCTTCGCCTTTGAGCTCCTGAGCGTCGGCAAGTGGTTCGGGGTAACGATAAGCGGAATTGTCTTTGCGCTGGCCAAGGGTGCTTTCTGGACGAGCGTCTTCCTGTTCTTCGGGAAGTGGCTCGGACTTTCGGAGACGTTTACTGGCGAGAACGCCACGATAACAGCGGGCACGATGTTTGCCTACGCGGTCGTTCTCACAATAGCGGGTCTCCTCTTATCCAAGTTCGACGAGAGAAGGATTGATTGGAAGGTTGAGAAGAAGGCCTACGAGTTCAACGGAGCTTCCTTCGGAGAGGTCAAGCTCAATGGAAGCGGCAAGGCCTATCCCGTGAAGTTCGGGAGAAAACTTGTGGGTTGGGTCATTGACGGAGACCTAACGGTGGAAGCGGAAACCCCAATAGGAAAGGTCACAAGAAAGCTCCTCTCTCCCGTTGCGGTATGGACTTCGGAAAAGATTGCCGTAAAGAAGACTTCCCCTGATCCTGGCTTCGTCAAGAGGGCGAACGAGCTCATCAACCCGGAGGGGCTCTACCGCGACAAGAACAAGGCGAGCGTCGTTGACCTCGGAGTGGTGAAGGTCTACGAGGGCAACGGCTTCGAGTACGTGAAGGTGCCCTTTGTGGAAGTCATCAGCACTCCAGCGGGGGAGGAAGTGAAAATAGGCCCCATGAGGTTGCGCGACGGCCGTGTTTGGAAGCCCAGGGGAGAGATGCTCACCATCAGGGAGCTCACCAACGGCTTCCAGCTCACCAGAGTTGGTGAAAGACTAACCATCCAGACTGAGGAGTACACGATAGAGGTTTCAGGTGACAGGGTGACCTACAGGAGCGGCGATGAAGTGCTGAGCCTCGGCGAGACCGTTTCCCTCCGCTCGGGCGATATCTCCGTAACGGTGGGAAGGGGAAGGGCCAAGCTGAGGATTGAGGACGTTGTAATCTCGGCCCGCGACGGGACGGTGAGAATCCGCGTTGGGGGCAAGACCCACACAATTGAGAGCAGAGAGGCCTGCAACCTCGTCCTGAGGAAGGCGAAGGAGATAGTGGAGGAGCAGGGCGTTGAGATGGTGGAGGGCCTCGGCATAGACAGGGCCAAACTCAACGCGCGCGTTAAGGAGCTCATAGACGAGCTCATGAGGTATCTGGGGTGATGGGCTTGGAACCTGGCCCGGAGAGAAGGGAAGAAGAATACACGGGGGGCGAGAGGCCCCTCTTTGACTTTGTTTCGGAGGGGTGGCTGTGAGTTCGAGGGCGGAAAGCACTCCTTAAGGCTTGTGGCCCAAAAGGGAGGAGTTGTTAGGATAAGAATGTGTGAAGGTGATGGCCATGATCTTTGAAAACGTGAAGATGGTTGAGATATCCGCCGTGAACGGAAAGGCGGAGATCGAGGGCTGGGAGAACGACCACGCAGAGGTAAGCTACACCCTACACGGCGAAGCCGAGGTGGAAGTCGAGCAGAGGGGAGAGAAGCTCATCATCAGGGAAGAGCCAAAGAAGAGGTTCTTCAACCTTCTCGGAAAGAGCGGCTGGGCCGAGATTACCGTAAAGGTGCCGAGGAAAGCCACCGTTAGGGCCTCCACCGTGAACGGCGAGATAATGGCAAGGAACGTCTCCTTCGAGAAGGTCTCCACGGTGAACGGCAGGATAGAGCTTGAAAACTGTGAGGCGGGGGAAATAAGCAACGTGAACGGGAGGGTGAGAGCCTACTTAGCGCTCGCAAAATCTCTGAAAGCGAGCAGCGTCAACGGCCCGATCGAGCTTGAGATAGAGGAACTTGAGGGAGACGCGAAAATAAGCAATGTAAACGGGAGCATTGCTCTTGCCCTCTCGGACTTCTGTGACGCGAGGGTAAAGGCGAGCCGCGTGAACGGAGCTATAACCTTCGAGGGAATTGACCCGGAGAACCCGGTCATCGGCACGGGCGAGTTCGAGGTGAAGGTCAGCACGGTAAACGGGAACATTGTTGTGAGGAGGATTTAGGTTTCTTTTTTGCTCACCTCTGCGCGGAAGGTAGAAGGGAAGTGAGCAGGCAAGAGATGCTGGATAAGTCGGAGAGAGGGAGGAGAGACCATGAGATTTAACAGGGACTTCTGGCTCTTCGCGGTGGGACGCTTTGTTTCCCAGCTCGGCTGGGCGGTGCAGGATGTAGCTTTGCCGCTCTACGTGCTAGACAAGACCCACAGCGGGAGCATGATGACGGCGTTCATCTTAGCTGAGATGATTCCCGCTCTGATAGTCATGCCCTTTGCGGGGGTTGTGGGCGACCGCTACAACCGAAAGAAGTTGATGGTCTGGTTCGATATCGCGAGGGGAATTCTCCTCTTCGGCGTTCTGGCATTCAACCTGCTGGAACTGCACCAGTTGATAGTCGTTCAGGTCATAATGGCCGTCATGGGCACGTTCTTTGGCTCGGCAACGAGTGCGATGTTTCCCGACTTGGTAGAGCCTGACGAGCTTGAGAGAGCAAACTCGATAACTGCATCGATGAACATTTTGGCAAGGCTAATTGGCCCCGCCCTCGGCGGCTTCATCTATGCAATAGGTGGAATTAGACTGGCCATTCTCATCAACGCGGTCAGCTTCTTCGGCTCGGGTCTGTTTGAAATCCTCATAAAGTACGAGTGGAAAACGAGGGAACTTGAGAGTTTCTCCCAGGTAGTTGAGGATCTGAAGGAGGGAATCTCCTACCTGCTCTCGAACAGGTATCTGAGAACTCTCATGTTCTTTGCCCTGTTCATGATAGCCTTTGGACAGCCCTTTGGGGCCGTTCTCATGCCCTACTCCTTCAGGGAGGTTCTGAAGTTCTCAAGCTACCAGTTTGGCCTCCTGGAAAGTGCTTTCATGCTCGGCGCCCTCGCCGGGAACATGCTGGTTGGTATAAAATTCGGCAGAAAAGCCGGGAGATACCTCTTCCACGCCCTCCTCCTGGATGGAGTCATGATACTCCTCTTCACGTGGGCAATAAGTCCGCTATCCTCCCTAAACAAGGCGGGGGCGTTTCTCTTCCTGGCAACGATAAACGTCCTCTGGGGGGCAATAGAGGCCTTTTTCAACGTCCCGCTAAACGCTAAGATACAGCGCGCCGTCCCGAGCGAGCTCAGGGGGAGGGTGTTCTCGGCCATGGCGGTTATGATGCACGCTTCCGGCCCCCTCGGCCTGATGGGAGTTGGGCCACTCCTCGACAGGTTTCCGGCCTGGAAAGTTGCCCTCGGCCTCTGGACCGGGATGGGGATTGTAGTTGCCTATTTCTGGGCGAGGCACAGGGACGTCTTGCTGGCCGACGTGGGAGCTGGAGACGGAAAGGAGACGAATAGAAGCCAAGGGATTACTTGACCTCTTTTAGTTTTCCTTCCCTTTTCTCTATGGCCCTAGCCATTATGAAGAGAAGGTCACTGAGCCTGTTGAGGTAGACGAGTGCGTTCTGGCCGAAGCCGTAGTCGAGAACAAGCTTCGCCACTCTTCTCTCGGCCCTCCTCGCTATCGCCCTGCAGACGTCGAGCTTGGCGCTGGCTATTGTAGAGCCAGGCAGGACGAAGGACTTGAGCTGGACTTCTTCCTCGTATTTATGGATGAACCCCTCGAGCCACTTAACATCTTCCTCGCTGACCTTCGAGTACTTGCCCTTGCTGGCGAGCTCAGCCATAAGGTCGTAGAGCTGAACCTGGATTCTTTCGAGGGTTTCTGCCATCTCTTCAGGGACGTAGTGCTTTGCTTCCCCGATAAAGCTGTCCAGCTCGTCTATCGTCCCGTTTGCTTCCATAATCGGCGAGAACTTTGCCACGCGGTCGCCGGTGAAGAGACCCGTCAAACCCTTATCTCCGGTTTTTGTTGTTATAGACATTTTTTCAACACCGCATCATCATACGTTGCCACGCCTTTTAGAATTTACCTGTCGAATTGTTCCAAAAATTGACTGGAAAGGTAGGAAAAACTTATTTATACACCCCTGCCGTTTTTAACTCGGTGATCCACCAATGAAACGGTCTGCGCTAGTGTTGATAGTGCTGTTGCTCTTGAGTATAATCCCAGCGTGGGCGATTAAACCAGTGACGGCGGTGCAGGAAACGACTAGTGCAGTTATCTCCGAGAAAATATATGCATCTGAGGACACTTGGATAGACGAAGATGGTTACGTTGATTCCAAAAACTATCGCCTACGAGTAGGTGTACACTACGGAAGCGAGGAGAGAGCATACCTAAAGTTTGATCTCTCGACATTGCCCGAAAACGCCATCATAGTGCGGGCAACTCTAACCCTTCACGCCTATTACCACTCTGGCTCTAGGTCCCATAACATCACTGTCTACGGAGTATTGGATGACTCATGGAGCGAGGACACATTAACCTGGAACAATCAACCCACAGATTATACAGGAGTTCTAAACTGGACTATTGTCGAGCTTCCAAATGGAAACGTTGATTCAAATGTATCTTGGGATGTCACTGACTTTGTCAAATCTCAGTTCGAAGAAGACAAAGTCGTTAGCTTTTATCTCCACTCAAATCTCAGCGACTTAAACGTGAATGATTACATATACTTCAACTCAAAAGAGAGTAGTCACGGAAATCATCCATGTCTCGAAATCGTCTATGAAGTTTCAGAGCCGCCTCAGATTCCCGTTGTCCCAATCCAAGAAATCCAGAGCAACACCACCGATGGAGACGCATCAGCCTACGTAGGTCAAACCGTCCAGACCGAGGGCGTTGTTACAACAGTCACCAGCAGAGGATTCTTCATACAGAACGGTACTGGCCCTTGGAGTGGGATCTACGTTTATACAGGATCTACCCCTGATGTTTCCATTGGCGACCTCGTTCAAGTTACAGGGAAAGTAAACGAGCACAAGACGAAGAATGATAATAAAGGTCTCACCGAGATTGACGTCAACAGTATGGAAGACATTGTCAAGCTCGGAACCGCGGAAGTTCCTGACCCTGTTCTCCTTCCAACGGGCAACGTTTCCCAGGAGCGGTGGGAGAGCGTCCTGGTGAGAGTGGAAAACGCCATCGTGACCAACACCAGTTTGGGATACGGAGAGTGGGAAGCGGACGACGGAAGCGGGCCCGTTAGAATAGACGACATGATATACAAGTACGACCTACCGAAGGTGGGGGACGTTTTCAGGTACATCGTAGGAGTTGTGTACTATTCATATGGCGACTTCAAGATAGAGCCGAGAGACGCGGATGACATGGCTCTCGCGGTTCCAGAGATACTGAATCTCAACGTGAACCCGAAGTACGTTGATGAGAGCATGATAAACGTAACCGTCAGGAACAACTACGACCACGACGTTTCTGTAACCCTCAACCTGACGATCTCCGACGGCACGGCCGTGAGCAGGCAACTGACCCTCGGCCCGCAGAACACCAGCACCGTGAGCTACGAGTGGAACCCAGCCAAGCCAGGGAAGTACACAATCGAGGTGAAGCTGTACGACGATTCAGGCAGGTTGCTCGACTCCAAGAACACGACCGTTGAAGTTTCCTTTGGTTTCGGCATAGCCTCGTACAGCGTTCCGGAAGTCGTCCTGGTGGAGGAGCCGCAGATCCTAAACTTCACGATAGCCAGCAACTACTCCACCGCCAAAAAGGCCGCCTTCACTGTAACCATGAACGGTACCGTCATCTACCAGAACGACAGCCTGGAGGTTCCCGCCGGTGGTGAGATTAAGGTCGCTATCCCGTGGAGCGCCCCGAGATACGGCACCTACGAGATGCACGCCGTACTGAAGATGACGAACAGCCTGGGAGAGAACGTGACAGTTAAAGAGCTCACAAAGACCATCTTCGCCCAGTACAATGTCACCCCCGTGGCTACGGAAGAGATCATCCCAACTGAGGACGCTTACAGCTACTACTACAACGGTACAGAGTTCAGCTGGAAAGATTACCACCCGTACAATGAGAAGAGAGAGCTCGCGATTGGAAACTCCTCTAAATACTCCAAACAGAGAGCGTACTTCAAGTTCGAGATCCCAGAGCTCTCAGGGGATACCGAGATAATCTCAGCAGAATTTGAAGTCTACGTGCCCTATATCGGGGACTTGGATGTACCCATGGACGTCGGCGTTTACAAAACAACCACGGATTGGAACGAGAGCAAAACGCCCTCCGAACCGCCCATTCCAGATACTCTCCTTGCCCATGGAGAACTCTCAAAGGGATGGGTTTCATGGAACATAACCGAGTTCGTCCGGAACAACACTGGAAAAACTGTTGCCCTACTCCTCAAACTGACGGACGAGAGCATAGACAACTACGCGTGGATTTACTCCAAGGAGAACCAAGACCTGAAGCCCCACCTCAAGATTACATACAGGATACCCCTGAATATCGAAGAAGTCGGAAACACGACGGTTGCGGTGGTAGGAAACGCTACCGTGGAGAAGAACGAGAGCTTCTTCGTCGTTGAGGTCGGCGGAAAGAACTACACCTTCAACGTCACCGCGGGGAACCTCATAGTTGACACCGAGAACATCAAACCAGACACCCCATCACTGGTGGCCTACTGGAAGGCCAAGATCTCTGGTGTTGAAACGAAAACGGGAGAATACCGCGTCAAGCAGAACCTCAAAGTCGAGAGACACGTCATCCAGACAAACGTAACAGTTCATCTGGCTATGGAAGACCCCTCCGTGGCCGTTCTCCTGGTACCCTGGATGGGTGACACCGTTAGGGATGTAGTCGTCACCAAGGGCAGCCAGAACATCACCCTCGAAGAAAACGACACAACCGACGAGCTCGGATACTACTACATCACCTCAGATGCAGTCGTTGTGGTTCTTAAGAAGGACCCAACCGACGTCACCGTCGTTTTCGAGAGCTCCAGCACAGTTACAAAGACTCTAGCATCGGAAGTCTTCTACAGAATGGCACTGTTCTACACCTACTACCTCAGAAACCACAACGAAGAGCTCGAAGATGCCTACGCCCAGTTCCAGAACCTCACCAGCGAGCTAGAGGCTAGGGGAGTTGACCTGAAGAACGTACCCGTGGATGAGATAAACAGCAGAATGCAGGGATACCGTGAGAGCTTTGCCCGGCTGCCGGAAATCACCGATATAGTCTCCAACCAGGGAGGACTCGGAATAATCACGGCGTTCAGGGTTTCGAGGCAGGCTTTTGTCCTGTACAAGAGCTTGATGGATGAGCTGGCCTACTGGAACAAAGTACTCTCAAACGCCCTCACTGCGGCTGAGAACAACCAGAGCGTTGTTATAATCCCAAGAAACGTCTCCGTACTGATAGACCTTTCCCACGACCAGTACTATGGCAGTAAGGTAGGGATAAACGGGCTGGTCAGCAGGATCACAAAGGAGTTCGGCTGGAACGTTGAGATGAACCACGAGCCAATCACGTACGACAAGCTGAAGAACTACAACGTTGTTATAATACTGAACCCAAAGATCGACTTATCCAGCGAGGAAATCGCCGCCCTTAGGAAGTACGTCGAAGAAGGTGGGGGGCTGATAATAGCGGGAGACTGGTACAAGTACGTGAACCCGAGCCTCAATGAGCTCCTGAGCGGCTACGGCATCACTCTCGAGAAGACTGAGCTCATGGACGACGACCACAACAGCGGAAAGCCATACTATCCGTACGTCGGAGCGTACAACAGGAACACTCCTATAACCAAGTTCATCCCAGATGGATGGATGACCTACTATCACGGCGACACTTTGACAGTAGAAGGAAACGCCGTATGGGTCATCAAGGCCTTTGAAACCTCCTACGCCGTTGACGCCGACGGAAACGTTGTAAACGAAAAGGGCAGCCAGCCCGTCGTCGCCGCGGCAGTCGAGGTCGGAAAGGGAAGGATCATCGTCTATGGCTCGAGCAGGGCCTTCAGTGACAGCTACTATGGCAAGTACATAGCCAGCAATTGGCCATTCATAAAGGGCGCTCTGCTCTGGCTCGTTGGAGAGATTTGAGGTTTTTCTTTTCCTTATATTTCTCTCGGAGGAACGAGAATTCCAAGTTCCGTTATTATCCCCCTCACGTACTTCCAGGGGGTAACGTCAAAGAGAACGTTTCTAACCCTGTGGCCGTTCCTTGCATAGGGCCGTTCTACCAATTCAACGTCCCCGCTATTCAGCTCAGGATGGAACTTGAAGCTCTCCGCGGCGGCATAGAAAGGAACACCGTTGTCATAGCAGGCCAGAGCCAGAGGGTAGGTACCAGCTTTGTTTACGACTGCACCGTCGCGCGTTACGTTGTCGGCACCAACCAGCGCCAGCGTTGCCTCCTTCGAAAACAACCCGACTTGAGCGTCGGTTATCACCTCATAGCTGATGCCAAGGGCTGAAAGCTCGTTCGCAAGTGCCAGACCCTCAAAATCTGGGGCACTTTCAGTGAGGATAACTTTGAACGAGCGCCCCTTCCTCTTCGCGGAGGTGAACACTTCGAGAACC
The DNA here is from genome assembly GCF_000009965.1 of Thermococcus kodakarensis KOD1. Taxonomy (NCBI): domain Archaea; kingdom Methanobacteriati; phylum Methanobacteriota; class Thermococci; order Thermococcales; family Thermococcaceae; genus Thermococcus; species Thermococcus kodakarensis. The sequence goes on from NC_006624.1 coordinate 923,690, forward strand.
GCGGAGGAAAAGGAGTGGGTTATCACGATGTCCCCATTGTCAATCAGCTCACTTCCAATGTTGCCAATCTCTTTTTTTGCCTCATTTATAAGCCTCAAAAACTCCTCAGCCCGGGATTTTAGAAGACCAGGGTCATCGGTTATTGGAATGAACATAACAAGATTGTAAAGGGATGCCATCGTTGGGTTAACCTTGGGAAGTTCTTCCCTCATTTCTTGAAGGGCGTTCTTCAGCTCGTTCCCTTCAAGCAGATCAGCCAGAAGAAGGTACGCTTCTGCCCCTTTCTGCGCCATCCAGCTGGCGCCCCGAATTCTCTCAACCCTCATGTCCTCAAGAAGAGACCTTATTTCAGGAGGGAGCATGTAAATCCCTCAGAGTGCCGATTTGTCGGGGTAAACGACCATTCCGTTTTCAGTTATCTCATATGGGCGTATAACGTTGTCAAAACCGCTTCCCCTGAACTTGGTTATTTTAAGCGCCCTTTCAAGCCGCCCTTCTTTCTGGAAGAGTTCAAGCTCTATTACTCCATTGACCAGGTACTCCTCGATGTCCGCTTGTTCCCCCTCTGCGGTAATTAGAACTGTTGTTCTAAGCCGCATCATGGTTTTGATAAATGAGAGAAACGCCTTCCTGTACTCGAGTTCATCCGAGGACGTGAACTTGAGCATGGTTATCGGATCCACAACAACCCTGGAATAGCGCTTTGTCTTAAACTGCTCTTTAATTGCATCGGTGAGCTTGTTGAGGTTCTTTGCAAATGACTCAAAAAAGTCCTCGACGAGGACGTAGTGCTCGGTGGTGGGAGTGGCATCTATCAGCGTGAAGTTCTCATTGTAAACGTCGAAGCCCATCCTGCTGAAATCCTGCTTTATGTTCTCCCCCGGCTCCTCAAGGGTAATGTAGAGAACGCTTTCTCCATTGGAAATCCCGGCCATGGCAAAATGCATCGCAAGGGTTGTCTTGCCAGTTCCAGGTGCCCCCTTTACCAAATACGTCCTGCCTGGAATCAATCCGCCATTGAGCATTATATCCAGCCCTGGTATCCCCGTGGATATCCTGGCAGTTATCATTGTATACTCCCACTGGAGTATTTAGTTAGTCAATTATAAGAACTTTTCGGAGTTACTCCAATTACACAAGTCTGCCCTCGAACCAGTGCTCACCGCAGGATATACATAAATATGCATGTTAATAGCCAGGATTAATAACCCACCGTAATTCTTTTAACGCGAAGTCCTTATAAGGTGAGGGATTAACCGCGAGAGGTGGTTAAAATGGTCAGGTACATGGTTACATCTGCGTTGCCTTACGCTAACGGGCCGATTCACGCTGGACATCTAGCTGGAGCGTACCTGCCGGCTGACATCTTCGTGCGCTATCTCCGCCTAAAGGGCGAGGAAGTTCTCTTCATCTGCGGAACGGACGAACACGGAACGCCGATAACATTCCGCGCGCTCAAGGAAGGGAGAAGCCCGAGGGAGATCGTCGACGAATTCCACGAGCACATAAAGACCACCTTCGAGAGGGCAAAGATAAGCTTCGACTTCTTCGGCAGAACGGAGCTTCCCGTCCACTACAGGCTGAGTCAGGAGTTCTTCCTCAAGGCCCTTGAGAACGGCCACCTTGTCAAAAAGGTCACCAAGCAGGCCTACTGCGAGCATGACAAGATGTTCCTCCCGGACAGGTACGTCATCGGCACCTGCCCCTACTGCGGCGCCGAAAACCAGAGGGGAGACCAGTGTGAGGTCTGCGGGCACCCGCTAACGCCCGAAATCCTCATCAACCCGCGCTGCAATATCTGTGGCAACCCAATAACCTTCAAGGATTCAGCGCACTACTACATCCGCATGCAGGACTTCGAGGAAAGGCTTAAGAAGTGGGTTGAAAGCCAGGAGCACTGGAAGCCCAATGTTAGAAACACCGTCCTCGGCTGGATAAACGAGGGGCTTGAGGAGAGAGCTATAACGCGCGACCTCGACTGGGGTATTCCCGTTCCTCTGGATGATGAGGACGTGAAGGGAAAGGTCCTCTACGTCTGGTTCGAGGCTCCGATAGGATACATCAGCATAACCATCGAGCACCTAAAGAGGGAAGGAAAGGAGAACGAGTGGAAGAAGTTCTGGCTCAACCTCGACGGCGAAACAAAGGTCATTCACTTCATCGGCAAGGACAACATCCCGTTCCACGCGATATTCTGGCCCGCCTTCCTAATGGCCTACGGCAAGTACAGAGATGAGGAAGTCGAGGCCGAGTGGAACCTGCCCTACGACATCCCCGCGAACGAGTACCTCAACCTTGAGGGCAAGAAGTTCTCAACGAGCAGGAACTGGGCGATATGGGTTCACGAGTTCCTCGACGTCTGGCCCGCTGACTACCTGAGGTACTACCTCACCGCCATAATGCCCGAGACGAGGGACAGCGACTTCTCCTTTGAGGACTTCAAGAAGAAGATCAACGAGGAGCTTGTGAACAACCTCGGTAACTTCGTTCACAGGGCCATGACCTTCGTTAACAGGTACTTTGACGGCGTCGTCCCGGAGAGAGGAGAGCTGAACGACCTCGACAGGCAAGCCCTCGAAGAGATAGAGAAAGCCTTCAAGGAGACTGGAGAGCTAATCTCCAACTACCGCTTCAAAGACGCTTTAAAGAGGGTCATGGAGCTGGCCATATTCGGAAACCGCTACTTCGACTACCAGAAGCCGTGGAAGACCGCTAAGGAGAACCGCGAGAGGACGGCAACGACCGTCAACGTCTCGCTCCAGATCGTCAAGGCCCTTGGAATACTCCTCGAGCCGTTCCTGCCAGATGCCAGCGAGAAGATATGGCACCTCCTAAACCTCGAGGAAGTCAAGAAGTGGAGCTTTGAAGAGCTCCCAGCCGGGCACAGGGTAAGGAAGGCCTTCCCGATGTTCAGGAAGGTAACTGACGGGGAGATAATATACTTCATAGTGAACTACATCGGCAGGGGCAACCCGGACAGCGCGAAGATTCTCCTAAACAAGTACTACAAGCAGGAAGACGTCGTTAAGGTCACCCTTGAGCGCTTCGGAGAGAAGAGGAAGGACGAAGCTCTAGCGCTCCTTAAGTCAATCTACGGTGATGAGTTCAAGGGCGAAAAGCCCGAAAAGGCCGGTAAGGCCGAGAAAAAGGAGAAGGTTAAGGAGGGTAAAAAGATGGAGTACGTGAGTTTTGACGAGTTCGCCAAGCTGGATTTGAGGGTTGGAAAGATAATAGAGGTCAATGACCACCCGAACGCGGACAGGCTCTACGTTGTCAAGGTTGACCTTGGGGACGAGGTCAGGCAGCTCGTAGCCGGGCTTAAGAAGTATTACAAGCCCGAAGAGCTTCTCGGCCACTACGTCGTCATCATAGCCAACCTCGAACCCAAGAAGCTCCGCGGCGTGGAGAGCCAGGGGATGCTGCTGGCAGCGGACGACGGCGAGCGCGTTGCCCTGCTCATGCCGGACAAAGAGGTAAAGCTCGGGGCAAGGATAAGGTAAAAAATCAGAGGGTCAGCTCGACCCAGTTTTCTCTTCCCTTTTTGTACACCCTTACGAGTCCCTGCTTCTCAAGCCGCTGGAACATCCTCCAGGCGGTTGTCTTTGGTATTCCAAGCTCGTTCCTGACGTCAGACTGTCTGGCCACGCCCCCGCGGTCGTAGATGTAGAGAAGGGCTTTCTTTTCTTCGTCGTTGAGGTTCATTGAGTCAAGCTTTTTCTCAAGCTCCTCTCTGTTTATTTTTTGTACTATGCTAGTGGTATCATCGCTGTTTTCATTGCCGCCTGTCTTGCCCTTGAAATACCACAGAGCCCCCACTACCACAGCTAACAGCACAACAAGGACACCTATCAATACTAGGCTCGAGCTACCACCTTTGCTGGAAGTTGTGGAGGATTCACTGACGCCTGCCGTAGTTGTGGAAGAAGTACTCGATTGACTTTGAGGCGTTGTCTGGGTGGATGTTGATGTTGACGTCTCTGTCTCGGTTGGAGGAGGTAAGATATAGGAGACGCTTATGTTTCCTGGGGGCATAACTAAATATTCGTCCGTTATTTCAACTGGGATCTCGCTCAGGTCAACTATAATCGCCCCCTCGGGGAGAACTATCTTAACCGGAACGTCCGAACTGAAAGCAACAGTCCAGACTTCCCCCGATTTCGAGGTAATGGACGCGGTATAGTAGGTTATGTTAGCAACTGTTGCACTGCCCATTATTTCAAGAGTGGATCCATTGACGTTGTAGAATAGGGGCTCACCGTTTTTGTCAAGAACCAGAAGGGCATCAACCTTATCGGAGAGGAGCGGGACAACGTTAACAACAGAATAGTTATCGAGGGCAACGAGTTCCTCGACCCTGACGTACCCGGTTGGGTCAACTGTTACTTCCAGCGAAACAACCTCCTGGGCCTTCACAAATGAGGAGATTAAAAATAGAAACACAAATAGGGCTACTGCCACTCTTTTCACCTTTTCATCCCTCCCGAAAAAGGTAGTAAAAAGGGATTATAGTCTTTACGGCCTTTCAGAGCTGTGGGCTTTGTCGTGTCCTCTGCCAGGGTTGGGGGTAATCGGTGGCTTCCACGGCAGGTTGCCCATTCTCATGTTCTTCATCAGTAGTATTCTAATTTCCATAAGTTTTCTGTTGATTTCGACGAGGAGCTCCTGGACTCTCTCACGATCGCCCCGTAGGGAGGCTTGTTCGAGTTCCCTTCTGAGTGCCTTTAGTTCCTGTATCTTTTCCGTCAAGTTTGCTATGACGTTCCTGTTCTCTCTTATCCTGGACATATTCTCGATAACAGCCTCGTTTATTCCCATCAGCTTAGGCATCAGCTCGTCGAGCGCTTTGAGCTGCCTGCCAACGGCCTTAACTGCCTGAACCTTGAAAGTCCGCGAAGTCACCAGGATTATCTGCCTGTGGAGTTCCGCTCTAGCCTGTACCAGTTCTGGAAAGTCCTCTTTTAGAAGGGTGAAGTTGCCACTCGTCAGGTCTTCTTCAACTTTCTCCACAAGGGTTTTAGTCAGGTTGTATGCCGAGACGAACTCGGGGGTAACGTTGGTGCGGTTCATTATCAGCTCGGCGTACTTAAGCTCCCTCACTGCCATCTCAAGCTGCACTCTCACGGCATTCTGGAGCTTCCACATCTCCATTCCAGGTGAAATCTCTTTTTCCTCTTCCCCGGCAGCCGCACCTTGCTTCAGCGTCATTATGACCTCTTTATAGAGGTGCATGGCCTCAATGGCGTACCTGACCGTTTCAGTGTGATTTCCTAACCTGTAAGCTTCCCAGGCCTTTTCCCTGAGCTCGTTTGCCCTGTTGTAAACCGAGAGTGTCTCATTGCTCACGTTGGATGTGCTGATCCGTTGCGCAGTGTAGTTGGCGAGCCTGTCCACGACCTTCAGCAGGCCGAGAGTTGAGTTTGCTGTACTGTTGGTCTCATTGTTAACATCATCTCTGAGAACTTCACTCTCACCGCTGCTGGATGTTACACTGTCCGCCAGTACCACGGCGCCCGTTGATGCCAGCATGATCATAACCATAAAGAGGGCAACTACTTTCTCCTTCATATCCCATCACCATATTCAAGTGTGCCCCATAAGGTTATTAGGAATTCGGGAGAAACGAGGTGTTTAAACGTTTCCAAATGTTCCAGCCAGCGAAAACAAAGATCACAATGCTCATCAGACTTTTCCATGCTTTTCTAGTTCCCTAACAAGCAAAGCGACGTTGCAGATGCCTTCTAGTATGCTTCCAAAACCGGGGTTCTCACCGAACTGGGCGAAGAGGCTTCCGAAATTGGGGTGCCAGGCATCAACCTGCTTTCTGCCCTTGGCCGTAATGATGTAGATTACCCAGCCTTTATCTTCTAGCATCTCCACCAGTTTCCAGGCATTGGTCATGTCTTTCTCGTCCTTTACCTCAATCCCAAATTCCTCGCGGACTTTTTCAAACAGCTCGTTCATTTTACATCACCCCGCCTCAAACCACCAGAGTTTGTCTAAAGGAGCATTCTAACCGCCACTATCGCAAGTAGCGCGGCAAATCCTGCTCTCAGTGACCTTGGGTTGACCCTTGAAACGGTCTTTGCGCCAAGTCTCGCCCCCATAATCAGTCCCGGGGCCAAAAAGAGAACGATGTTGGGCTGAACATGACCCAGGCGCCAGTGTTCGAAAGTTCCGGCCAGGGCAGTGAAGAGCAGTGCGAGACTCGACGTTCCAACCGCATATTTGATCGGAATCCCGACAAGGGTGTGGAAGAGCGGGACGTTCAAGATACCCCCACTGACACCCAACAGTCCCGAAACCAGTCCCGAAACCAGCCCGACCAGGGGGACGTTCCTGTACTCTATTTTGCCCTTCTCCATTTCACAGTCTCCTTTCTTTGAGCGGAGCATTGCGACTGCGAGATACAAGAGAAGCACTCCAAAAACAACCCTCAAAAGTCGTTCAGGGAGATGTGAAGAAAGATAAGCGCCTAGGATAGCGGAGGGGATGGAAAACATCTCCTTGAGGAGAACGACTCGGTAAAGAACCCTTCCACTCCTAAGGTGAGTGTAAGCCGAGGCCAGAGCACTTATGGAGATGCAGGCCAGGCTCGTACCTATTGCCTTGTGGATTGGAACGCCGAGGATTACCAGGGAGGGCACCAGGAGGAAGCCCCCACCAACACCGAAAAGTCCAGCGACAAAGCCTATCACAAGCCCCAGGATCAAATAAGTAATCAAACCCACTTTTCTGTTACCCCCCGCGATATTTTAGCACTACAAACCCCCTGTAATCCATGACCTTAACGAAGCCCCTCCTGAGGTAGTACTCGTAGGCCTCAAGGTTGGGGAACGTTATGATGTACGGATCCTTTCCGAGGTTTTTAAGTCTCTCTATTGCGAAGCCCAAAAGCTTTGAACCGTAGCCCTTTCCCTTGTAATCAGGGTGAACCATAAAGAACTCAATGAGGCCCGTCTTTTCGTCCTTTATCTCCTCAGGTACCCACCATACGTCTTTGCCTTCAAGGTTGTAAACGAGGGCAACGGTTCCCGCGATCTTTCCATCGTTATCCCTGAGAACGTAGAGCTCGTCGAATTCCTTTCCGAGCCTGAACTCAAGGAATGGTTCATAAACCTTCTTAAAGCCATCAAAATCGTCGGGAGAAGGCTTATTTTCCACCCATTCAAGGGCCGGATAGGCCCCATTTGTTGACTGGTAAACCCTGAAGACGAACTTCAGGAGCTCGTCCTTGAGGGAGAGCGGGTTTTTGACCCTTTCAATTCTCATGGTATCACCTCTGCCATTTTCGCACTACTTTAAAAGAGGCTTTTGGTTCGAAGGGAAAGCTTAAATATTAGGAAAACCTAACTAATCTGGTGATAACCATGAACTATCTGGAGATAAAAGTGCTCGATGAGAACGGTGAGGGGAAGCCCCTGAAGGACTTCGTCCTCGGAAGGTGGACGGTTCTCTACTTCTACCCAAAGGACAACACTCCCGGCTGCACCACAGAGGCAAAGGAGTTCAGCGAGCTCATTGAAGAGTTTGAAAAGCTCGGCGTCCAAGTCATCGGTGTCTCCCGTGATTCCCCCGGGAGCCACAGGAAGTTTAGGGAGAAGCATAACCTCAAGGTCAAGCTCCTGAGCGACCCGAACGCAGAGCTACATAAGGCACTCGGAGCTTGGGGCAAGAAGAAGAGGTATGGGAAGGAGTACGAGGGGGCGATAAGGAGCACATTCATTCTAAATCCAGAAGGAGAGATCGTCTGGAAGAAAATAAACGTGAGGGCAAAAGGACACGCGGCCAAGGTTCTCGAAGAAGTCAAAAAGCTAATAGGGAGTGAGGAGTAAAGTAAGGTGGTGATATCATGAACGAGCTTGAAGCCCTAGCCCTGGCCCTTGAGGTCGAGAAGAACGAGCTTAAGTTCTACCTGAAGCTCGCAAGAAAAACAACCGATGAGAGGGCCAGAAAGATGTTCCTCTTTCTGGCGAAGGAAGAGGCCGAGCACTGGGACCTCTTTGAGGAGAAGTTCGTTGAGAGGCTCATTGAGAAGTGCGAACTCCCTCCTGTGGACAAAGAGCTCGCCCAAAAGCTGATCGTCGAGGAGCCCGAGACCCTCAGCGAGGTCGAGGCAGTGAAGATCGGCATGGAACAGGAGAAGCTCACCTGGGAGTTCTACGAGAAGGCCGCGAAGGAGGCCGAACACGAGAGCGTCAGGAGACTCTTTGAAGAGCTGGCCAAGGTGGAGAAGGGCCACTACGAGCTTCTGAAGGCCCAGTACGACTCTGTCATGCAGACGGGCATATGGATGGACTACCAGGACTTCAGCCTTGAGGTGGACTGATCTATCTTTCAACGAGCACGTTAACGAGCTTTACTTCTTTTCCCAGCTTCCTTTTTAGTGCCTCAATGATCTCGGGGTCGTTAACGTCGATGACCCTTTCATCCTCGATGATGTTTATGTGGGGTTCCGTGTTGATTTCAACTCTCGTTTCTCCCCCAACGGAGAACAGCTCAACAAGACCGAGTTCTTTAAGGGTTAGGATATTGGAATAAAGCGTTGAGAAGCTAACGGTCGGAAAATCCTCTCTAATTCTCTCAAGAAGGTGTTAAGCGAGGGATGCTCGCTTCCAATCTCGTTTAAGACTTCAATCAGCTTCAACCTCTGGGGCGTCATCTTGTAGCCCTTCTTCCGAAGCATTTCAACGGCTTTTTCCTTCCACATGTTTGGGGGATATGCCCCTCCAGTTTATAAGCCTTCCTAATTAGAAATTATTTCTAAATAGAAAAGTTTATCTGGTGAAACCAATGTCAGAACACAACAGAAGGCTCGTCGAGAAGGCAGGCATAGATGTGGAGAAGCTTTTGGACATGCTTCTGAGGGCGGCCGCGGCGGAGTTTACAACATACTACTATTACACCGTCATGAGAAATCACGCGACCGGTCTTGAAGGAGAGACCATAAAGGAGATCGTTGAGGACGCTCGTCTTGAGGACAGAAACCACTTCGAGGCCCTCGTTCCAAGAATATACGAACTCGGCGGAGAACTTCCGAGAGACATCGTGAACTTCTCGAAGATGGCCTGGTGCTGCGATGCCTACCTTCCCGAGGAGCCGACGATTGAGAACGTCCTGAAGGTTCTTCTTGAGGCTGAGAGGTGCGCCGTTGGGGTTTATACAGAGATATGCAACTATACATTCGACAAAGACCCAAGAACCTACGACCTGGCTCTGGCGATCCTCCACGAGGAGATAGAGCACGAGGCATGGTTTGAGGAGCTTTTGACCGGGAAGCCGAGCGGCCACTTCAGGAGAAGCAAGCCCGGAGAAAGCCCCTACGTATCCAAGTTCTTGAGGTAAAGGGTTATTAAGTCTGAGCTCGATATTTGTGTGGTGGTACCATGCTCGCGAAATACCCATTTGAACTCCCGAAGGACAGGCCCCTTACAAAGAGGGAGATAGCCCAGGCCCTCCGCTGGGCAATCGAGGCCGAACTCGACGCCATAAACATCTACGAACAGCTTGCTGCTGGAATTGAGGACGAGAAAATAAAGCATATCTTCCTCGATGTGGCAAACGAGGAGAAAGAGCACTTTGGGGAGTTCCTCGCGGCTCTCTTCGAGGTTGACGAGGAGCTGGCCAAGTACATGAAAGAGGGCTTCAAGGAAGTTGAGGAGGAGACCGGGATAAAGGTCAAGCTCTGACCCTGCCGGTTTCTCAACGTTTTTTGTTTTGATTTCATATTCTTGTTAAACACGCCTATGAGACTGAAAAGAAGGCCCCCTCCAGCTACACAGACGGTCTTGCTAGGATACGGGGCCAAGGACTCCGGTACACCAAGGTCGAGGAGATAGTCGGCAGGATAGCAATTGACACCATCATCCACAAGCACCTCATGGAGGCCCATCCTCAACGCCCAGAAGGAGCTTGAGAAGCTTGCTGGTGAGGGTCCCATTGAGGAAGTTAAAGATGTTGAGCTTTCTCCGGAGCAGAAGGCCCTTGTGAAGCGCTTCGCCGAGATGCACCTTGAGATAGAGAAGGACATGATACAGACTTACCAGAAGATGGCCGTGAAGATGACCCACCCGCCCTTCAAGGGCCTGGCTGAGGCCATAGTGGAAAACGAGAGGGAGCACCATAGGCTCCTGGCGGAGCTGATAGCTAAGTACAAGGAGTGAATTTAGCAGGACATTTATTTTTCTTTCAGCTCTTTGAGTATTTCAAACTCGCCCTTTAACCGCTCGTAGTGAGAACCTTCCACGGCCGCGAGGCTCAGGTAGACTTTTTTGAGCTCTTCCCTTTTCTCTTCCTCTGCAAGGCGCTCGTATATCCTCTTCGCCAGCAGTTCACTCTCCATTGCAAGCTGGAGCACTTCAAAAACGTCTTCAGCTCTCTCAAATTTCTCCAGGAGCGGTGCGACCTCGATAGGTGGAATATCGGGTGGAGTGGGCTCTTCCCCGTAATTCCGGAGGAACATCTTTCTGAGCGTGTCTCCGTGCTCTTTAGACTCCTTTGAGAGGCAGATGAATGTCTCAATGAGGGATTCCGAAAGGCCGAGTTCTCTTGCCCTCCGGACCAGCTCTCTGTACATGTCGGCCTCATCGTACTCCCCCTTGATCCAGTAGGCCAGAAGTGACTTCTCGTCCAGCTTTTTAAGTTCGTGCATTATTGACTCAAGGTCGTTGGGGCTAAAGGCTCCACCCCCAATGCTACCACCTTTGGGAGTTTGTTTCTTCTGACTTTAACTTTTCCGTTTCCGTTCGAAGAACTGACTAACAATGATTTAAGTCATGAGCAAGCGTTAAATAACACAAACGCAAATTATTGGAGGTGATCAGTGATGTTTGACCTTGATAAGCCGCTCCCCTACGTGGGAGTGAAGCCGGTTCAGGTGATAACTGCGATAGCAGTACTGATAGTGGGCTACATCGTGGCAAAGATCGTCGTCAGCATGTTCAAGAAGGGCCTGAAGAAGACGAAGCTCCCTGCGCTCGTCGTGGAGTTCCTCGCGAGGTTCCTAAGTGCCCTCCTCTACGTGGCAGTGATACTGCTGGCCGTGAGGGCGCTGGGCATCGAAGTCGGTTCAGTGGTTATCGGCCTGTCGGCGGTCATAGGCCTGATCTTGGGCTTCGGTATGCAGGACACGCTAACAAACCTGGCAGCCGGGGTCTGGATTGCAGCCCTCAGACCGATTGACATGGGTGAGGTCGTTGAGGTAGCTGGAAAGGTAGGTAAGGTCAACGCCGTCGGCATAATGAGCACTGAACTCTTAACTCCCGACAACGTGCTCATAACGATCCCCAACAAGCTCGTCTGGGGCAACGTAATAACCAACTACACCAGGATGCCAACTAGAAGGGTTGACGTCAACGTCGGCGTCGCCTACGGAACGGACCTCGACAAGGCCATTAAGATCGCCATGGACCTCATGCAGAACCACCCGAAGGTTCTCAAAGACCCGGCTCCGACGGTGGTTATAACTGAGCTCGCAGACTCGTCAATAAACCTCCAGCTCAGGGCGTGGGCTAAGACCGAAGACTACTGGACGGTTAAAGGCGACCTCACCAAGGGCATCTACGAGGCCTACATGAAGGAGGGCATCGAGATACCGTTCCCGCAGATGGACGTCCACATCAAGGAGATGCCGAAGTAAAGCTTTAATTAGATTTTTCTCTTTTTGTTTATTCAAAACTTCAACCTTGTCGAAGTTTTTAAAAGGGACATTCGTTTAAGAGCCACGAAACACAAAGAGAGCACCTCCAAAGAGGAGAAGAACGAGAAACCTCTCAGAAGAACTTCCCGAACATGTACTGTGGAATCGGGCACTGGACTATCCTTCTCGACCAGAGGCAGTCGGCACAGCTCGGCTCGTTGCCCCAGCAGTCTATATCGGTCGTCTTGACGAAGTCGCAAGCTTCCCTTAGGTCACAGTCGGTGCAGGAGGGGTACATGTAGTTCTTCATCGTGAAGCGGAACCATGTGTACTTCTCGCTCGTCCAGATGTCGGCTAAACTCTGCTCCTTGACGTTGCCGAAGGAGTAGGCGTTGACCTTCTTCTCCCTGCCGAAGATGTACTCCTTATAGGTGTGGAGGAAGCGGTAGCAGGGAGCAACCTCACCGTCCCACCTGACAACTGCGACGTTGTTCTCGTCGAAGTCGCACTGTCTCTCCGTCCTGAGTTCGAACTTTGGTAGCTTTATGTAGAGACCGTTGTGGGCGATCTTGTACAGCTCGTCCAGTATGGGCGTCATATCAACGCTCCCATCATAGACTATGTCATCGACCTGTTCCGGGGTGAGCGGGAGCAGGTTCGAGACGAGCATGGCATCGACCTTCATATCGAGCAGAAACTTAGCCATCTCAGGAAGCTGTTGGTAGTTCTCCTTTGTAACCACGACCTCGACGCCTATGCTCGGCCTATGGGTTCCGTACTCCTCGCGGTACCTTACGAGCTTTCTTATTTTATCCGCTGTCACGGCGGACGTTATGTGACCGAGGGTTATGGCGTTCTGGGCAGTTGGAACCGTGTCCATGGAGAAGTAAATTAGGTCAACCCCAAGCTTCGCGAACTCCCTCATCATTTCATCGGTGAGAAGGGTCCCGTTGGTGCTTATCCCAAGGGCGAAGCCGCGCCTCTTGACTTCCCTGACCATGTCCATAAAGCGTGGATGAACCGTTGGCTCACCAATGCCGCCGAAGTAAATCATTCTAAGCTCGGGGAAAGCCTCAGCGTCGTCGAGTATCTTCAGGAAGAGATTCCAGTCCATATCTCCTTCAGTGTCCTCCCAGTACTGCTTGAAGCACATCTCACACTTCAGGTTGCAGCGGCTGGTGATCTCTACGTAGAGATACTTCATGTCGAGCTTCGGCTTAACTATGACCTTCCCGTCCCAGAGGGTAAAGGTGTACTCCTTGTTTGGAGCGAACTTTATTGCCACCTCAACCGCCTCCCGCCGGCGGGAATATGCTTACGGTGTCGTCTTCCTTCAAAGGAGTGTCGAGACCCTGAAGGTGCTCGATGTTCTTTCCGTTGACGAGGATTATGTAGCCTTGTTCAAGCTCTTTCTTGAACCCCGGGAACATTCTGTCAAGTTCATTGAGAAGCTCTCTCACCGTCTTCGGGCCGCTTATTTCAAGCTTTCTCTTTCCAGTGAACTCGATGAGGGTCGCGAACAGCTTAACCAGCACGTGAACCACCTTAAAGCGAGTTCTCAACATAGGGACATAAAAGAGTTATTGGACAAAAATGTGAAAATGAAATCAGAGGAACTCGGCGATGCCGAGCTCTTCCGCTTTCTCCCTTGGGATCCTTCCGTCCTCTGTCCAGCCGCGCAGCTTGTAGTAGCGCGGCAGCATCTCCTTAAGCCTGACGACGTGGCCCTTGTTCGGCCCTTCGGGCATCGGCTCCTCAAGGAACCTCTTAGGCAGGGTCTCGTCCTTAGCAGGGTCTAGGCCCGCCTTGAGGTTGAATAGCCTTTCAGCGTTCCATATTCTCTCTCCAATCTTGAGGTAATCCTCAGTGGAGAAGTCCCAGCCGAGAGCGGCATTGAGCATGTCGCGGTAGTCGTCCGCTCCAAGGCCGAAGGTCGTGAAGAGACAGAGACCGGCGGCGTCAATGAGCGCACTGAGATCCTGGAAGAGGATGAGCATTTTCACCTTCTCGTCGCTTATGTCGTGCGGGTCCATCTTGTATGGGTAGCCGAGGATCTCGGGGCTTATCATGTAGTTCTTGATGTGGCAGCCGCCGCGGTTGTTGGTGGCATAGCCGAGACCATGTCCTTCGGCTCCACGCGGGTCGTAGGCAGGAAGCTCAAGCTTCTTGACGCTCATTGAGAACTCCGGGTGGCCGTACATCTCAGCGAAGCGGTAGCTTCCCTCTGCCAGCTTGTCACCGAGATCCTTCCTGTAGGCTATCTTCTCTATGTAGTAGTGAAGAACCTCGGTGTTGCCCCACCTGAAGGGCGGAGCGTCCCCAAGCTCATCGTCCGTGAGGTAGCCCTTCTCGTAGAGCTCCATAGCCGCTGCAAGCGTTCCACCAGTCGAGATAGTGTCAAGACCGAACTCGTCGCACTGGTGGTTGGCCTCTATGATGCTCGCGAGGTCGTTTATGCCGAGGTTGGCACCGAGCGCCCAGATGCTCTCGTACTCTGGCCCTTCCGTCACGCCGAGGGTCGGGAGCTTGTTAACCCTGCCACAACCGATCGGACAGGCGTAGCACGGCTGGTTCCTTATGAGGTACTTGGCAGTCATCGCCTCACCGCTCTGCTCATAGGCGTGCTCAAAGACACCGGTCTGGAAGTTTCTAGTTGGATAGAGGCCGTTCTCGTTGATTATGTTGACCAGAACAGCCGTACCGTACTTCGGAAGTCCGCCTCCAGCAACGGGGTCATTCCTAAGCTTGTTGATTTTCTCCCTCACAACCAGCATGAACTTCTGCTTGTCCGCTATTGGAACGCGCTTGCTTCCCTCAACGGCAATGGCCTTGAGCTTCTTGCTTCCCATAACGGCTCCAACGCCAGCCCTACCAGCGGCGCGGTGGCCGTCGTTCATAATAGCTGCGAACTTAACGAGGTTCTCACCGGCCGGGCCGATACTCGCTATGTGGAGCTTGTTGCTTCCAATCTCCTTCTTTATCGCAGCCTCAGTCTCGCTCACCACCTTGCCCCAGAGGTGGGAGGCATCGCGTATCTCAACGTGGTCATCCTTGATGTAAATGTAAACGGGCTTCTCGGACTGGCCCTCAACGACGATAGCATCCCAGCCAGCGAACTTAAGCTCCGCACCGAAGTATCCGCCAGAGTTCGCCATGGTTATGAAGCCCGTCTGCGGGCTCTTCGTAACGACGTTGTATCTGCCCCCAGTGGGGGCGCTCGTACCAGTTAGCGGGCCAGGGGTTATAATCAGCTTGTTCTCTGGCCCAAGCGGGTCTGCCTTCGGGTCCATCTCCTTCAGGAGGAGGTAGATGGCCAGACCCCTGCTCCCGAGCCACTTCTTGGCAAGCTCTTCACCGTACTCCTCAACTTTGACCTCTCCTGTGGAGAGGTTCACGCGCAGAAATCTTCCCCAGTTGCCGTACATAAAAACACCTCGGAACATATAAGTACATCGAAGTATATAAGAGTTTAGGAAAACACAATTTGATACTTTCTTGGATGATGTAAAACGGATTAGTTATCCAAATTGCCAAGAGCAAAAATTTAAACGAGCCCCTGTGTAACAGAACCATAATGACAGAGCTCTTCAACTCAAAACTCTGCGCCATATGCAAGGGCAGGAAGCTCCTCTGCGGGAGACCGACATGTCCGATACTAGAGCGGTTCAGGGTAGCCCAAAGCGTGGAGAAAAAACTCAACAAAAGACATCTCTTCGGCTCTTCTCCGCCGAGCATTTTCGTTGGGGAACATGGCTACCCAAAGGTCAGGATAGGGCCGCTTGTGCCGCCGATCGAGGGCAACACGAGCCATCTGGACAGCCCGCTCAAGTGGGA
Organism: Thermococcus kodakarensis KOD1; assembly: GCF_000009965.1. NCBI lineage: Archaea > Methanobacteriati > Methanobacteriota > Thermococci > Thermococcales > Thermococcaceae > Thermococcus > Thermococcus kodakarensis. Next base: position 939,159 of record NC_006624.1, read on the forward strand.
AAACAAAACGATAAAGGACATCCTCTACTACCGCTCCCTTCTGGTGATGGGGGAAACGAGGGCAGACGTCAGCGTCAGAAAGAGCGGAAGAGTTTTAGGCGAGATTCAAGAGCTGGCGATGAGCATAAGGCCAGTGGACAGCGAAGTTATCCTGAAAAGGAAGCCCGTCGTCAAGGTCGTTCCGAGCGAGTTCGCTCCGCCGCTCGGGCCGAGGGCAGAGCTCCTTGATTTTGAGCTAACGGAGAACCCAAAGATACCGCGCAGAACTGACTACGTTGTGGGTGACGAGCTAAAGGCCGAACAGGCCATAATGAGGCTCTACAACTGGGGCTTTGACGAGTACTACATCATAAGGCTCCTCTCCGCTGGACTGCTTGGGATTGACAGAAAGCTGGTTCCAACGAGATGGAGCATCACAGCAGTTCAGGACACGATCGGGAAGAACCTGAGAAGGGAAATCCTGGGCTATCCAGAGATCAACTCCTACGAGGTGTACTTCCACGAGTTCCTCGGGAACCGCTATGCGGTCCTTTTGATGCCCCAAAGCTACGCCTTTGAGCTCCTTGAGGTCTGGCTGAAGGGCTCGCTCTTCGGGAGTGCCGAACCCCAAGTCATCCACGACTACGAGGACTTCAGGGGAATCAAAGGTTATGCCAAGGAGACGACTGGAGCATACTACGCGGCCAGGCTTAGCGTTCTTGAACACCTGAGGAAGAGAAGGAGGCAGGCGAGGATAATCGTCTTCCGCGAGGTAACGCCAGCATACTACGCACCCGTCGGGGTGTGGCAGATAAGGGTGGGTGTTAAAAAGGCCCTTGAGAACCCAGTTGGAAGGTTTGAGATACTCAACGAGGCCCTAGAGGCCGTGAGGAAGCTCCTCGAACACCCGCTTGAGAGGTACCTCCAAAGGAGCTACATCCTCGGCCACCTCGCGAAGCAGAAAACTTTAGACCAATGGCTGGGAAAGGTTTTAACGTGATCACCCAACCGGATGATGAGCCTTCCATCCCGCCGATCGATGAGGAGTGCACGTCAGTCTGACGGTGGTGGAAATGAGTGAAAGCCTCTCAAAGGTTATGGTGGAGATAATGAAGATCGAGAAGAAGCTGGAGGAAATAGAAAAGAAACTGGAAGAGCTAATCGAAGACAACGAGAGGTACGGCATCATGAAGCTTTCGGAGGAATCTCTGTGGGAGTTCCTTGAGTCTGAGCCAGATATTTACAGCGAGAACGACGTAAAGGTGAAGCTCAGATGAACTTAAAAGGCAAGTTTGTCCTTGTTCCATTTCCTTTTACTAACCTAAAGGCCACAAAACTTCGGCCAGCGTTGGTTCTTTATGAGGGCAAAGAAGATGTCGTCGTTGCCTTCGTTTCCTCTCGGATAGATACGTTTGATCCTGGCACCGATGTAAGGATAGAGACTTCCCACCCCCAATTTAGGGGTATCGGACTTAAAGTCCCTTCAATTATAAAGCTAACAAAGATCGCCACGCTTCACAAGGGTTTGTTAATTGGGGTTCTAGGTGAGTTGCCGGAGGATTTAGTTCAAGAAGTGAACTCAAAGCTGTGCTCCAATCTTAGGATAGGACGTGATTAAGATGGACGAGAACATTAAAGAGCTCAAAAGAATGGCCGAAGAAGTGAGAAAGCTGAGGGAAGAGCTTGAGAGACTCAGTAAGACCCTTGAAAAGATCGAGAAAGCACAGAAGGAGGAGGAAGAGTGAGGAAAAAGCTCACCCTCATAAGCCTCGACGGAAACGGAGTCTACAACCTCAAGCACATGCCCTTCCTAAGCGAGCTCGCCGAAAACGGGGAGTTTGCGGTCGTCGATTCAATATTCCCAACGCTGACAGATTTAGTCCACACGAGCGTCATGACCGGTGTATGGCCAAGGGATCACGGCGTCGTCGAGAACGGCTACTACGACAGGATAGCCGACAGGAAGGTGAACTTCTACGAATACGAGGTGGCTTTTAATCCCCATAAGGTCATCAAAGCCCCCACGATAGTTGACATCCTGAGGGGAAAAGGTGTTAGGACTGCGTCAGTTTCGGGCTACACGATGCCGCCCTTCAGTGGCACTGACGTTAGGATATTCCCGCCATTCTTCGCGAGCAACGAGATGTACAGGAAGCACGGGCGGGACTGGAGGAAGGACGTTTGGGTTCTCAACTCGGCGCTCTACCTCTACGAGGAGTGCAAACCGGACCTCCTGCTCGTTCACTTCGCCTCAATAGACGGAATGCAGCACGATCACGGGCCTCTAAGCGAGGGGGCGATGAAGGCCGTCGAGACGGTAGATACGGCCGTGAGAACCCTCTGGGAGAGGCTGAAAGATGAGTACGTCTTCATAATCTTCGCCGACCACGGGCAGGAAGAGGTGCACACGTGGGTGAACCTGAAGACATACCTTAAAGAGAGGGGGATTGACGTTCTGAGAGTCTCCTCTGGTGGAGGCGTCCACGTCTACCTCAAAGACCCCAATCAAAGCGAAGAAGCCTTCGAAGCCCTCAGACGGGCGCCTGGGGTCAAGGAAGTTTTCTTCAGGGAGGAGCTTCCGCACTTAGACAATCCAAACAGCGGCGAGCTCATAGTTTCGGCGAAGCCCGGCTACTGGTTTTGCTCTCACAGGATGTGCAGAGGGGTTAAAGGAGCGAGCCACTGGGTAAGAGGGATGCACGGCTCGATGAACGAGCCCGTGATGAAGGTTCCGCTCGTACTCTGGGGCTTTGAGAACGTTGAACTTGATGAACCGAGCCTTATGGACATTGCACCTACGGTTCTGAAGTTCTTTGGGATTGAGAAGCCGATGAATATGGTTGGGAAGAGTTTGATAAGATGAAATTAACCCAGTCTCGTACTTTTTGCTGTTAGACTTTTCGATCATTTTCCTGCTCAAAGCGTTAAGATGACGTAAGATGCCATAACAATTGCATTGTTGATGGTAAACTCCGACTAAGGGAGAAGGGTTATATATCGAGTGGGCCATAGGCTAAGTTGGAGGAAGCATTATGGACATTTCAGAAGAGATTGAGAAACATATCAAAATCGCAGAGGAAGAACTCTCCTCGGCATACCTCTTACTGGAAAACGGAAAGCTCAGAGATTCCATAAGCAGAGCATACTATTCAATGTTCCATGCTGCTAAAGCCCTACTTCTCCTGAAAGGAATTAACCCGCGGAAGCATTCTGGAGTTATCAGGATGTTTGGCCTTCACTTTGTTGATAGTGGTTTTATTGAAAGGCCTTATGCAAAATACCTTACCTACGCATTCTCGCTCAGATCAAAAGCTGACTACGATGTTTATTACGAACCAACTCACGAGGAAGCGGAAAACGTAGTTGAGACCGCCGAACGTTTCTTGGAGAGAATTAAAAGTGTTCTGGAGGAGATCAAAAATGGACAAGAAAGCCCAGGCCCTTAACGAGTTTTTAAGGCTTTTAAAGGAACGATTTGGAAGCTCAATAGAGGAGGTCTTTCTATTCGGTTCCTATGCCAGGGGAGATTACGATGAGGAGAGCGACATTGATGTCCTGATAGTCGGGGAAATTGATTTTGACGAGGTGATTGAGCTGGTAACGGATGTGCTCCTCAGATACGGAGAACTAATAAGCCCAGTACTCCTCAAGCCGGATGAATTCAAAAAGAGAAACGACAGCTTTATAAAAACGGTAAAAGCCGAAGGTATACCTCTTGAGATTTAACCAGTTCCCCCTCCAATATCCAAGTACGGCCCCCTCTTCATCCTCCTGAGCTGGCGGAAGTAGGCATCTTCCTCAAGCCACTCCTCTATCAGTTCATCGAGCTTCATCGTGAGAGATGTCGGCGTTGTCGTCGCGTAGATAACTCCCTTAAAGCCGAGGGACTTCATCTTTCCCAGCGCTTCCCTGACTTCATCGTTGCTTAAATCGTGCATGAGGAAGAACTTCCTCTCGTGCCAGTTCCCACTTCCTTTGAGCGAGTCCGCTTTCTCCACTATCTCCTTAAGAACCCAATCGCGGCAGTAGCTCGGTATCTCGTAGACGGGGACACCGTTAAAGGTCTCTCTGATTAGGTTTACCTCATCCTCAGAGAACCCTATCAGGAATATCATCTTACCACCAGTGGGACTCAGTTTTGAGACTTAAAAAGCGTTTGGAAATGCTAAAGCCACTCTATCCTCACCTTGTCCTCGACAGTCTTAAACTCCTCATCGCCCGTTACCAAAGTGGCGTTGTAGAGCTCCAGCTTACCGTTCTCAGCTTCTTTGAACATGTCCCTGATCTTCTCTGCACCCCTTTCGTGAAGAAGATAGGCAAGGACAGCGTAGCTGTCGAGCACTACTCTCCCCATTTTCTGGCCTCCAGTTCCCGTTCCTCCTCCCTCACTTCCCTCATGACATCCTTGAGGGGCTTGTCAAACTTTAGAATCCCCATAAGGTCAACGTTCTTTTTCACGGGCACTATAACAATCTCATCGCCAAAGTCTAGCACCTCAACCTCGTCTCCCGGGTTGATGCCCAGCTTCTCGCGGATGGATTTGGGTAAAACTATCTGCCCTTTTGAGGAAACTTTTACAGTAACCATCTTACTTTCACCAGAATAGTTTTACCTCTGGGCCATAAAAACATTTCCCAGAGCGATAGGCTAGATGTAGAAAAGGCACAAACAAGGGGAGAAGAGAAAGCCTCCAGCCCTCAGCGTGAGGACTGGGCGATCCTCTCGATCTCTTCCTTCTTGCTGTAGGCGAAGCTCTTCGGGTCCTTGTTGGCTGCAGCTATTATTTCCTCGGCGAGGGCCTGGGCGTAGGTGGTCTTGTTCCTGTAGCACTTTATGCTGGCGCCAAGGGCGATGTTCTTGAGGGCTATGTCGAGCCTCCTGAGCGGGGAGACGTCAACGGACATGTGGTAGCGGATTCCACCGAAGGCGATGGTTGTAGTGTCCTCCCTCGGGGCGGAGTTCTCGATGGCCTTGACGAGAACCTGGATCGGGTTCTGCTTGGTTCTCCTCTCGATGATCATGAAGGCCTCCTTGACGACCTCGTAGGCCTTCATCTTCTTGCTCATTATCGAGCGGTGCTCACGCCTCATGAAGTGACCGCCGGCCTTGTAGTGGCTGGCACCGCTCCTCATGACCTTGTTGATCAGGCGCTCAACGATGTGGACGTTGGCCTTTCCAAAGGGCTTCTTGGCGTACCTTCCGTGGCTGTGGGGGAGAATCCTGGCGTCAAGGTTGATGTAGGGCTTGAGTGATGGATCTTCGACGGTAACGTCCTCAACGCTCCACCTGCCCATGACCTTGACTTCCTTCGGGATGAAGAACCTCTCGGTAAGCGGCTTGGCCATTCACTTCACCTCCTCGGCTTCTCCTTCCTTCCCTTGACGAGCTCCTTGAGGGAGACCCTGTTGACCTTGACGACCTTGTACCTGATTCCCGGAATATCACCCATGGAACCACCCTTTGGACCACCGATGCCCTCTATGATGACCTCGTCGTGCTCATCGATGTGGTTGATAGCACCGTCACCGGGGGTGAAAGCTGTAACGACCTTACCGTTCTTAATGAGCTGAACCCTGACAGCCTTACGCATAGCCGAGTTGGGCTGCTTAGCCTCGACTGCTATCTTCTCAAGGACGATACCTCTGGCCTGCGGAGCACCTTCAAGCGGGTCGCTCTTCTCCTTAAGGCGGAGGACTCTCCTCTTGTAGCGGATGTCGCTCCAGCGGAACTTCTTTCTCTTAAGTTTGAGCTTCCTTCCAGCGAACTCTCCATACGGGGCCTTCTTACCAGCCATGATCATCACCTCAGATTATCACGACATCCTCAATGCCGTGGTGTCTCTCCATCAACTCCTTAACGAGGTTGATGTTCTGGCCGCCCCTTCCTATGGCCCTCGGCTTGTCGCGCGGGCCGACATCGAGGAGGGCGACCTTCTTACCATCCCTCTTTTCGGTGATGTGGACCTTTTTAACCTTAACTCCAAGGCTCTTATAAATGTTCCTCAGGAACTCTTCGGGGTTCTCGGAGTGCTCGATGAGCTCTATCTCCTTCCCGAGCATGCCCTGGACTCTCTTGACGTTGGCTCCCTTCTTCCCGAGGGCGAGGCCCATCTCACCCTTCTTGATGACGTATATGAGCCTGTTCCTGTTCGTGTCTATGAGGCAGTCGAGCACTGTGGCTCCCGTCATGCTCTCGAAGAGTGCTATGTACTTGATCTGATCAGTGTTGAGCTTGAGTGGCATCACTCCTTACCCCCAGCGAGGGCGAGTATCTTGCTCTCGCCCGGATCGATCACAGCGAGGGCCGAAACGGTGTGAGGCCTACCGAGGAGAGTTCCGAGCTCGACGCTCGTGCCCTCGAACTCGTAAACCGGAATTCCGCTGAGCTTGGCGTAGTAGTAGATGTCCTCCTTGATGTCCGGCCTGGCGTTTCTTGCCACTATTATCAGCTTGGCCCCACCGACCTTTGCCAAGTGGATGGACTTCTTGGCACCCATAACTATCTTCCCAGTGTCCTGGACTTTCCTCAGTTCGAAAGCGAAGTCAACCATTCACTACACCTCCCTACTCCCTTTTCGGTCTCAGGGGGAGACTCATGGCCAGCTTGACGATTCCCGTACCGACTGGCACGGGCTGGCCTATGAGGACGTTCTCAACCACACCGTTGAGAGGATCCACCTCTCCCCTCTCAGCCGCGGCAAACAGGTGCTGGGTGGTTATCTCGAAGGCGGCCCTAGCTAAGACGCTCGCCTTCTCACCAACTATACCGTGCCTACCGATTGGTCTTATGACGCCGTCGAGCGTCATCATATCGGCGACGAGCATGATGTGCCTGACATCAACCTCGAGACCCTGCTCGCGCATCGTGCTGACGATTTCGTCTATGATGGCGTTTCTGGCAGCCTCAATGCCGAGCACTTCTGCGATCTCCCAGATATTGTTGGTCCTCGTCCTCGTTGGGTCAACGCCTGGAACCTTGAGGACCTGCTTGAAGTTCGAGCCCTCGGTGTATATCACGTACTCGTCGCCTTCCTTCCTTATGATGGTCTTCCCAACGCCAGAGAGACCCTTAAGGCGGTGCTTTTTAACCTTTTCGGCAATCTTTCTCAGGTCGGAGAGCTTCGTTACCTTCTTGGGCCTCACGACGAGCGTGTACCCTTCAGCTTCGAACTCAGCGCTCTTGAATGAGCCAGTGAGCTTCCTTACAACCTTCTCCATGTCGAGGCCGGCCTTCTCCAGCCTCTCGGGGTCGATCTCGACCACGTACTCCATGTTGAGTATGTCTATCGTCTCCTCCCTGGCCAGGTTCTCAAGGGTCGTTCCCTCAATCCTCCTGGCGACCTCAAGGGCCTTGTCCCTGTCGTAGCGGTGCTCCTCGTCAAGGTAAACGGTCATGATCGGCGTTGAAGGGTTCTTTCTGGCATCAACAATCTCGATGATTCTCGGGAGACCGAGGGTAACGTTGATCTCAGCGACACCCGCGTAGTGGAAGGTGTTGAGGGTCATCTGGGTCGAAGGCTCACCTATGGACTGGGCCGCCACCGTTCCGACGGCCTCTCCTGGTTCTATGAGGGCTTTCTGGTATTCCCTGACTGTCTCGTCTATTATCGCCTGAATCTCGTCCTTCTTGAGCTTGTACTTCTCGTTATACTCGATAAGCTTAGCGTAGAGCTCTTCCTTGATGTTGTCCGGGAGCTCTGCCTTGCTGACCATGCTCTTGATGGTCTTCTCTGCGACCATTTCACTCACCTCCTCCCCTCATCTTAAGCAGGGTTCTCACGATGACCCTATCAACATCAACGGTCTTGCCCTGCCAGCTCTTCATCGGGTCAACGCCGTCCTCACCGTACTTAAACTGAACGATGATTCCCGTTGGGTCCCTCACCGTTCCGTCGTAGTCCACCTTGAGGTCCTGGAGGGCGTTTATGAGCCTCCTCTGCATGTAACCGCTCTGGGCAGTTCTAACTGCAGTATCAACGAGACCTTCCCTACCACCCATGGCGTGGAAGAAGTACTCCTGCGGTGTTAGACCGCTCTTATATGAGTTCGTGACGAATCCCCTTGCCCTAGCACCGAGGTCACCTGGCTTGAAGTGAGTGAGAACTCTTCCGCGGTAGCCGCGGTAGAGACGCTTTCCACGAATGGACTGCTGACCGAGCATTGCCGCCATCTGGGTAATGTTGAGTATCTTACCCCTAGCTCCGGTCTTGGCCATGATAACCGCGTGGTTATTCATACCGAGGTAGCGCTCGGCGACCTTACCGGCGTTGTCACGGGCCTCGGCGAGGACTGCCATAATCTTGCTCTCAAGGGTCTCCTCAAGGGTTTTACCTGGCAGAGGCTCAAGCTCTCCCCTCTTGTAGGCCTCTATGAGTCTCTGGACCTTCTCCTCCGCCTCGCGGATAATCTCGTGTATCCTGTCTATTGCTTCCTGCGGAAGGTCTTCGTCGTCAATTGCAGTGGTGAAGCCCTTGTGGGTTATTACCCAGATGGTCAGCTTGGTAACCTGGTCGAGGAACTGCCTGGCCCTCTCGACGCCGTACTCCCTGACTATGATGTCGAGGAGCTTTCCATCCTCCCTTCCGTAGGCCTTCTTGTCTACCGCTCCGCTCAGGAGCTTTCCGTTCTGAATGTAGACGAAACCGTCGTAGGCAAGCTTTCTCACTTCCTCCGGGTCGGGGATGAGCTTCTCCTCGATGAGCTTTTCAAGGGCCTCACACCTTTCAGGCTCGTCGCAGAGCTTGTTCCTGTACCAGATCGTCAGGTCGTCCGGAAGGAGGAGAGAGAATATCGTCTTTCCGCTCCAGAGCGGCTCACCGTTCTCGTACTTGTCAGGTTCGGGCAGTTCGTTAACGTCCATGCCTGCGAACATGAGCATCTGCTCGACCTCATAGCGGGTGAAGTAGGCGCCCTCCCTGGTGAGGAGGTAGCCTCCAGAGATGTGGTCCTGAATTCCCGCGATGAGCGGACCACCGTACCTCGGGGAAATGATGTGGTTCTGAACTTCCATGAGTATCTTGGCTTCTGCCTGCGCCTCCTCAGTCTGCGGGACGTGGAGGTTCATCTCGTCACCGTCGAAGTCAGCGTTGTACGGCGGACAGACTGGCAGGTTGAGGCGGAAGGTCCTGTATGGCATTACCCTGACGCGGTGGGCCATGATGGACATCCTGTGGAGCGATGGCTGACGGTTGAAGAGAACAACGTCACCGTCCTCAAGGTGTCTCTCAACGGTCCAACCGATGTCGAGCTTCTCCGCTATAAGCTCGCGGTTGCTCTCCATCAGGCGAATTCTCCTTCCCTCAGGATCAATAACGTAGTTGGCACCAGGATACTTCTCGGGCCCGTTGAGAACCCTCTGCTTGAGCTTCTCGTAGTTGAACTCGGTGACCTTCTCGGGGACGGTGAGCTCCATGGCGACCGCGAGAGGTACGCCGACCTCGTTGATGCTTATCATCGGGTCGGGACTGATGACTGTACGGGCGGAGAAGTTGACACGCTTACCGCTGAGGTTTCCACGGAAGCGACCCTCCTTACCCTTGAGACGCTGGGCGAGGGTCTTAAGCGGCCTTCCGCTCTTGTGCTTCGCAGGTGGAACGCCAGAGGTCTCGTTGTTGATGTAGGTAGTGACGTGGTACTGGAGGAGGTCCCAGAGGTCTTCGATAATCAGCTGCGGTGCTCCTGCCTCGATGTTGGACTTGAGGCGGTTGTTGATACGGATGATGTCGACGAGCTTGTGGGTGAGGTCGTCCTCGGCGCGGATGCCGCTTTCGAGCGTGATTGAGGGCCTCATAGTAACGGGCGGGACTGGAAGGACGGTGAGAACCATCCATTCGGGCCTGGACTTCTCGGGGTGGAGTCCGAGGAGAGGCAGGTCCTTGTCGGGTATCTTCTCGAGCCTATCGCGGACCTCACTCGGCATCATCCTGTGCTTGTACTCGTTGCCCTCCTCGTCCTTCCTGAGCTCCCAGTAGATAGTCGGCCTCTCGAACTTGATGGGGAACTGCGGTGCTCCACAGTGCGGGCAGACCATTCTCTCCTTGGCCTTCTTGTGAATCTCCTTAATGAGCTTGTCAACGGCCCCTTTCCTGTCGCCCATTACCTCGAACTTCTGCATGTACTCCTCTATCTCCTCGTCGGTGAGCTTTATCCTTCCGCACTCGCGGCACGTGCTCTCCAGGACGCGATGGATGGTCTTGGCAAAGCCGACGTGAATAACCGGTCTTGCGAGCTCAATGTGGCCGAAGTGACCCGGACACTCACCTGCCCTTGCTCCACATGTCTCACAGCGGAGACCTGGGTCGATGACGCCAAGGCGCTTGTCCATCAGTCCGCCTTCTATCGGGTAACCGTCATCGTCGTAGGTATCCGGAACGGTTATCTCGGCGGCACTCATCTTTCTGATTTCCTGAGGTGAGAGGATACCGAACTCAATACTCCCGATGACCTTTTTCATCGACTGCATGGCTCTCACACCCTATCCTTCAGCCTGAGAGACGGCCTAATAACCATCGCCTTCAGCTCATCCAGCAACAGTTTGAAGGCGTAGCTCATCTCGACCTTGCTTATCCTCTCGTCCTCACCACAGACAGGGCAGTAGACTTTTCCTCTGCGCTTGTCCTCTAGTGCGAGGTGTCCACAGCTCTCACAGACCCAGACCTCTGTCTTGTCGCTTTCCTCAAGGAGACGCTCGATGAGCAGCATGGCAGCGCCGTGGCCGATGAGGACGTCACGCTCCATCTCACCGAACCTGAGACCGCCTTCCCTGGCCCTTCCCTCGGTCGGCTGCTTGGTGAGAACCTGAACCGGACCCCTGCTTCTCGCGTGCATCTTGTCCGCTACCATGTGGTGGAGCCTCTGGTAGTAGATGACGCCGATGAAGATGTCCGCCTCAAGTCTTCTTCCGGTTATGCCGTCGTACATAATTTCTCTTCCGCTGTGCTTGAAGCCGAGCTCCTCAAGCTCCTTCCTGAGCTTCTCCTCAGGCTCTCCGATGAAGGCAGTACCGTCAACGCGCCTGCCCGTTAGTGAAGCTACCTTTCCACCTATGGCCTCAATCAGCTGTCCGACGGTCATACGGCTCGGGATACCGTGCGGGTTGACGATGAGGTCTGGAACGATTCCGCTCTCGGTCCAGGGCATATCCTCCTGCGGGACGATGAGACCTATGACACCCTTCTGACCGTGCCTTGATGCGAACTTGTCACCCAGCTCAGGTATGCGGAGGTCTCTCACGGTGACCTTGACCAGCTTCGTTCCGTCGCCGGTCTCGGTGACTATGACCTTGTCAACCACACCCTTCTCGCTCGGCCTGACGGTGACGCTCGTTTCCCTCCTTCCCTGGAGAACCATTGAGCCGAGGCTGCTCTGCTCCTCAATGAACCTCGGCGGGGAGGTCCTTCCAACGAGGACGTCCTTGCCCTCGACCTTTGACTCGGGGAAGATGAGACCGTCCTCGTCGAGGTGGCGGTAGTACTTCTCGCCGAGATATCCCTGGATGTTCGGTGACGGAACCTCGAAGTTGTCCTTCTGACCACCGAGGTAGCGCTTCTCCTCGGCCTCGTAGGTTCTGAAGAAGGTTGACCTCGCCAGTCCGCGCTCTATCGAGGCCTTGTTAATGATGACGGCATCCTCCATGTTGTATCCGTGGTAGCTGAGGACAGCCACCACGAAGTTCTGACCAGCGGGCCTGTCCTCGAATCCAACGGCCTTCATTATCCTCGAGTTGACGAGCGGAACCTGCGGGTAGTGCATGAGGTGACCGCGGGTGTCAACTCTGATCCTGAAGTTGGCCCAGCCGAGACCGAGGCTCTGCTTGGCCATACCCGCTCCGTAGGTGTTACGCGGGGCGGCGTTGTGCTCCGGATACGGGACGAGTGAAGCGGGGATACCGAGGATGGCAGCGGGCATGAGCTCGAGGTGAGTGTGCTCCTCGGTCACTTCCCAGGGCCAGGTTGCCACGTAGGCGTTCTCCTCTTCCTCAGCGTCGAGGTACTCGATGACGCCCATTCTGATGAGGTCGCTCCAGGTAAGGGTGCCGTTCTTTATGCCCTCAACGTGCTCCCTCGTGAGCTTTGGCTTTCCGTTCTCGACGACGATGAGGGGTCTTCTCACCCTACCGTCATCGCTGTTTATGTAGACTTCCTTGACTTCCTCGTCCTCGTAGAGGGCAACGTTGATGACGTCGCTTATCTTTCCAGCCCTTCTATCGGCCCTTATCCTCTCAACAAGCTTTCTGCCGTCTTCAACAGTTCCAATAAGGACACCGTTAAGGTAAACGCGATACAGGCCAGGCGCGGGCCTTCTCTCCTCTATGGGGACTACGCCCATCTTCATTAGGTATTCCCTAACTTCCCTCTCGGGAATTCCTGTGGTTATCTGGGACATGAGGGCAAGGTTCTTAACGAGACCACAGTTCGGACCTTCTGGAGTCTCTGTCGGACAGATTCTACCCCAGTGGGTTCCGTGAAGGTCACGGGCCTCGAAGTGCGGCTGATCCCTGCTGAGCGGGGAGGTAACGCGCCTGAGGTGTGAAAGGGTTGACATGTAGTTGGTCCTGTCGAGGAGCTGGCTGACACCCGTCCTTCCGCCCGGCCAGGAGCCGGTAGCCAATGCGTGTTCAATCCTCTCGCTCAGGACGTCGGGCCTTATGGAGTTCCTGACAAAGCGCTGGATGTTCTCAAAGGTGTACCTCTCGCCCTTCCTCTGGTAGGTCTTGGTCATCTGGTACTGCATGTCCTTGACGAGCTGACCAAAGGCGACGCGGAAGAGGTCTTTGAGGAGGTCTCCAGCGAGCTTGAGCCTCTTGTTGGCGTAGTGGTCCTTATCGTCTTCACCGCGGAGACCAAGTGAAAGTTCGAGAACCTTGAGGGCCATCATGCCGAGATAGTAGGCTTTGGCGCGCCTGTTTTCGGGATCAACACCCATATGGGGGAGAAGGTTGTTGTCTATGATGTGCTCGGCCCTCCTGAGCCTGTACTCCTTGGGTTGTCCTGGGAGGGCGAGCCTGCCGATGTAGTCAAGGGCCTCCTCCTGGGTGCTTATGTCGCTCGCGTCCTCGAGGTTGTCAAAGAGTACCTGCTGTATCCTCGGGTCGTCGCTGACTGCCTCGACTATCTCCTTATCTGTGAGGAGACCGAGGGCGCGCATCACATAGACGAACTTGACAGGCTTTGGAACGTTGGGTATCGTAACGTAGAGAATGCCGTCCTTCTTTCTTTCAACGGTAATGAGCGCTCTGTAACCGTGTCTGTACGAGAAGACCTTGGCAACAACCTTGTTCTGTCTCTCATCCCTCTCAACGAGGGTCTTGTTCGGGGCGAGGTCTTCGATAGAAACTATAACCCTCTCAGAACCGTTGATGATGAAGTATCCTCCAGGGTCCTTCGGGTCCTCGCCGAGCTTGATGAGTTCCTCGTCGCTCAAACCGTAGAGCCTGCAGGCCTTGGACTTGAGCATTATCGGGAGCTCTCCAATCCTGACCTCGACGGGCTCCTGCTCAATCCCGTTCACGACGGGTATCATCTCAAGGTAGAGCGGGGCGGAATATGTCAAGTTCCTTATCCTGGCGTCCATCGGGTAGAGGGGTCTCCTCTGGCCCTGGGCCTCCTGGAACTCGGGCTGTCCTATGCGGATCTTCCCGAACTTGACCTTGAAGTTCGGTATGTCTGGAACGACTTCCCCGAACTCGTTTACAACATCCTGAAGGCCGTGATCGATGAAAGCGTTGTACGAGTCAAGATGCTGCCTGACGAATCCCTTCTCCTTCCAGTAGGACTCCATAACAAGCCAGAGCTCATCAGGAGTTAGAGTGGGCTCGGTTACGGTAACTCCCCTGCTCATAACGTCTCACCCCAAAATCAGTCCTCCACAACAAGGCGGTAGTAGTAATAATAGCCCGCCGTGGGACTCTTTCTTTTGATCTCAATAACGTCGCCAGGCTTTGCGCCGAGAGCAACGACGGCAGGATCAGAGGCCTTTATCTGCGGGAGCTGGGATATCCTTATCCTGTACTTCTTGAGAAGCTCCTCTTTCTCCTCTTCGCTGAGGATTCTATGCTCGGGAACTAACACGTGATCGAATATGTTAAACTCTTTTTTCGCCGCCACCGAGAATTGCCCCCTTAACGTTTTTTACAGAACGATTCACTACCCCCCACCTGAGACTTCCTATATATAAGCTTTTCGAGTGGTATCTGGATGAAAGAGGTTTATATCGGTTGCGCAAAGTTTAAGAACCCTTGTGAGGCCGTTTTGAGTCCCATGATGGACTAAAGTGTACATAAGGGAAGATATAAAGGGAAGAAATCACTCGAGGGCAGCGAGGAGCTTCTCAAGGAACATCTTCTCGGGATAAGCTCCCTCAAACTGAACCTTGTCCTCGCCGTCCACCTGAATGACTATCTTCGGGACGGCCATGACGCTGTACTGGTCGGCCCACTCGGGGTACTCTATCGCCTCGACCATGTCGCCGAGTATCTTGCCCTTTCCGGCAAGGGTGTTCTCGATGGCGAACTTGTGGGCCATCCTGACCGCGAGCGGGCAGTACGGGCAGGTCGGAGTAACGAAGACGAGTATCCTGACGTCCTTATCAACACCGTGGATTGCCTCCTTGGTGTCCGGAGCGAGGTCGGTTGTGCCGTTGCTGACGTCAACGATGTCCTCAAGGAAGGCTCCGAACTCGTGGCCGGCTGGAAGGCCGAAGTACCTGACGCCCATGTCCTTGCCGTCCTGGGTTATGGTGGTGGCGGGAGCGCGGTCGATCCTGTACTGCTCGGCCAGCTTCTTGCCCTCCTCAGTGTCGAAGTCAACGACCTCGTAGCTCAGCTTGTCGGTGAGCTCGGAAAGCTCCTGGACGAGCTGCTTGAGCTGGTCGCAGTACTGGCAGTGCTCCTTCCCGACGAATACTATGAGCTTGACCGGGTTAGTCATCTTTGAGAAGAACTCCTCCTTAATTACCTTCTTGTCAGCATCGCTAATGAGTCCCATACCAAACACCTCCATCTAAAGGTTTATAACCAGCCGTGTGAAACCATCTTCAGCCTGGAATCCCCAGGTTTGCAACCTAAGGTTGAATGTTCACTATATAAACCTTACGTCACAGATTTGGGCAGGTGTTGGCCATGTCTGAACCAGACATCTTTTACATACTGGGGAACAAGGTGAGGAGAGATTTACTAAGCCACCTCACCTGTACTGAGTGCTACTTCAGCTTTCTCAGCAACAAGATGAGCGTTTCCTCGACGGCAGTCGCAAAGCACCTTAAAATCATGGAGCGCGAAGGGATTTTGAAGTCCTACGAAAAAGAAGGCCCGTTTCTCGGACCAGCGAGGAAGTACTATAACATCGATATAGCCAAAACTTACGTCGCCACAATAACACCAAACATCTTCTGGTACCGCGGCCTTGACCTCGGCGACGAGAGGAGTGGAGAAGTGGAAATAAACCTCGACCTTCTGAAGGAGAATCCCGAGAGCCTTCTTGAGATGGTAGAGCTGTTTATGAGGGTAACCAAAGAGCTTGAGAAAGTTCTTGAAGCCCTTAGGGCTATCGAAAGCAGAAGGGACGAACTCATGAAAACGATAAAGGACACTTACCTTAATGAGATCGGCGACATGACCCAGCTGGCGATCCTCCACTACGTTCTTCTGAATGGAAGGGCGACGGTAGATGAGCTCTCCGACAGGCTCAACCTGAAGGAGAGGGAAGTCCTGCAGAAGGCCGAAGAGCTGGACAGATTCGTACCGTTAAGAATAAAAGACGGCGTAATTGAGATTGATGAGGAAAGGCTGAAGGCGAAGCTGGGTGGTGAAACCGATGCCGGAGAAGATTAAAGTGGTCGTGAACGAAGATAGATGCTATCTCTGCGGCGGTTGTGCCGGTGTCTGCCCGACACTCGCGATAGAGGTGCACTCAACAGGCTGGGAGTTCCTTCAAGACAAGTGCATAAGCTGCAGGATATGCATCAACGCCTGCCCCGTTGGAGCCCTGAGCGCTAAACCCCTGGAGGTGAGCGAATGACCTGGAAGTACGACGTCGTTGTTGTCGGTTCTGGTATCGCTGGCCCCATAGTTGCCAGGAACGTCGCTAAAGCTGGTTTCTCCGTCCTTCTCATCGATAAGAAGTGGGCTATAGGTACTCCAAAGCAGTGCGCCGAGGCAATAAGCATTAAGGTCTTCGACAAGTACGACATCCCCTACGACAAGCGCTTCATCAACCGCGAGATTTACGGTGCTAAGCTCTACTCCCCGAGCGGCTACGAGCTCGAAATGCGCTACAAGGAAGTCAGCGGAGTGATCCTTGAGAGGAAGGTCTTCGACAAGATGCTAGCTTATTATGCAGCCAAAGCAGGCGCCGATGTTCTCGCGAGGACCGAGGCGCTCGATGTCATAAGAAAGGACGGCAAGATAGTTGGAATCAAAGCCAAGCATGAGGACGAGCCGGTCGAGATTTACGCCGATATCATAGTTGCGGCCGACGGCGTTGAGAGCACCATAGCGAGGAAAGCGGGCATAAACACCTACGCTCCGCCGCATGAGTTCGACTCAGGCTACGAGTACGAGATGCTCATAGAGGGCTTTGATCCAGACTTGATTCATCTCTGGTTCGGCAACGAGGTTGCTCCCAGGGGCTACGTCTGGGTCTTCCCGAAGGACGAAGACAGGGCCAACGTCGGCATTGGCATCAACTCGGACAATCCAAAGACAGCTAAATACTACCTCGACAAGTGGCTCGAGGAAAACAACATTCCAGCAAAGAAGCTCCTTGAAATAAATGTCGGACTCATACCCGTTGGAGGCTTTGTCAAAGAACTCGCTAAAGATAACGTGGTCGTTGTAGGGGATGCCGCTAGACAGGTAAACCCCATGCACGGCGGCGGAATGGCCGAGGCGATGGAGGCTGGGACGATAGCTAGCAAGTGGATTGTCAAGGCCCTCGAAGAGGAGAACCTCTCACTCCTCCAGAACTACACAAAGGAGTGGTGGGAGACCGACGGAAAGCGGCTCGAAAAGGTTCTCAAGGTCAGGCGCGTTACCGAGAAGCTCACGGATGAGGACCTCGACCTCTTCATACAGATCCTCAGCGGTGCAGATGCCGAGAAGATAGCCAGCGGAGATTACGCCGAGGTCATCAAGGCCCTATTGAAGCACCCGAAGGTTCTGATGAGCAAGAGGAGGCTCAGCCTCCTCAAGGAGCTTCTTTAACCAGTCTGAACCCCTTCTTCTTTTCCTTTGAGAACACTATTATTTCAACCGGCTCCCCCATCGTGAGCCTTCCCCAGGGAGCGTCCAGGTGTTTCTTGTTTTTGAAGCGATAGTAAAGCCCAACATCGCCCGAACTCACCACTTCGAAGTTCTCAACGTCCCCAATGGATGTAATCTCCTCACAGAGACCATCTTTACAGGACAGTTTAGAGGGTTCAAGCCCAAGCTCCATCTCAAGGTATAAAAGTCTAGATAGGGCCTCGATTGTCGGAGGATTCATCCCGTAGATCCGCCTAACGGCTTTCAAGAGGAGTGGAAACTTCCGGTCATCCTTTGACATTCCGTAGCCAAGCTCCCTAAGGGGATCGCGCGGAAAAACACCGTGAAGAGCATTACGCAGCTTGATTATCCTGTTCACCCACACCTGCATCTCCTTTGGGCTTCCGAGCATTGAAAGCCGTCTGTCGAGGGAAAAACCGCGCTCGACATCCAAATTTTTCAGAGTACCTAACTGAAGATCAAGATCAGGGTTGCTCACTAAGAGGCCGTTCTTCTTCAGCAGGGAATACCCTTCGCGAAAGATCTTGTAGGATTCCTCAACGACGTCGTCCATGTTTAATGCGAAAGCGTAGAGACTGGCATCTCCGAGTCCAAGGACGAAGAGTGACTGGATGTCCAGGAGGAAGGCTAGTGTAACGTTGTTCTCGGAAACCCGGGTTTTAAGTTCATTTAGAACACTCTTAGAGTTTTCCAGCAACGTTCTGGCAGTACGTTCCTCATCTAGCATGTTTGTAAGTAGCGCTTCTCCAGATAAACGTTTTCCCTTTGAGGCCACAAAGGTTTAATGTCCAAAATTCCAAAAGTAAAGAGGTGGTACCATGCACGGAGCACTCGGTCTTGGATTGCTGGCAATCGGGATAGCGGGTTTAATAGCCCTACTCATCGCACTGGTCATAGCGGGCTTCGTTCTGTACCTCGGTACAGAGCTAGCAGGGATCAAAAAAGCGAGCCTTGGGAAATCAATAGTGGCCGTCGTTGGCGGTGGAATCCTGGCAGGGATCCTGTTCATAATCCCAGTGCTCGGTTGGATACTTGGGATAGTAGCCTACATCTGGGTGATAAAGGTCGTGTTTGACACGGATTGGCTGAGGGCTACACTGGCTTTCTTAATGGCCATAATAATCGAAGTCATAGTGCTGTGGCTCTTCAAGCTCCTCCTCGGAATCTCCCTGCTGGCGGCGCTTTAATTCATTTCTTTTTCCAGTCCTTGCAGTTCATATCGAGGCATATCTCGTACTCCCTGCCCTTCTCACGTATCTTAACGACTGGTGCACCGTTGCAGCAGGTCTTTTCAGTGGGGATAACCTGACCGCGCTGGAGGATTGGGTAAGTGACATCGCACTTCGGCCAGTTGGAGCAGCCGACGAACCTCTTCCCAGTCTTTCTGTTGTAGCGGATGACCAGATCGCCGCCGCACTTTGGGCACTTGCCCACGACGAGGGGCTTCCTCTCGGCTTTTGGAGTAGTTCCCTCCCCAGCCTTGCCGTCAGATTTTTCTTCGTCGTTGGCATCTTTAACCGCCCCCGTTTTCTTTGCGGCCTCTTTGCTCGTAGTTACACCGGTTCCAGTGCTCTCGAGGAGCATTTTACCGATATCCAGCTCCTTTTCCTTGAAGACCTGGAGTATCTTTATCAGCTGCTCCTTGCTCTCCTCGATGACCTGGTCTTTGTCCGCTTTTCCTGCCATTATCTCCTCCATCTTCTCCTCAAAGGCACGGGTAAGCTCGACGCTGACTATATCCGGTACGTTCTTTTCGAGAGCCTCAACGACCCTCATGCCGAGCGGCGTCACCTTGATCTTCTTCTTGCCCTCGATGTAGCCCCTCTGGTAGAGAGTCTCGAGAATCTGGGCGCGAGTGGCTTTTGTTCCAATGCCGAGATCTTCCATCTTCTTTATGACCGCCGCTGGAGAATATCTTGCTGGAGGCTTCGTCTTCTTTTTCTCGCGCTTTATCTGGATGACCTTTACGGGTTCACCCTCCTTAAAGGCCGGGAGGATAACCTCGTCGAACTTGACGTACTTTCCATAGACCTTCAGCCAGCCCTCTTTGAGAGTCCTTGCACCGCTCAAGATGAAGCGGTGGTTGTTGGAGTTTATTACCACCTTCATGGTTTCCCTTACGGCTGGCTCCATGAAGAGCGCCAGGAAGCGCCTCACTATGAGGTCGTAGAGGTTCCCCTCGTCCTTGGTCAGCTCGCCGGGCTTCGGAAGCTCGCCCGTTGGATATATCGCCGGGTGGGCTGGGTCGTCCTTCTTGCCCTCAACCGGCTTGAGGCTTTCCTTACCCAAAAGCTCGTGGGCGAAGGGCTTGTACTCTGGTAGCTTGGCTAGATTCTGGATTATCGATCGGAAGTTCAGGTTCTTGGGGAGCTTTTGGGAGGAAGTTCTTGGATAAGAGCAGTTGTGAACCACAACGCCGTTGGCAATGAAGTTGTGATATTGATCAACTACGAGGTCGTACACCTTACCGCGGTAGTGGAATTTCTCAATGGATCTTATACCAAGAACGTACACATCGCCCATTGCTATTCTGCGCAGATCAGTGTCCGTGAGATAGTCCACTATCCGCTGGAGCTTGTCGAGGCTTATTCCTCTGCCGTGTGCGGTTTGGTTAGACATATCGAACTTTTTCCAAAGAACGTTGCTGGATTTTATCTTTCCTTCCCAGCTTTTGACGTTAAGAACGCTGTAGTGGTGCGAGTACGCTTTTCTTTTCCTAATGGCAACTTCCTTTACGTGTTCCAAATCCTTTCTTTTGATCCGGAGGTGATTTTTCATCACTTCATAGAACCTCCAAGCATCGCGGGAGTATACCTTAAGCTCGTAGGCCATGAAGTTCCCGTTTCTGTCTTTCTTTTCCCACAGATACGTTCCGACCCCAAGAAGCTGCCACATCTGTTTAACAGTATATATGGCCATGCGGTTTTTGGACGTGAGAACTATCTGCGGAGAATGAGATTTCTTCCCACCGGTTGGTTTCGTTCCTATGTGGCCGTCTGCATCGTAATAACCGGCCAGAAACGCCGCCATCCACTCTGGCTTAGCCATTATCTCTCCTGGGATCCTGAAGATTTCGGTCTTATTGCCATATGGACAACCGAGCAATTCGAAAAGCCTCGTTAGCGACTTGCTACGAAGGATTATCATCTTGTACTTTTCGTCAAAGGCAAAAGGAACTTGAAGAGAGTTCGCTATCTCTTTAACAGCCTTCACGGTGTCCTCAGTTCTGTCCTTTGCTGGTATCGTTATCGCTCCCTTCTTTGCGAGATGACCGTCTCCCGCCACGAGTCCAAAGAGGTACCAGAACTCCTCGCTGAATTCAAAGGAAATAGGGGTCAGTGATGTGCTGTAGGAGAATCCCCTAAATACTTCCCTCAGCTCTTCGATGGATACAACACCCTCCTCCAGCAGGAACCTAACTATCGGAACGGGCATCTTGCCCCTCAGGTATTTGTAATAGGTCGGCTCCCTAATCCTGAAGCGCCACAGAATCTCAGTTTTTAAACCGGCGTCTTTTATTCTGTTCCTCAGGACGCCGCCAAATTCTGGGTCATAGAGGATGTAATCCTTCATTGAAGTGGCATTTTCAAGAAGGAAGCCCAAGAGCGTCGGAGATTCGGTTCTTGGGGAGTACTCGCTTCTGTTTATAAAAAGAACGACCTGATCATTCTCTCTCAGTTCTTCTGCCGGGACAAAGATCAACTGGTCATCCCGGTATACCAGGACGGGATGATCCGCCGTGAGGTATAGCTCCGTCCTGTCACTTAAGGTAACCTTGTACATCGGCTCATCCGCATCCCTTTCAAGGAGTCTGTATCTGGCCCTTGAGAGTTTTAGGTCAAAGTCAAGCGCAAAGACCTCTCCTTTCTCTGGAAGCTCCTTTATTCTCTTAACCCCCTGGGGAGTTGGTATTAGTGAATCTGGATGCAGGCAATAACCCTTTTCGTACAGCTTCTGCGCGATGTCTAGAGTCTTCTTCGGGGAATAGCCGAACGCAGAGTAGGCCTCCCTCTGGAGGGTTCCGAGATCGAAGGGAACGGGCGGGTTCCTGTTCTGCTGTTTTACTTCAACTTTCTCGACGAAAGCTGGCCCCTTCTTGGCTTCTTCCACTATCTTCTTGGCCTCTTCCTCGTCCCACACCTTCTCCTTTTCATAGACCGCTGTATACTGTCCCCCGTTCTTTTCGAGGAGCATCTTGATGACCCAGTAGGGCTTCGGCTCAAAGTTCTGTATCTCCTTCTCCCTCTCGACGAGGAACTTTAAGGTCGGGCCCTGAACCCTTCCGGTCGAGAGAACCATCCACTTTCCGCTCGCGCGCTTTATGGCGGAAGTTAAAGCCCTCGAAAGGTTAACGCCCCAGTACCAGTCGAGGACGTGGCGGGCTATTCCAGCATCGGCCATCCCGAAGTTTATCGTCGGCTCCATGTTGTACCAGGCCTTGAGGAGGTCCTTTTTGGTTAGGGCAGAGAACTTCATGCGCTTCGCCTTTGATGGATCAACGCCGCAGGCGTACTTCAGGGCCGTGTAACCTATCACTTCACCCTCAGTATCATAATCACAGGCAACGACAAACTCATCTGCCTGCTTAGCGAGGGTCGCAAGGGCTTTGATGTAGTCCTTCGCGTAGCTCTTCCCCTTTTCAGCAACATAGACGGGGACCCATTCGATATCGAAAACCGGGTAGCCGTAGGTCTTGGTTTTTGGAGCAAGGGAGAAAAGGTGTCCCACGGCTGGGGCGACTATAACCTTCTTTCCGTCCCGCGTGAACTCGTAATAGCTAACCTTGCCGATTGTCTTCCTCACGGGCTTTCCTTCAGCTAAAGCATAGGCTATCTTCCTAGCGACGTTGGGCTTCTCGGCTATGATGAGCGTGACCATAGGCCTCTCAGGGAATTGGATGTGAGGTATAAAAATTCTCCGAATGATTTATAACCCTGCACCATAGATGATGAACGATGGCGATGATCAGCGTCGGGGGCGTTGGGGTACTCTTCGAAGGGGAGCTTGACGACGGTTTTGAGGACGGCTTTCGGACAACCTTTGCCAGGCGCTATCTTCCGGATGTTCTGCGTGGTGATGCACGCCCAAACGTAATCATCGAACGCTTCAAGGGCGAGAAGTTCAGGGTCTTCAGTTCTCTCTACGATGTCAATTCAAAGGACTACTACAAGCTCGAATCCGCCGTCCCGCAGGCGTACAAAAACGAGGCCCCCGTGTTCTTCCTCCTCCAGGCAACCGCGAGGGCCGGTGCAAGGAAAGGCAGGATTTTCATCACGGATTCTGTCAGTGTTATAAACGAAAACGGAAAAGCCGTTCTCTTTGTTGGGTATCCCCACACCGGAAAGAGCACGATTTCCGCCCTGGCCCTTTCTGAGGGTCTTCCCCTTCTGAGCACAGAAAACACCGTTGTGGACGTAAGGGACGGGAGGATTTTCGTCATAGGAGGCACCGACGTCCTAGTGTACGACCCGAAGATAGAGGAGATCTATGGGATAAAGGTGGAATACCAAGACACCACGAGGAGCGGATACAGGATCGTGGACATATCGAGCTCCGAGAGGAGGATTGCACTGAGAAGGGGCGTGGAAATCGAGAAGATAATCGTCCTTCACGCGGCTTTTGGCGGTGGAGACGCGAGCTTTTCTCCAGTGAGGGGCAGGAAGATCAAAAAGACCCTCTGGTACTTCTCAACTTCCCTCCTCAAGGGAATGGACTACTACGAGCCGGCTCCGCTCTACATGCCGATGAGCGACGAGATAAACTCGAACCTGAACAGGCTCCTCGACCTGGCCGTTGAAAGCTACTCGGGGGCGATGTTCGAGGCCTTTGGAAACCACAGGGACGTTTTCAGGAGGACACTCCTCTTCTATTAGAGAAACCCTTTTATTCACACGCTCAAAGCCAGAACAGGTGGTGAGGGATGATAAGGGTCAAAGTCCTCGGAAGGGGAATAGAAAAGGAGATAGAGTGGCAGAAGGGGGTTACTGTCGCTGACGTGCTCAGGGCTGTGGGCTTCAACACCGAGAGCGCCATAGCGAGGGTGAACGGAAGGGTTGCCCTGGAGGAAGAAAAGGTAGAGGACGGTGCTTACGTCGAGGTAATCCCCGTCGTCTCTGGCGGATGAAAAAGGGAAGGGAGAAATCACTCCGCCAGCCTCTTTCTCATGAACTCTTCGAACCTGTCCATTGCCTTCTCCAGTATCTCAACCGGCGGAAGGAAGACTATGCGGAAGTGCCAGTTTCCAGCCCTTCCGAAGCCCGAACCGTGGACGAAGAGGACGTGGGCCTCGTGGAGGACATCGAGGACGAACTCCTTGTCACTCTTCCACTTGGAGCGCTCGTCAATGCGTGGGAAGATATAGAACGCCCCCTGCGGTTTCTGGGTGCTAACTCCTGGTATCTCCGTCAGGCGCTTGTAGATGTAGTCCCTCCTCTCCTTGAGCTTTTTCATGTACTCTTCCAGGTAATCCATCGGGCCAGTTAGACCCGCTATGGCCGCGAACTGGGCCGGGGTACTCGGGCATATCCTTATGCGCATGAGCTTGTCAACGGCTTCCCTGACCTCGGCAAGCTTGTTTTCAGGATCAACGTAGTAGAAGTAGCCCAAGCGCCAGCCTGTGGCGAAGTAGACCTTGGAGAGGCCGTTCATGACTATAACGGGAACGTCCTTTGTGAGCGAGCCGGGTGAGACGTGCTCCCCCTCGTAGGTCATGAGGTCGTAAATCTCGTCGCTGATGACGGGTATGTCGTACTCGCCGGCCAGATCAAGGATTTCTTTCACGGTCTTCTTCTCGTATAGCGCTCCGGTGGGGTTGTTAGGGTTGATAACGGCTATCGCTTTAGTCCTCTCGTTTATGCGCTTCCTCATGTCGTCAATGTCCGGCTGCCAGCCGTTCTCCTCTATTGTATCGTACTCATTGGGTATTCCGCCGTAGAACTTGACGAGGCCGGTGTAAGGCGGATAGCTCGGACTTGGAACGAGGATGTTGTCTCCAGGGTCGAGGAGTGCACCAAAGAGGAGCTGAAGTGCCTCGGTGACGGCAGTTGTGACGCGGACGTCATCGGGGGTGATGTCCACGCCGTTCTTCCTCTTCTCACGCTGGACGACGGCCTCCCTCATCTCGGGGAGACCTTCACTCGGTCCGTAGTAGTTGTGGCCCTCTTTTATGGCCCTGCAGTATGCCTCCTTCATGTGTTCCGGCGGCTGGAAGTCGTACTTCCCGGGGTCGCCTATGTTGAGTCTGATTACCTCGATGCCCTTTTTCTCAAGCTCCCTCGCCGGGAGGACGACATCCCTTATGGCGTACTCAACGCCCATCGCCCTTTCGGAAGGTTTGATCATGTGAATCACCACCCACCATTAAGACGTCCATCATAAAAACCTTGGCACGATTTTGGGTACTCTGGAATCGAACGTTTTTCAGGAAGGGTTTTAAAGTGTGGGCTGGACTTTCCATGGGCAATGACGAGTAGCAAGCATTCTGAACCCGGAGATGATGACGTGAACACCCTCCGAGCCCTTCGATAATTTTATTAATGGCAGTCAGTTTTTCAAGACCATGAACATCTTCGTATTTCTGCTTGGAGGTCTGTTAATTGGCTACATCCTGAGGAGAACAGGAAAAAGGGTGAAAGTTGACACGGCCATAAGCGTTGCTCTCCTCCTGATGATATTTTTCCTGGGCGTAAAAACTGGAACCGTTAAAGTCAGCGCCCTGTGGCTCCTCGCTTCTTCCCTCGTATTCGCGGTTCTAACGATTCTCGGAAGTTTGGTGCTGGCTCTGGGGGTGAGAACTTGAGGTTTCTCTACCTTGTGCTCGGGTCTCTTGTCCTCGGGCTGCTCGTCGGGCATTTCTTCAGTCCGGATTTTGGAAACGCCTACGAGGTTATGCTCGATCTCCTTATACTCCTCATAGGAGTCGATCTGGGGATGAGCCTCAACGCAGAGGAGCTGAAAAAACTCGGAAAGAAGTCCCTCCTCCTGCCGACGGAGACACTCTTGGGGTCTCTTCTTGGTGGGGCTGTTGGAGCGTTGGTGCTTGGAATAGACCTGAAGTGGGGACTCGCAATAGGTGCAGGGTGCGGGTGGTACTCAATAACCGGCCCGCTGATAGCCCAGTACTCGGCAATCTACGGTGCTATCGGGTTTTTGGGCAACCTGTTGAGGGAAATCCTGACGATAATCCTGTACCCTGTTGTCATAAAGTGGGTATCTCCAGAGAAGGCCGTTGTCATGGGCGGGGCAACGACCATGGACACAACCCTGCCGATAATAACAAAATTCGGGGGAAGGGAAACAGCCTTAGTTGCCTTCGTCCACGGCTTCATCCTTACGGCGGTGGTTCCGTTCGTGGTGTCGTTTATCCTGAGCCTCTGAAGCTCATTTCTCCTCCGAATACCTCTTCAACAGCCCGTCAACAACA
The DNA here is from genome assembly GCF_000009965.1 of Thermococcus kodakarensis KOD1. Lineage (NCBI taxonomy): Archaea > Methanobacteriati > Methanobacteriota > Thermococci > Thermococcales > Thermococcaceae > Thermococcus > Thermococcus kodakarensis. The sequence goes on from NC_006624.1 coordinate 964,819, forward strand.
ACTTTGTGCTGCTCCTCGTTCTTCCTCGCGCTCTCCGCAAAGGCCTGTACGACCGGGTGAACCGCGTTCTGCTCAAGGATTCTGTAGTTCTCACTCATTTTCTCGCAGAGGGCCCTGAGCTTTTCTAGCTTGTCCCTTATCTCCCTGAGCTTCTCGGGTGGAAGCGCCACGTTATCCGGAAGGTTCTTGAGCAGCTCTTCGAGGGCGTCCTCAGGCGGGATTCTGCTTCCAAGGAGCCCGTAGGGGGCGACCTGGACGGCCGGAATTCCCGGTATCAGGACGAGACCGCTGGACACCTGGTTCCCCGGGGCAGTTTCGGGCGTCTCGGGCACGTCAACGTACCCGAACTCTTCGATCAGCTCAATGGCCTCTTTGTAAGCCTTCTCAAGTGCCTCTGCAAGCCTCCTGTGGAGAATGGTGTCAACGGTCATCCTCAGAAGGAGGACTCTGAGATCAGAGTACTCCGGGCTCTTCAGGGTTTTGAGAAGGGCCTTGTATTCCTTTTCGGCCTTCTTTTCGACTTCCTTCACGTTTGTGACTGCCTCGGCGAGCTTCATGGTCTCACCTCCTTCGGCTCTCCAGAAGACTTTAATAACATTTTGTATTTAAACTTTTCCCCGCGGAAAAACTTTTTTAAAGCCTTTCCCATACCGATGCCTGCAGGCGATCATGCCTCATGGCTCGGGGGTATCCGAAGGCAAGTAGGAACCCACCGGGCCTCTCTCGGAGGTGAGAGGAATGAAGTACCCGAAGCAGATAAGGACGTACTGCCCGTTTTGTAAGAGACACACCATTCACAAGGTCGAGAAGGTCAAGAAGAGGCCGAGGAGCGAGCTGAGCGCGGGCCAGAGGAGGTTCAGGAGAAAGCTCAAGGGTTACACAGGTTTCCCGAGGCCGAACCCGGCTGGAAGGGAGAAGCCGGTCAAAAAGCTCGACCTCAGGTTCCGCTGCACCGTCTGCGGAAAGGCCCACACCAGGGGACAGGGCTTCCGTGTGAAGAAGTTCGAGCTGGTGGAGGTGTGATGCGATGGCCCTCCCGAAGAACCTCATTCCGATGCCGAGGAGCAGGTTCCTCCGCGTTAAGTGCATTGACTGCGGCAACGAGCAGATAGTCTTCAGCCACCCGGCCACTCCCGTCAGGTGCCTGGTCTGCGGTGCCACCCTCGTCGAGCCGACCGGCGGAAAGGGCATCATCAAGGCCAAGGTTCTCGAAGTTCTTGAGTGATTCCTTTCCTTTTCACCAAACTTTTAAAACCTCTTCTCGTTAATCTTCTCGGAGAGAAAACTTTGAGGTGATTGAGATGCCAAGGAAGGCTAAAGAGTACCCAGAGGAAGGAGAGTTTGTGGTTGCAACCGTTAAGAACATTCACCCTTACGGAGCCTTTCTCACGCTTGACGAGTACCCTGGAAAGGAGGGCTTCATGCACATAAGCGAGGTCGCTCCCACATGGGTCAAGAACATAAGGGACTACCTCAAAGAGGGACAGAAGATAGTCGCCAAGGTCATCCGCGTTGACCCCGAGAAAGGACACATCGACCTGAGCCTAAAGAGGGTTAACCAGCAGCAGAGGAAGGCGAAGCTTCAGGAGTACAAGAGGGCTCAGAAGGCAGAGAACCTGCTCAAAATGGCTGCCGAAAAGCTCGGAAAGGACTTTGAAACGGCCTGGAGAGAGGTCTGGGTCCCGCTTGAGGAAGAGTACGGCGAGGTTTATGCTGCCTTTGAGGACGCGGCCCAGAACGGTATGGACGTCCTCAAGGGACTCATCAGCGACGAGTGGATTGAGGCTCTAAAGCCGATAATCGAGGCCTACGTCGAGATTCCGACGGTCACGATAGATGCGGAGTTTGAGATAACCGTTCCGAAGCCCAACGGCATCGAGATAATCAAGGAGGCGCTCATAAAGGCCCGCGACAGGGCCAACCAGGAGAAGGACATCGAGGTCAAGTTCTCCTACCAGGGCGCTCCGAGGTACAGGATCGACATCACCGCTCCAGACTACTACAAGGCCGAGGAGGTTCTGGAAGACATAGCCGAGGAGATCCTCCGCGTCATCAAGGAAGCGGGCGGAGAGGCGACGCTGATAAGGAAGGAGAAGAGGATTAAGAAAGTTAAGAAGAGGGGTTCCTGATGCACTTCAGGATAAGGAAGTGTCCCAACTGCGGGAGGTACACGCTGAAGGAAGTCTGCCCGGTCTGTGGAAGCGAGACCAAGGTAGCTCATCCCCCACGCTTCTCGCCGGAAGACCCGTACGGCGAGTACAGGCGGAGGCTCAAGCGTGAACTCCTCGGTATTGGTAGGAGGTCTTGAAGATGAAGGAAACGATGATTTACCTGCTTGAGAGGCCCCAGCTTAGAGATCCAGTCTTCATAGAGGGCCTTCCCGGGATAGGCCTCGTTGGAAAGCTCGCGGCTGACCACCTCATCCAGGAGCTTGAAGCAGTCAAGTTCGCCGAGCTATACTCACCCCACTTCATGCACCAGGTTCTCATCAAGAAGGGCTCGATAGTCGAGCTGATGAAGAACGAGTTCTACTACTGGGTTAACCCCGACGAGGACGGCAGAGACCTCATCATAATAACCGGCGACCAGCAGGTTCCACCAACAGACAGCCCCGGGCACTATGAGGTCGTTGGAAAGATGCTCGACCTCGTTCAGGAGCTCGGCGTCAGGGAAATAATAACCATGGGCGGCTACCAGGTGCCTGAGCTCCAGGGCGAACCGAGGGTTCTGGCGGCGGTAACTCATGAAGAGCTCGTCGAGTACTACAAGAAGAAGCTTGAGGGCTGTTCGGTCGAGGTCATCTGGAGGGAGGACGAGGGTGGAGCGATCGTAGGAGCGGCGGGCCTTCTCCTCGGCATGGGCAAGCTTCGCTCAATGTACGGGGTAAGCCTCCTCGGTGAGAGCCTCGGCTACATAGTTGACCCCAAGGCCGCCAAGGCAGTCCTGAGCGCAGTAACCAAGATACTCGGCATCGAGGTTGACATGACCGCCCTCGAAGAGCGCGCCAAGGAGACGGAGGAGATACTCCAGAAAGTTCAGGAGATGCAGAGGGCGATGCTGGAGCAGGGAATGCCCCAGTCAACGCAGGAAGAGGAGGACAGGGGCTACCTCTGAACTCCGCCTCTTCTGTTTTCCCAAATTCTTGCTTTTTCCTTGGTGTTTACACCAGTTTCAAACCTTAGGTTGGTAATACGCGGTTTTAAAAACGCTTTTATTTGATGCTACTTTTTTTGATAATGATAGCACGATTAGAATAGGAGGTGTCCCAGTTGCACATTCCTGACGGACTGTTAAGCACGCCCGTGATAGTGGTGACGTACGCGATAACGATACTGGCTGTTGCGTACTCTTCCAGAAAGCTGAAGGAGGTTCCAGAAGAGAAAATCCCTCTCCTCGGGCTCTTCGCGGCCGGCATATTCGCGGCGCAGATGGTTAACTTCCCGATAATCGGCGGGGTCAGCGGACATCTGCTCGGTGCAACGCTGGTAGCGGTTCTCCTCGGCTCCTACGCGGCAGTGATTGTCATGACATCAGTCCTCCTCATCCAGACTCTCCTCTTCGGCGACGGCGGAATAACCGCGATAGGTGCCAACATCCTCAACATGGGACTCATCGGGGCCTTCATCGGCTACTGGGTTTACAGCAGGCTCAAGAGCATCCACGAGGGCTTTGCGATGGGACTCGCCGCCTGGCTCTCCGTTGTGCTCGGTGCGGCGCTGGCTTCAGTTGAGATAGGCCTCAGCCACAGCCTCCCCTTCACGAAGGTTCTTTCCTTGATGGTCGGCTACCACGCCCTCATCGGGATTGGTGAGGCCGTTCTAACGGTTCTGATAGTTTATTCAATCAAGGCGAGGCTTCCCGAGATAGAGGGGGTGCCTGCATGAAGGCCGTGATAAAGGGTCTAATGATAATAGCCGTTGTGCTGGCCATCGTCCTTCCCCTTGCATCGAGCAACCCTGACGGCCTTGAGGCAACGATGGAGAAGGTCGGACTCGAAGAGAAGCCCATCTATGAGGCACCGCTCGACTACGGCGAAACGTGGGGGCAGAGCTTCGCGATGGGACTCCTCGGAATAGCCCTAACCTTTGGAGTGGCCTACGCGCTGAGCAGAGCCCTGAAGGGTGTCTGAGGTGTACCTGCCCTTTATTTTTCTCTACGCTTTTGGGGTCGTAACGAGGAAGAGCCTGGGCGAGTTAGTCTACTTCTTCCTGCTTTTCGCGGCGGTCGTCGTAGCATTCCGCCCGGAGAAAAGCACTCTCAAAAAGCTCACTTTCCTCCTCGGCTTTGAGGGATTTCTTTTCCTTCTCGCGCTCTTCAACCCTGGAGAGACTATTTTGAGCACTCCATTTGGGGATGTGACGAGAGAAGGACTGAACTCGTTCTTCCTCCTTCTGGGGAAGGCCTTTCTCTCGGCTGGTACAGCTCTGATCGTCGTTGAATCGGTGGGTTTTACGAGGATTCTAGCCGAAATGGAGGCCCTGAGGGTCCCAAGGGTTCTCATCCTCACACTCGCCTTCACCTACCGCTACCTCGACCTCTTCGTTGAGGAAACTACCAGGATGAAGCGGGCCCTCGATTCCAGAGCCTTCGGTGTGGGAAGGGCCGAATACTACAGGAAGCTCGCTTCTCTCTTTGGAGAGGTCTTCGTGAGGGCCTACCTGAGGAGTGGAAGGGTTTACAGGGCCATGCTCGCGAGGGGCTTTGGAGAGTTTCCGGTTTTTGAGGAGCCGAGGCCAACACCCGGAACGGTCGTCCTGATGGCACTCGCCGCAGGGGGACTGATACTGTGATTGAGATCAAAGGCCTTCACTTCTCATACGGCGGGAGAGAAGTCCTGAGGGGCGTGAACCTGAGGATCAAGAAAGGCGAAGCCTTTGGCCTCCTTGGGCCGAACGGGGCAGGGAAGAGCACCCTCATCCTGCACCTCAACGGACTGCTAAAGCCGAAGAAGGGTGAAGTGATTATAAACGGGATCAACCCAGTTAAAAAGCCCGGGAAAGCAAGGAAGATTGTTGGGCTCGTCTTCCAAGATCCAAACGACCAGCTCTTCTCTCCAACGGTGTTCGAGGACGTTGCCTTCGGCCCATACAATCTCGGTCTGAGGGGTAAAGAGCTCAGAAAGCGTGTTGAAGAGGCTCTCGGGAGAGTTGGGATGCTCGACTACATCAACCGGGAGACGAAGGCGCTTAGCTTCGGCGAAAAGAAGAGGATAGCGATAGCAACTGTTTTGGCTATGGAACCTGAAGTAATCGTCTTTGACGAGCCCTTCGCGAACCTCGACTTTAAGGGCAAGAAGGCAGTCAGGGAGATTATACTCGGGCTGAAGCGGGAGGGGAAGACAGTCATCCTCGCAAGCCACGAGGCAGAATACCTCTTCCTCTGCGACAGGATAGCGCTGATGGACGGGGGTAAAATCGTGAAAGTTGGTTCTCCTGAAGAAGTGCTCGGAAACCCTGAACTTCTTAGGGGGCACAACCTCGACGTACCGCCGCTCGTGGAGCTTTTCCTGAGGCTCGGCCTGAAGGTTCCGCGGAGCGTGGAAGAAGGGGTTGAGCTGCTGAAAATGTGGAAGGTCTCCGACTTGGATTGACATTTTGCTGTGAACCAACTCCTTTCTTATCCTCATTAATAGCCAAAAACTTTAAAAATACTTTTGATCTTAATTATTTTAGTGACTCCTAATGAGAAGGATTTTAAAAATGCTCAGCATACTAATATTAACAGCACTCTTGATAGGAACAGGCGTATCGGCGGAATGGATGCCACCAGACGGAGGAATTAGAGTAGTATTGACTGACGAGAACGGAAAGATGCTGAGGGGCTTTTCAGGAGACTATGAAATCCAGGTTCAAATTGACGTTGCCACGCCCTCCGGCATTAAGACCCTCGGCCACTACCGGATCAAGCGCTCTGGGTTCTGGAAGTTCGACACGACGAGGAGTGTCTTGAAAGTTGAGGACATCCGGAAGTTCCTATCGAGCATAAGCGAGGAGAAGCGCTACGGAATCAGGGTCTCGGTATGGGTGATAGACAGAGAAAACGGCCAGCTCTACAGGGGGATCGGCTCGGACTTCCTCTCGGCGGAAGACCTGAGGGGAGCTACCAAGAGGGTATCGGTTGAGCTCCTCGAAAAAGAACCTCTCCCAAAACCTGCTCGCGAAAGGTGGTACTACTACGAGTGGAGGCCCGCAGATGACTCCTGGGAAGCAGAAGAATACGTAAAGGTTCCCATCCTCATCATTGACAACAGGAACGGAAAGGGGGAGCTCCAGGGGTCCGTGTCTCTGGAAGCATCGTACAAGACGGAGTTCTCAGCGACCATCGCCTACGGGATTGACCTTGAGAAAAAGTTCAGAAGTGGAGACCCAGTAAATGTGCTATCATCTTCAGTAGACATATACGGAAAGAGGTGGGTTCCTGTTGAGGGCAACTATTACTTTGGAGATATAGTAGACGTTCCCAAGGGAAGGATGGGTTATATCTACATCTGGGCCAAACCCTACTACAGACACGAAAAGGAGTACCTCTGCGAGGGAGCAAAATGCAGTGAAACCGGTAGGGAGAGGATAGACGTCGGTATCTACGATGTGAAAGCTAGTAAGGGAGTTCATGGATACATAATAGATGGCGGTGCATCTATTGGAAGTCCCGGTTTCGACTGGACATTCTTCAAATTTACCAAGGAGGGCATATTACATCCACTTGAGGAGAACAAAGGAATAACTCTGAAATACCTTTTGAAGGGCACCAGTGGGGACTGCGGCGTCAAATTTGGAATCGGAATCCCTGTGGGAGCCATTGCCGTTGCGTTCGGAGCACCAGCTCCCGTCGCGGGCCTCACAGCTTCACTCCAGTACGAGAATGCAGGAAGCATCTCCATAGATGGCACAATAAAAGAAAATGGGCCTACAATAACGATCAACGCCACAAAAAGCTCCCAGAAGTACAAGTTCAAGACGGGATGGTTCAGCTCATGCTCAGCGGAAATTCCGATGGGCTTCTACATAAAGAGCGGCTGAAAGCTTTTAATTTTCTTTTTTTTTTGCTGGCGGAAGGAAAAATATAGAGGATGGGAGCTTCAGCCCTTAAGCGCTTCTTCAAGCAACTTAATCCCAAGCTCAAGGTACTCCCTTGCCTTTTCCTCGCTCTTGGCCTCGCTGAAGATTCTGATTATCGGCTCGGTTCCGCTTGCCCTCACGAGAACCCAGCCGTCGTCGAAGATTATCTTAGTCCCGTCGGTGGTGTCTATCTTGTAGCCTTTCTTCTCTGCAAGCTCTGCCACTTTGGCAACTATAGCCTTCCTGTCACCCTCAACGTGCCTCTTCGTCTTGAACTGGTAGTACTTTGGCAGCTCGTCTATCAGCTCGCTGAACTTTTTCCCGCTCTTGGCAAAGATTTCAACTATCTTCGCCGTTGTCATCGCCCCGTCCCTGCCGAGCACGAAGTCCGGGAAGATAACGCCGCCGTTCTCCTCGCCGCCTATGGTGCCGTTGTTTTCGAGGAGAGCCCTGGCAACGATTAAATCACCCACCTTTGTTCTCATAACTTTGGCTCCGTTCCTCTTCGCTATGTCGTCGAGGAGGTTGGAAGTCGCTATGGTCGTAACTAAAAGCCCGCCGCCGTTTTCCCTGAGGACTGCGTCGGCTACCAGCGCGAACGTCTTATCGCCCTGGATGAAGCGGCCGTTCTCGTCGATGAAAACCGCCCTGTCAGCGTCTCCATCCTGAGCAACGCCGAAGTCAGCTCCAAGAGCTTTAACGATCTCCATGAAACCCTTGAGGTTCTCCTCGTTCGGTTCGGGATTCCTGGCAGGGAAGTGGCCGTCTGGATGAGCATTAACGGAAACAACCTTACAGCCGAGCTCTCTCAATAGATAGGGCAGGGTTAGACTGCCAGCGCCGTTGGAGGTGTCAACGACGACGAAGGGTCTCCTCTTCTTTATCGCCTCCACATCTACCCTGTTCTTTATCGCCTCGATGTAGGGCTTGATTATGTCCTCCTTCCTCAGCTCACCAATCTCGTTCCATTTAGCCCTGTGGAAGTCCTCACTGAAGAACAGCTCCTCAACGATGGCTTCCCTTTCCTTCTTCAACCCCATGCCGTTCGGTTCAAGGAGCTTTATGCCGTTGTACTCGGGCGGGTTGTGGGAGGCGGTTATGACCGCTCCACCGTCGGCATTGAAGTGATTGGTGGCCCACTGGATTGCAGGGGTTGGAGCTATCCCAACGTCTATGACGTCGCAACCGGTACTCAAAAGTCCGCTGATGAGGGCGTCCTTGAGCATTTCACCGCTCACCCTCGTATCCCTGCCGACAACGACGAGCGGCCTTTCTCTACCTTCCCTCTTGAGGAGTGTTCCAAAGGCCATGCCGATTTTAAGGGCGAACTCTGGGGTTATCTCCTCGTTCGCTATCCCCCTAACGCCAAACGTTCCAAAGAGCTTTCCCATTGCAACCACCCCTATCACTGAGAGTGATAAATAAATTAAAAGGTTAATCCCTTCCAAAGTCGTCGACGAAGCGGACTATGTCGTCCTCGCCAAGGTATTCCCCAATCTGAGTCTCTATAACCTCTAGAACGACCTTTCCAGGGTTTTCAAGGCGGTGTTTGACTCCAGCTGGGATAAAGGTGCTCTCGCCGGGGCGGAGGAGAAGCTCCCTATCACCGACGATTACTTTGGCAGTTCCCCTAACGACGACCCAGTGCTCGCTCCTGTGGTAGTGCATCTGAAGGGAAAGCTTCTTGCCCGGCAGGACCGTTAGGCGCTTTATCTTGTAGCGGTCGCCTTCCTCAAGGACTGTGTAGCTTCCCCAAGGCCTGTAGGCGGTTCTATGCACGATAGCCCTCTCGTCGTTCATCTCTCTGAGTGCCCTGTAGATCTCTTTGACCTTCTGCGTCTCCCCCCTGTGGGCAACGAGAAGGGCATCGCCGGTGTCTATAATAACAAGGTCGCTGACGCCGACCGTTGCGGTGAGCCTCTCAGTCATTATCAGATTGTTCTTCGAGTTCACGCCGATGTGGTAGCCCTTCTTACCACGAATTTGGACTGCGTTTCCAGCATCGTCCTTTTCAAGGACTTCGTAAATCGCGTCGAAGCTTCCAAGGTCGCTCCACTTAACGTTGAGCGGCACGACCGCTGCCTTCTCAGTCTTCTCCATTACACCGTAGTCTATGCTTATCTCTGGGGCTTTCTCGTAGGCCTCCTCAATGCTCGAGCTAGACTCAAAGGCCTCCAAGACTTCAGGCGCGTGCTTTTCAACTTCCTCAAGGAAGAGGGACGTCGAGAACGCGAACATGCCGCTGTTCCAGTAGTATCCACTTTCCACGTACCTTTTTGCAGTTTCGAGGTCGGGCTTCTCCTTGAACTCGTCAACCCTGTAGCCGAGGAGCCTTCCGCCTTCTTCGATTCTCTCACCGGGCTTTATGTAGCCGTAGCCCGTGTGGGGTCTGTTGGGCTTTATTCCAAACGTCACCAGGAACTTATCAGCAAGCCTCTCAGCGTTCTCGAAGGCTCTTTCGTAGGCTTCACCTGTCTCTATCAGGTGGTCGCTCGGAAGAACGGCAACCTTTGAAGGTCCAAACTTCTCCTCAATCTTAAGAACCGCCCAGACTATAGCGGGGAGGGTGTTTTTACCGACGGGTTCAAGCAGAATGTTGTCCGCGGGCAACTCTATCCTAATCTCCCTGAGGTCGTCCATAACCCTGAAGCGGTAGTCCTTGTTGGTCACAACGAATATCTCCGATGGCTTTGAGAAAAGCAGTGCCCTCTCAACTGTTTTTTGGAAGAGGCTCTCATCGTCGAGGAAGCGGACGAACTGCTTCGGCATCAGCTCCCTGCTGAGCGGCCAGAGCCTCGTCCCCTTCCCACCCGCGAGGAGTACAGTCTTCATGATTCCCACCGGAGCAAGTTGACAGCACTTCTTATAACTCTTAAGGATAAAGAAAGGGGTTAACGAAGAGCGAACTCGCCCACAAAGGCCGAGCTTGATATTGTGTCCCCAATTCCAACGGTGCTCTTCGGCTTGGCGACGATCTTCGTCGGAATGAATGCAAGCTGGTAGCCGTTAACCTCCGCAATACCGTTCTCCATGCCGTACTCTTTAGTGAGGGCCTCTTCAACGCCCTTTGCCTTCTCGTTCACAGGGACGTCCATCGCCTTCACGACGTCGTCTATGTTCCTGACGTCGCCCAGTTTGGCCTTCGCAGCCGCCGCTAAGGCCGCGAACAGGAGAGCGTCCCTCACGAACTCGCCGCGGTAGTCGGTTAAAGCCAGGTAGTATCCGTAGGTGTGGAAGTGTATTCTCCTTACTCCCGTCTTCTCGGCGAGCTTAAGCATGGCCTTCGTGACCACTATTGGGTCAACCGGGTCGTGGGCAAGGAGCTTTTCAGCGAGGGTCTTCTCACCCATCACGTCCATTATCGAGGCCAGCTCGACTTCGTTCAGGCCAACGCTCCAGAACTTGCCGAGAACTCCAAGGATTTCCTTTCTCACGGTCTCGTCGGGAGTGAAGGCGAACTCAAGGTGGGCGGGAATGCCCTTCCCCTCGAGGACGTCAAGGTGCTCCTTTATCGTCTCGAAGGGCTCGCGGTAGTTCCCTTCAGTTAGGGCCTGAAGTCCGCTTATTATCGCCAGCTCGGTCTTTTCAGCTATCTCCCCAAAATGCTCCTCAAACTCTGGCCTTATAACAACGTTGGTGTTGTAGTCGTCGGCAGAGCCTATGAATCTGTTCTCCCTCGGCGCCTCGAAGTCAAAAACTCTGAACCCGCGCGGGAACTCGTAGATGTAGTGGATGCAGTTCTCTTCGTCGGCCTTAAACTCCTTCGGGTGGACGAGTTTAAGCTTCCCACCCTCAACCTTCGGCACGTAAATCGGCCCATCCTTGAAGAGTTCTGCCTGAAGGCGTGAGAGCTGCGGAACGTGGGCTATGACAGGGACACCGTAAACACCGCCGAGGAGGTTCGCCATTATGCCCACCTGGCCGCCCATCCTCAGCTCGTCCCAGCCCCAGCGCCTCATGTAAAAGCGCGTTGAACAGCTCTCAACGAAGAGCTCAGCAGCTTTGCCCCTCCTGATGCTCCAGAGAATTGAGCCTAGAAGTTGAGGAACGCTCTCTATCCTCTTGGGGAGCTTCTCTGAATAAGGAAGGACTTCTTCTCTGCCAGCTGCTCCGATCCTCCTCTCAAGGTCTTCCCTCTCAAGGTACTTTATTGCGTCGATGTTGGTGTTGTATGCCAGAAGTACGTTTCCAACCTTGCCTATGTTGTCGCGAATCCTCTCAAATGCAGAAGCGTAAAGCCCATCCCAGTTCACATGTATCACCAAGAGTGAAAAAAGAGATAGGACTAATAAGGATTTCGGGCTACTCCTTCCAGCGCGGGTTGTCGACGACCTTGACTTCCCCATCTTCCTCAATGACTATCTTCGAGAAGCCCTTCTCTTTAATCGAGCCGTAGTCGTGGCCGGCGTCTGCTGGGTATATCGCAAGGAAGATGAAGGGCTCGTTTCCGGTGTTCACAGTCCTGTGCGCCCAGTAGGGCGGGACGTAGACCACGGTTCCGGGCCCCATCGGAATCCATTCCGCTTCGCCTTCAGGCGTCTGGAGGAGCATTCCCCCCTTCCCTTTGATGCCATAGTATATCTCGGCCCTGTCGGGCTTGGCGTGGAAGTGGCCCTTTGTGAAGAAGAACTCTTTACCGACCTTGCCTGGATAAAGAACCGTGGTGGCGAAGTTGAGGTCGCCCTCCTTCTCCTCCTGCTCGATTGCGTAGACCTCATAGACAACCGGGTCTTCCTTGAGGAGCTCGTTGTAGGCCTCTTCATCAAGGAAATAGCCCTTGAGGTCGCTGAGCCTCCTGACGAGCTTTTTAGCGCCGGGAATCACTCCGGTCTCAAGGTCAATATCAAGACCAATAGGGCGCTTGTACTCCATGGTATCACCGTTAAAAAAAGGGAGTGTGGGTATTTAACCTTTAGCCTCTTTATCACCCTGAGTGATATCACTCTGCAGGCCTGACCTCGATCTTCTTGCCGATGACGAGCTCGGCGGCCTTCACAGCGGCACCGCCGCTCCCGACGGCAATCCTGACTTTATCAGCGGGAACGTAGACAACTATCTTGTCGTCGGCCTCTTCGATCCTGATTATCTCCACGTTGAGCATCTTCTCAAGCCTCTCCTTCATGGCTGGCCCTCCAAAGGTTCTTGACGTTTCAGAATATAAAAGTAACGGGTTCAGTCTTTCCTCTGTTCAGAATGCGTTCTATCCCGGGCTTGTGTCCCAGACCCACCACCGCCACAACCTTCGGACGTTGTACTCCCCCAGCGAGCAGTGAATCGACTATCATCATAAGGTTTCTGGCCATTACCTCGTTCCTCTCCTCCACCAGGACGCGGTAAAGGTACGGATACCTCCTCCTGAACTCCAGCATCATCCAGCGGTATTCCTCAAAAGGGTCGCCGATGTCAACGGCCTTGATGGGAAGGAAGACCCCCAGGGATTCCAGCGCCATGAGGAGCTTTTCCCTCACTGGTGCGCGGGATATCTTGGCGAGAATAAGACCTATGTCCTCGTCTATGAGGTAGAGAGGTACTCCAATGGCGCGGGCGGCCTCTATCGCTGCCTTCATCTCCTCACCCGGAGCCATTCCGAACGTCTCACCGAGCTTCTCCTCGACCTTGGCGAGGACGTAGTTTATCACGCCCTTTCTTCCGAGCCTGAGGGAGTCAGAGAGGGTCATTTCTATTTTCTGCTGCATTCCGATAAATCGAGCCCTGTCAAGTTCAACGGCAACGGCGTGCGGTCTCTCCTTTAATATCGTCCTGAAGACCTCGTCCCTGCTCTTTGGCGAAACGTGCATCGTTCCTATTATTTTGACGTAACGTAGGTAGTTCATTCTCTCTCCTCCAGAAGGTTTCTAAGCTCCCACGTGCCCGATTTGAAAGTTATGACATCGAAGTCTCTCGGGACTACTGCCCTAACTCCAAGGCTTTCGCATATCTTGAGGGCTTCTTCAACGTAGTCTTCATAACTGTAGCGAAAGGCCCTGTGGAACAGTGCAAGTAGCTTCACCTTAGCCCTTCTTGCAGTGTCGCAGGCCTCTTCGACGGTTGAGTGGTAGCTGTCTCCCCTGTCTCCAGGGTTCAGGTAAGTCGCCTCATGGATGAGCAGGTCTGCTCTCTCGGAAAAGAGTTTCACTCTCTCACAGGGCTCCGTGTCGCCGGTGTAAACAATCTTTAAACCTTTCCTTCTTGGCCCTGTCACGTCTTCAAGCCGGATTATCCTGCCGTTCCACTCTATTTTGCCCTCCCTCTCAAGCTTTCCAAGTATCGGGCCCTCCTCAAGCCCGTACTCCCTCAGTTTCTCCTTCAGGAACTTCCCCCTTCTGTCCTTTTCCTTGAAGACGTAGCCGAGGGCAGGAATACCGTGCTCGACCTTGAAGCTCCATATCTCGTAGTCTCCAAACTTCAGCCTCGTCTCTCCAAGCTCGTGGACGTGGATATCAAAGCCCGGCCTGAAAAAGCCGCTGTTCAAAAGGTTCTGGACAAACTGGAAGGTGTACTTCGGCCCGTAGATGTGGAGGGGCTTCTGCCTGTCCCACAGGTTCATAGTCTGGATCAACGCGGGAATTCCTAGGTAGTGGTCGCCGTGGAAGTGGGTTATGAAGATTTTATCCACCTTCATCGGGCTGAGCTTTGCCGTGTTCATCTGTCTTATCGTACCTTCTCCGGCGTCGAAGAGGATTATCTCGCCCTTGTAGCGGAGAGCTATGGCTGGGACGTTTCTTTCGCGCGTCGGCATTATGCCGCCGGTACCGAGGAAGAAGACTTCAAGCATGGTCTATAGTTTCAGCCAGGGGTTAAAAACCTAAGCCAAAGCGTTAAATATTCTGAGGGCTAACCAGATATGGTGAAAAACATGGAAGAGCTGATGAAAGCCATCCAGGAGAAAAACTGTGGGGAACTCAAGAGGGTTCTCTACTACAGGGTGGACGACCTGAGCGATGAACAGCTCAAAGAAGTCCTTGAAAAGGCCGAGGAGATCGCCAAGGAGTGCAACGACTGGGAGCTATACAAGCTGGTGCTCTACTACTACCACGAGATACTGGGAATCGACAAGATAAGCGAGTTCGAGAAGCTCGCAAAGGAGAAGGATGAATTCGAGCTTAAATTCCACCTTGCCGACCTGTACTACCTCATAGGAGAGCTTGAAAAGAGCCTGGAGCTGTTCAGGGGGCTTCTTGAGGAAGAGGTTGCCAAGGGTAACGTTGAGCACGCTGCAAGGATATACTACAGCATGGCCATGATACACGAGGAGATTCAGGAGTACGAGAAGGCCCTGGAACTCATCGAGAAGGCAGAGGAACTGTACGAGAAGATGGGGGACGAAAGGGAGCTTCTCAGGCTCAGAATATACAAGGGCTACGTAACCTTCGAGGCAGGGGACACTTACAGGGGCAAAGCCATAATCGCAGGTGTCCTGCCGAAGATACTCGAAGACAGAGAGCTCCTCGTTGAGGCTCACCTGAGCTTTGAGGAAATCTTCGAGGAGTACGAAGATTATGAGGCGGCACTCCAGGAGTGCCTGTACGCCCTGGTCTATGGCAGGGGCACTGACTACGAAGACATAGCCTTCGGGGCGCTTATGGATGTCTTGTGGCAGCTCTTCCTCGACGACGACTTCGAGACGGTTTACCTGAACATAGACATGTTCATAAATGCGTTCCCGGAGTGGGCAGACTTTTTCGAGGCAGTCAAGGCCCTGGCGCTCTTCAAGGACGGCAAGATCGAAGATGAGGAAGTTAAGAAGGCCATCGAGAAAGTGAAAGACCCACGCCTCCTCGAGATGCTCGAACTGCTCGGGGAAGCCGAGCTCTGATGTTCCATTTTTGCCACTTAATTTTTATACTCAACTTCTTTTTGGTCCTGCGGGAAGCTCTTAAAAAACTACAGAGTAGTGAGGGGCATGAAGATTCAAGGAAAGATTTGGGACTTAAGCGAGGATGGGCTGGGCATACTGAGGCGGGAAGAGAAACCCCTCTACGTTCCATTTGCATATCCTTATGATTTTGTAAAGGCCAGAAGAGTAAAACGCCGCTTTGGAAGGAGAATTGTTACGGATTTTGAACTCCTCGATCCTTCCCCACTCCGCCAGCGCCCGAGGTGCAGACACTTCGGATTCTGCGGGGGATGCCTCTGGCAGGGGTTGAAGTACAAGGAGCAGTTGCGGCTCAAAGTCGAGCTTTTTGAAAAGATCACTGGGATAAGTGCCGATATAAAGGGCTCTCCAAAAGTTTGGGGCTTCAGAAACGTTAGCAACTTCATCGTTTCAACGACAGGCATTGGACTTAAAAAGTATGGAAATCCTTTCGACGTGGAAGATCTCTTTGAGTGTCCCGTTTTCTCAGAAAAAACGCTAGATTATCTACGTGCTCTGAGAAGCTTTCTCGCCGAGACTGGCTTGAAGCCCTGGGATTTGAAGAGAAAAACTGGAGACGTTCACTACCTCCAGGTGAGGGAGGGGAAGTTCACGAGAGAGATAATGGTAAACTTGATATCCCACTCCCCTCCTTCCCCCAACACGACGGAGGCGTTCTTAGGATACTTCTCATTCGCAGATTCTCTATACTGGAGCGTCAAGACCGATAAGAGAGACGACCCAAGGGGTGAGCCCCAACTAATCGGCGGATCGCCTTACATCCACGAGAGAATTGGGGAAGTCACGTACCTTATTCATCCCAACAGCTTCTTCCAGACCAACAGCTATGCCCTTCCGCTTCTCATTAAGGCCGTCGAGAATTTTGCCTCCGGGGAGATGATTTTAGACCTGTACGCTGGAGTTGGGACGTTTGGAGTGTGGCTGGCAAAGAGAAGATTCCAGGTTGAAGGCATTGAACTCAACCCGTTCGCCGTTGAGATAGCCAATAAGAACGCCGAGATTAACAATGTTGATGCAACCTTCAAAGTTGGGAGGGCGGAGGAGACCCCGATAGGGAAGTACGACACGGTGGTCGTTGATCCCCCGAGAAAGGGGCTAAAGGAGGTAGCGGAAACCCTCGCGAGAAGTGAGATAGGAAAAGTCGTCTACGTCTCCTGCAACCCGAAGGCCTTCAAGCTAGACTATGAGAACCACCTGAAGAAGGCATACACCATAGAGGATGCAGTATTAATAGATATGTTTCCCCACACGCCGCACGTTGAAGCCGTGATAAGCTTAAAAAGGAAGCATTAATGTTCCGCTCTAACTCGGCTTTTTCCTGATATCTTGTGCTCGTCGTTGCCCAATGGAGTCATTTCCCAAGGGAAAGCTCCCTAGCCTTTACGACTATTGCAGTCTCAGACAGCTCAACTTCGCCCCGGGTTATTATCAGCGCCCCATCGTAGGTCGTCATGGTAAGCTTGACCTTCTTGAATCCCCCCGTTTCACCGACTATGACAAGGGGCCTCTCCTTCAGCTCCAGAAACTTCTTGAATGTTTCAGGCTCGACGAAGACCAGGACGCCACCAGCTATAACGCGGTTTGCATCAACGGTCATCCCACGGCCCATAGGTCTCACCCAAACTGAATAGTATCCCTACCCACAGATTAGCCTTTCGGTAAGAAAGTTTTATTTACTTCGGTTCTAATTCACCACTGGTGGGGGAAGTGGAGAAAACTGGATATGTAGCCCTCAACCGAGAGTGGCGGGCTAAAATGGACGAGCTCAGAGCAAGAGCAAGAGCGAACCTTGATGACGTCCTCCAACGGGCTTTTGGCTCCATAAAGTCCGAGAAGTCCTGGCGCGAGCTGGAGGCTGAGCTCTATGAGGAGCTTTCTAGTTGATAGTAATGTGTTCATTGAAGCCCTTAAAGGCGATACTACCGCAGAAAACCTCCTCACGAAGCTGTTTCACTCAAACTGGCGGGTTTTCATAAACGACGTTGTTTTCAGCGAGGTTTTTTACCATTATCTCCGCATTAAGGTCGGCCCTTACTGGAAGGCCAAAAAGAAACCCGAACTCGTTAAATCTGCCGTGCAGGAGTTTGAGGAGGTTGTTCTACCTCTCCTTGCAATACCCGACTTTCTTGAGGTTAATTATGATGTAGCCACTATTGCCGTTAGGCTGTCTTCTGAGTACAGTCTGCTGCCTAACGATGCTCTTCTGCTTGCCACTGCAGAATACTACGGAATAGAGGCCTTAGTATCTCTTGATTCAGATTTCTCAGATGCTTGTAACAGAGAAGGCATATTACTAGTGTCATATCTAAATGAGCTGGAGGTGCAGCCATGAAATCCCGCGTCGTCGAGCGCTTCAAGTTTGAGGCAGCCCATGCGGTCATCATAGATGGTCAAGCAGAGGAGATACATGGTCATACCTTCCGGCTGGAGGTCGCCGTTGAAGGCCCGCTTAAGAACGGCTATGTAATGGACTTTCTGGAGCTTCGGAGAATTGTGGAGAACATAATAAAGGAACTCGACCACAAAAACCTCAACTCCCTCTTTAAGAACCCGACAACAGAGAACATCGCCCTCTGGATAGCAGAAGAGATTCAGGAGAAACTTCCTGGAGGAGTGCAGCTCAAGCGCATAGTCCTCTGGGAGGGCGACGAGAACGGAGTCGAGTTTGAGTTCTAAACCTCATTGGCTTTTACTTCTTTAACGCTTTCAACCATTGCAATACTGTTTTTGGAGCCGTTTAAGTTTATTTTTCCTGGAATTAGCGACTTGACTGGAACTGCCTTCTCCCTTTCTTCGGTAGGCGTCCAGCTTATTAAGTCCCCTTCCTCCACCTCAAGGGTTCTTATCAGCCCAACGGGGCCTTCGATTATGTACTGGGCGGCTTTCTTCGGAGTGTAGAGACGCCACTTCTTTGCAGTCTTAAAGTCCACTACTCTCCTGGAGGAGTCAAGCCAGATAACGTCGATGTCGCTCAGCATGAAAAACATGTGGATTGAAGCGTTTGCCCGCGTTTCAGCTGGGAGGACGAAAACCAGTGCATGGTTAACGTTTTTGACCAGCATAAGCCCCCTAAACCGTTTGAGGAAGGTATCCGCGAGCTTAACTTTTCCGTGCCATGCTTTCCCCTTAGTCTCGTTGATTATCATGATGATGCGTTCAAGACCATCTTTAATAAGCCTTACCAAAAAACTTTTAAATACCAAAAGTTATTTTAACAATGGGTAAGAAAAAGTTTGAGGGGGTGATGGGAATGGCCGAGGAGAAGAAGACCAGAACCCTTGAGCAGATTCAGGACGAGATTAGGAGCTACCTCGGTGAGATTGAGTACCTCAGGAGCCAGGTCGGCGTTATTGACGCTACCATAACTGACCTCAGGACGGTTGACGCGACCCTGGCCTACCTCAAGGAGAAGGGCAAGGGCAAAGAAATCTACATCCCGCTCGGAAGCGGTGTGGCAATCAGGGGTAAGATCGAGAATCCGGACGATGTCATCATGGACGTTGGAGCGGGAATACTCGTTGGGGCAACCGTTGACGAGGCCAGGGAAAACATCGAGAAGAGGATCAAGGCCCTCATGGACCTCCGCCTGGCCCTGCTGAGGAAGATTGAGGAGGACACCAGGAAGGTCAACGAGCTCCTCAAGGAGCTCCAGGAGATGCAGCCTGAGAAGAGAGAGTGACTCCCATCACCCCTTTTTATTTGGAGGTGGTTTCTATGGAGGCCGTTAGGGCCTACGAACTTCAGCTAGAGCTCCAGCAGATAAGAACCCTCAGGCAGAGCCTTGAGCTGAAAATGAAGGAGCTTGAATACGCCGAAGGGATAATAACTTCCCTGAAATCCGAGAGGAGAATCTACAGAGCCTTCAGCGATCTTCTGGTTGAGATAACCAGAGATGAAGCCATAGAGCACATCGAGAGGAGCAGGCTCGTCTACAAGAGAGAGATCGAGAAGCTCAAGAAAAGGGAGAAGGAAATAATGGAAGAGCTGTCAAAACTCAAAGCTCCCCTCTCTTAGCCTTCTCTCCGAGTTCAAACCCTTTGTGAAGGGCCCTCAGGTTGATCTGCTCCGTCCCCTTTGGAACGGCATCGAGGACGGCCTTTTCTATCGCTTCCCTGCTCACTATCTCAGTCCAGGCAGTCAGGACGCCAAGGGCGAGGATGTTCATCGTCAGGCTCAGGCCGGTGGTCTCCTCCGCTATCTCAGTGAGCGGGAGCGCCAAAACATCGAGATTCTTCTCGAACTCAAGGTCCCTGTGCGGGACGAGGTCTTTCTCTACGATGACCTTTGCACCCTCTTTGACGGTGTGGAGATACTTGGTGTAGGCCTCCTGGGAGAAGAAGACCGCGTAGTCGGGGCTGAGGGTCTTGGGGTAGTCTATCGGCTCGTCGCTGATGACAACCTCGGCCTTGCTAGCGCCACCCCTTGATTCTGGCCCATAGGCCTGGGTCTGGACAGCGTAGAGACCCTCATAAACAGCTGCTGCCCTTCCGAGGATGACGCTCGCGAGGATGACACCCTGACCTCCAAAGCCGCTGAAGAGGACTTCCTTCCTCATTCTTCCCACCCCATCATCTTCTTGGCCCTCTTTATGTACTCACGGTACTCCCTAACGAGCCCCGGCCTGTCCCTGTCGGCGAACTCGCCAATGACTATCTTGCCCTCAAGCTCCTCTGGGGACATTTTCTTGGCCTTTGCCAGCGGGACGGTTATCTTCTGGTACCAGCGGATGAGCTCCGGGGCGGTCTTCATCCTGTTCCTTCTTCCGAAGCTGATCGGACATGGCGAGAGGAACTCCACGAGCGTGAAGCCCTCCTTCTGGAGCGCCTTCTTTATGCTGTTTATGCCCTGGAGGTAGTTGAAGACCGTCCACCTGGCCACGTAGTTGGCCCCGGCAGAAACCGCGAGCTGGGCTATGTCAAACGGGTTCTCGAACTGGCCGTAGGGAGCTGTCGTCCCCTTGAGACCCTTGAGTGCCGTCGGGGCGACCTGGCCGCCGGTCATTCCGTAGGTGAAGTTGTTGATGAGGATAACGGTGACGTCGAGGTTCCTCCTTATGGCGTGGATGAGGTGGTTTCCGCCGATAGCTGCTGCGTCTCCGTCTCCCATGAAGGCTATTATCTTGAGGTCCGGGTTGGTCAGCTTTATTCCCGTTGCGAACGCTAAAGCCCTTCCGTGAGTCGTGTGAAGGCCGTCGAAGTTAACAAAACCTGGAACACGGGAGGAACAGCCGATACCGCTCACCCAGACTATCTCGTCCTGGTTCAGGCCGAGATCGTCTATTGCCCTGAGCGTGAACTGGAGGACTGAGCCTATACCACAGCCTGGACAGAATATCGTCGGGAGCATGTCCTTTCTGAGGTACTTCTCACGTATCTCGTAAGCGGACTTCAGGTACATCATCCCACCACCCTCTCGACTATCTCCATTGGAGTGTGAACCTCGCCGCCTATCTTGCTTATCAGTTCGACCTCGGCCTTCCCATTCGCTCCTTCCTTGACGAGGTGGTAGAGCTGTCCCATGTTCATCTCTGGAACGAAGATTTTCTTCACCTGCTCGGCCAGCTCCTCCATCATGTCGAAGTCGAAGGGCCATATCGTGTTGAGCTTGAGCAGTCCGGCCTTGATGCCCTTCTCGCGGAGGATTTTGACGGCCCTGATGGCGGATCGGGAGACGATACCTGTAGAGACTATCGCAACATCCGCATCGTCGAGCTCAAACTTTTCATAACTGATTATGTCGTGCTTGTTGTTCTCTATCTTGCCGATGATCCTCTTTATGAGCCTCTCGTGGACTTCCGCATCAACGGTCTTCGGCCTTCCGCGCTCGTCGTGGGTCAGTCCCGTGACGTACGTCCGGTAGCCCTTTCCGAAGATCGGCATCGGCGGAATTCCATCGCCGTGTGGATCGCCGAAGGGAAGCTTTGCTTCTTCCTCGTTCTGCGGGAGTTTGCGGTAAACGAGTTCGATATCGTCCGGGTTCGGGATGTAAACGCGCTCCCTCATGTGGGCCACTTCCGCGTCGGTGAGAAGAACAACCGGAGTCCTGTACTTCTCGGCTAGGTTGAATGCCCTTATCGTGAAGTCGAAGGCCTCCTGGACGGTAGATGGAGAAAGCACTATGAGGGTGTGGTCGCCGTGGGTGCCCCAGATCGACTGCATTATGTCGCCCTGGGCGGCAAGCGTTGGCTGACCCGTGCTCGGTCCACCCCTCTGGACGTCTACGACCACAATTGGAGTCTCGGTCATCACAGCGTAGCCAATGTTCTCCTGCATGAGTGAGAACCCCGGCCCGGAAGTAGCTGTCATCGCCTTCGCTCCGGCCCAGGAGGCTCCGATGATGGCCGCTATGCTCGCTATCTCGTCCTCCATCTGTATGCTCACGCCGTCAACGAGCGGCATGTAGAGGGCCATCGCCTCGAATATCTCGCTGGCGGGTGTTATCGGGTAGCCAGCGTAGAAGCGGCATCCGGCTAAGATGGCCGCCCTCGCTATGGCCTCATCGCCTTGGATAAAGTCAGCCTTTCCAACGGGAAACGGGTATCTCATTTCAATCCCTCCTCATAACCTGCCCTGAAGGCGCGGAGGTTTATCTCCTCGGTTCCCTTCGGGACGCGCCTCCTTATGGCCTCTTCAACGTTTTCCTTTTTCACAACGCCTGTCTTCGCAACAAGGTAACCTAAGGCCACCATGTTGACCGTCAGAGCAAGTCCCGTCGTTTCCTCCGCGAGCCTCGTGAAGGGAGCACCGATGTAGTCCCTATCGGGCTTAACGAGGTCGGTGTCGATAATGAGAAGGCCGTCCTCTTTGAGGGAGTCCTTAACGGTGTCGTAGCCGAGCTGGTGGAGGGCCACCAGAACGTCTGCCTCGGTGACCATCACGTCGTAGATGGGTTCTTTAGAGATTATCACGTCGGCTATCGAGTGGCCGCCCCTGCTGGCCGAGCTGTAGTCCTGCGTCTGAAGGACGTTGAGGCCCTCAATAGCTGCTGCTTCACCGAGGATGACACCGGCCAGGACGACGCCCTGGCCGCCTATACCAGCGAGTCTAATCTGCATCGTTCTTACCCTCCAGATAAGATTTTGTGAAAGCCAAAAACTCCTCAGCATACCTCAAAACTTCTCTCGCGTCCCTTTCAGTGTACTCGACGAAAGCATCGTAATCGGCAGTGTGGCGCATGTTGAGGGCTTTTGAGTAGCCCGTGTAAAGCCTCGCGGGCATTTCCCCGGTCTTCACGAACTCTTTTCCGAGCTGGGCATGAACTCCAGCGTGGCTCTTCGGCGTTATGCCCTTGGAGAGGAGAAGCGCTCTCGCGCAGTAGAACATAACGTAGTAGGCGCTTGAGATGGCGAAGGCGTAGTGGCCCCTCTCAAAAAGCTCCCTTGAAGCAGCGAGCCTCTCTTCGGCTTTTCTGAGAAGCGCCCTGATCTCATCCGCGTTCATACTGCGATTCCCTCCGTTTTTGCCGTGTTGTAGAGGCTGTCCTTCTTGGAAGTGTGGGGCATTATCATGACCGAGATCCCGAGCTCGAGGGTGAGCTCCGCACTCAGCTTTCCTATCTCGTCCCAGTCCTCAGCCTTTATCTCATCTTTGAGGACGAGAAGAACGTCGAGGTCGCTGTCTTCTCTGTGGTCCCCTCTAACCCTTGAACCGAAGATGATTACTTCCTCAACCCTGTCACCAAAGGCCTCCCTCAGCCTTCTGCCGATGGCCTCAAACTCCATCATCTTCACCCTTAAGCCCAAAGTGCTCTTGAACTTCATCTATCAGCTTGTTGAGCTCGCTAACGAACTCCGGCCTCTCCCTGTTCACGAACTCCCCGATGACGAACTTGTCCTCAAGTTCTTCTGGCGACATCTTCTTCGCCTTGCTTATGGGAACTGAATTCTTGAGGAACCAGCGGAGCATCTCGGCGGGTTCCTTCATCCTGTTCCTCCTTCCGAACTGGACGGGACACTGGGAGACAACTTCAACGAGCGAGAATCCCTTAACCTGAAGGGCCTTCTTTATGCTCTCAATGAGCTGGTAAACGTGGGCCGTTGTCCAGCGGGCGACGTAGGAGGCCCCAGCGGCGGCAACAGTTTCGCTTATCTGAAGCGGGTGTTCTATGTTGCGGTAGGGAGTTGTCGTAGTCTTTGCACCGAAGGGTGTCGTTGGGGCAACCTGGCCACCGGTCATTCCGTATATCATATTATTAACTAAGATGACCGTTATGTCGATGTTCCTCCTCGCGGCGTGGATGAGGTGGTTCCCGCCTATGCTGGCCAGATCACCGTCCCCACTTATTACGACGACCTTCTTGTCGGGAAGTCCGACCTTAACGCCGGTTGCAAAGGCTATGGCCCTTCCGTGAGTAGTGTGAAGAGTGTCGGCGAGGAAATACGGTGAGGCTATCCAGGCGGAACAGCCGATACCGCTGACAACAACGAGGTCTTTCGGGTCTATCCTGAGCTGGTCAACGGCGTTTGCGAAGGCATTGAGGACGGTTCCACCCCCACAGCCTGGGCAGAGGGCAGTGGGAAGTGCCTCCTTTCTCAAGTATTTGACCATAGGATAGCGTGAGTAGATTTCCTTTGCCATCAGGCAACACCCCTTATCTCGCGGAGAATCTCGTTAACCGTTAGAGGGACTCCGCCTATCTTGTTCACGCCCTTGAGGAGAACGTCGTCGTTGACATACCTCTGAACCTCCAGTATCATCTGGCCGAGGTTCATCTCCGGGACGAGTACGGCCCGGACTTTCTTTCCGAGCGCCCTCATCCGCTCCCCCGGGAACGGGTGGACGGTCTTGGGTACGAATAGCCCGGCTTTGATTCCCTCTTCCCTCGCCTTTAGAACTGCCCCGAGGGCCGGCCTTGCCGTTACACCCCAGCTGACGACGAGAATTTCCGCGTCGTCCGTGAAGTACTCCTCGTACTTTTCATAGACGTGCCTGTTCTGCTCGATCTTCCTGTGAAGTCTCCTCACGAGCCTGTCGTGGACTTCGGGGGTGTAGACATCACGAAGGCCATTCTCCTTGTGCGTTGAACCCGTGACGTGGGTGAAGTAGCCGTGGCCGAAGAGGGGCATCGGCGGAACACCGTCACCGTGCGGGTCTCCAAAGGGAAGCCTGGCCTCTTCTTCATTCTGCGGGAGCTTGCGGTAGGTAATTTCAACTTCTTCCACATCGGGTATCTTGACGAGCTCCCTCGTGTGGGCGAGAACGCCGTCGAAGAGCATGACAACTGGCGTCCTGAGCCTCTCGGCTATGTTGAACGCCCTGATTATCTCCCAGAAGGCATCCTGCCCGCTCGTCGGCGAGAGGGCTATTATCGGATGATCGCCGTGGGTTCCCCAGCGGGCCTGGAAGAAGTCCCCCTGCGCTCCCTTGGTCGCCTGACCGGTTGATGGGCCGCTCCTCTGGACATCAACGAGAACTAAAGGTGTTTCAGTCATGACCGCGTATCCAAGGTTCTCCTGCATGAGCGAGAAGCCCGGGCCTGCGGTTGCCGTCATGACCTTGAGGCCCGTCCAGGATGCGCCGACCATCGCCGCTATGCTCCCTATCTCATCCTCCATCTGGAGATAGTAGCCACCGAGCTTTGGAAGCTCTCTCGCCATCGTCTCGGCTATCTCGCTTGAGGGGGTTATAGGATAGCCTGCGTAGAAGCGGCAGCCGGCGAAGATAGCTCCATAGGCAACGGCCTCGTTGCCCTGCATGAAGTAGTTGCCAGGTTTGTAGAGCTTCTTGATGAGCCTGATCTGCTCAGGCTCGTCGCCGCGGATTATCATGCGTCACCACCTTACCGCTATGGCGAAGTCCGGGCAGAGCAGCTCACAGAGCTTGCACTTGACGCACTTTTCAGCGTTGACGGGAACAGGATAATGGACGCCCTTTTCGCTCAGCTCCTTGCTCCATTCGAAGACCTTTCTCGGGCACATCTCGACGCAGATTCCGCATCCCTTGCACAGAAAAGTATCGATGTCAATCTCAACTATTCCCTCGGCTTTGCCGATAACGAGGTATCCTTCCTTTTCAACGGTTGTCTTGGTTTCGACATCTGCCATAATCATCACCCGCGATTTGCTAACCCCGTTTACGTTTGTCAACATTTAAAGCTTTCGTGAGAGAACATTAATGTCCATAAAAGATGTACTGGTTGGGTTTATACACCCCAAGAAAAAGCAAGAGGACATGGAGCAGAAAAGAGAAGAAAATTCATCACGTCAATAACAATCGCAGGCACATAGGTTCAAAGTTCCTCATGGGCCCACGGTATTTTGAATCGATAAGAGTTGTAAATAATTACTAAATATCATAATCATGAAATGGAAAATCTTATATCTACTCACAACTTATTATATTACAGTAGTACATTGTGACCCAACTGAGTAAATCCACATGGTTAATTCCAAAGTGGAGGTGAGCAAATGAAGCCCCGCTCTCTCCTTTATCTCTTCCTCTTCCCCGCATGGGAGTTCCTACTCATGATTTTGCTCCCTTCAGAATACTACGTCGGAGCTTCTTGCCTCCAGATTCGTCCTCATCCGATCTGTGCCTTCCACTTTAGTCCATCAGCAACTTTCGTTCTCCTCGTAACGGCGCCGTTCCTAATCTCAATTATCCTTGGCCTCTGGAAGGAATGGGGTGAACTTGTAGCATTTGGAATCCCTTCGCTTGCCGTTGTACTGGTAACGCTCCTTCTCTTAGACCTCTTCGAAAAGTCATGGATTCCCCCGGCTGGGGCCGGAATAACCTCTGCGGTCTTGTATAGTGTTCCAGGCATGGGTATAAGACTGAATTACTCTACAAAAAGAGTGGAGAGACTGGTATGGGCAACCACATCATTCATAGTTTCGTTTATCATTTGTGTTATGGTATGGGGTGGAACATCTGTGGCGGTGTGAAGTAGGATACAGCACCAATATAAGTCCTAATACCGATGAAAAAGAGGGATCATTTTACGATAGACAACCATAATGTTTTTAAGAAAGATGCCGTACTCACAACATACGGAGGAGAGTTCAATGAGAGGACCCCATGTTGCCTTCATATTGCTGGTTGTTATATGGGCACTGATTGCTGTGGAAGTCTCCCAACCTTCTGAGAAAATCCATTGTTTCTCCAAGGTGCCGGTGAACGTGAGCGGCATCAAACCTCCTATTGTCAGCGGTCCGGGCTTCCCTCCAGAGGCAGGGTTTAAGGGAATAACCCTCGACGAGGTTGTAAATGGAAGTCCGAGGCACGTACTCGTCGGCTTCTTCAACTTCAAGCCCTTAAACTGGACCGAAAAAAAGCCGAAGTGCTACTTTAAGAGGCTGGAGGGCTTTTCAGAGAACTGGATCGGCTTTGTTCTGCCAGGAGCTTCCACAGAGAGCATCACACTCTCCAGTAAGGTTTATTTAGCCCTCTATGTATATCCCAAGGAGACCTCCGTCGTGATCTCGAAGATTGAGTATGCGGAGAATCCTGAGGATTCAAAAATAGTGGAAGCTTTTCGCCTCGAATACCCCAAGAACCCCGAGGAGTACGTTGCGGAGTACCTAGACTCTCTCGAAAAAGCCGGCTACACCAAAGTTAGAGAGCTCAAGAAGGGAGCGATCTTTGAGAGAGATGACGATACCCTGCTCGCTCTGGAAATTGAAGACGATGCTAACTTCTACTTAATACTAGTGAAGGGGAGTCATGAGGACGTTTTAAGAGTTGCGGAAATCCTGAGTGAGGGGTGATGGATTCCCATGAAGTTCCGAGATTTCCTCATACATCTTTCCATTCTCGGTTTGGCTACCGTTTGGGAGATTTTTCTTGCCTACCAGCGCTGGCTGGAGAAATACTACATCAGAGGCGAGAGTATTAAGCTCTGGGACAGGATCTTTACGTGCCATATATGGTACTCGCCAACTCCAATCTTCGTCATCCTCGTTCTCCTCCCGGCCATAGTCATCCTTGCATTGTATGTCTATCTTAGGAGCCCTATCCTCAAAAAATCTGGTTTGTCAATAGGAGCGCCAATACTCACAGTGGTGCTGATGCCCATTTTTTCTGATGAGACTACTAAATGGCTGTGGGGGATCCTCATCGTCTCCATCCTGAGCGGCATTGTTCTCGGAGAGGGAAAGCTGGAGAAAGTCCTATTGGCAGTCCAGGGCTTCTTCCCAGCGTTGATGGTTCTCATGATCATAAGCACAGGACTTCACGTCACGTGTTGAGTTTTGAAACAGAGAAAGAGAAGACCAAACATGTCCTGAGAGCTTCACCACGTAACCAGCTGCCAGTCGAGGAGGCCGTTCTCGACTATGTACTCCCATCTATCTCTGCATTCTGGCTTCAGGTTCTCTATATAGCTTAAGTCCTGCGTGGCTGAAAACTTCTTTATGGCCTTGCCGATGACTCTGTCGTAGTCGGTGAGGCAGTTGTGAGGTCCGCGCTTCGAGCCTGCACCAACGGGATCGCTCAGGATTCTCTTGTTGGGAAACTTCCTCTTCGCCCAGATGAGAACCTCCACCGCGCTCCAGAGCCAGGGCGGGCGGTATTCCTTCTTCTCCCAGAGCCTCTCGTAGAGCGTCCCCTTCTGGATGTCCGTTATGTTGATGGAGAAGGTGTCCGTGTAGGGTTCTGCCTTGATTATGCTCTCTTTAGCGTCCTCTACTCCATCGCGCTCGGAGAGGAATATCGGCTTGAGGAGAAGGTAAGTCTTGACCTTGGCGCCGGCCTTGTGTGTTATCTCAGCCGCCTTCACAAAGTCGGCAAAGGTGTTCCCCTTGTTTATGGAAACGTCAGCAACGTCGTCGTTGGCAGTCTCAAGACCGATGGCAACTTCAAAATGTTTATCCGGGACTATCTCGGCAAGCTCTTTAACGGCTTCATACCTAACAAGCTCGCTCCTGCTCTCGATGACGATCTCCTCGACGTTATCCATCTCCGCAAGGATTTCGAAGATTTTTCTCCTCGTTTCAGGCTTAAGCTCACCGTTGTCGAGGAATGAACCCGAGGTAAACATTCTAACCGCGAACGGCCCCTCCGTTCCCTCTATCTTCTCGAGGGCCTCCTTCACGTAGTTCACTATCGCTTCCTGAGTCCACTTTACCTTAGGCGCGGCAGTTGGATAGGAGCACATGTAGCACGCCTGACCTATACGGTAGCGGTAGCATCCTATCGTAGGCAGGATTATGAAGAGCGCCGTCCCCGGCTTTCCGGCCACGTTGTCCTCGCTCGTCCAGTAAGTCATTCTCTCACCTGAGGCGGGCTTGGAACCAGGGTTTTTAAATGTGAGGGCTAATAGATGTCCTTCTCAATGACAACGTACGCACTCACGAACCTTCCGGACACTCCTGCGGCATGGGCTTCCGACTCAGCGCCTTTTATGGCCTCCTTAACTGCTTCAACTATCTGAACGTCCGAGAGCGACTTCGACGTTCTGTTGATTCCCAACGCGAGGCTGTAGTTGCCACCACTGCCGGTTACCTTAACCCAGTTCAGAGTTATTCCCTTAATGCTGGAAAGCTTGGATACCAAGCTTCTTTCCAGGAGACCGGCTGATTCGCTCTTTTCTTCTTTCTTTGTCAGCTCCAAAAGCTCCTCTGAAAGCCCCGCCTCCTGAAGGATCTTCTCCACTTCCTTCTGCAGTTTATCCATGTCAACCTTTACTGAACCCTTGGTTGTGGAGAGCGGAACTTCCAAGACTCTTCCACCCCTGAAGTTCACTTTCCTGCGTTGGAACCTTACGAGCGGGAGCTTCTTTACTCTCTGAATACCCAGCTCGGATATTGAAACCGTAGTCCTGAATCCAAGTTCCCTCTCGATGTGCTCCTTGAGGGAGTCCGCAATGACTTCAGGCCCAACCTCACCAAGGGAGTACCCTTCAACGGCAACTCTAAGGACTAGCAGGTTCGTCCCAGTAAAGCCCTGTCTCACACGTCCCTTTCCATGAACCACACTTAAGGCCACGGATTTTTTCTGGAAGAGATGTTTAACTGCTTCTATTACACCATTCTCGATTGGAAGAGCAAACTCTGGGGGAACCTCAAGGTTGATATCCAGCTGAACTATCCTGGGGGCTTCGGAAAGAGTGTCCTGGGACTGGGTTTCACTCTGAGCATCGCCTGGCTGAGTATCGTTTGGAAGTTTCAGGTCTCCGTGTAGAAAGTCGAGGGCCTCTAGTTTGTCTAGGGAGTAGATCGAGACGTTTCTAATTACCTCGGGCAACTCAAAATTGGCTGATACTGGCTGTCCGTTCGAGAACAGCACGGGTTTTATGTTCTCAGAGACAACAAGAATGAATCCACTAGCACTATTAACATAACTTAAAAGTTCATTTTTAGTCATCAGTGGTCTTGATTTCAGTAGCTCCACGTATATCACCCTCAGTGAACATTACCAAGTGGGAGTATAAAAATGTTGCTTTTCTCCTTCTACCACTTGGGCAAGACTAAAAAGGACAAAGAGCAGATACTCAACCATGCGAATCCTCGTAACAAACGACGACGGGATATATTCAAACGGCATTCGTGCTGCCGTAAAAGCGCTCTCAAGTCTTGGAGAAGTCTATGTGGTTGCCCCGCTCTTCCAGAGAAGCGCCAGTGGAAGGGCCATGACTCTCCACAGGCCTATAAGAGCAAGGCTCGTGGACGTCCCTGGGGCAAAGGTTGCCTACGGGATAGACGGAACTCCCACGGACAGCGTTATATTTGCCCTGGCCAGGTTTGGGGACTTTGATTTAGCTGTCAGCGGTATAAACCTTGGCGAGAACCTCAGCACCGAGATAACGGTTTCAGGGACTGCATCGGCAGCTATCGAAGCGGCAACCCATGAGGTCCCAAGTATAGCTATAAGCCTTGAGGTAGACTGGAAAAAGACCCTCGGGGAAGGAGAGGGCATTGACTTCTCAGTTGCTTCACATTTCCTTAAAAGGATAACAAGGGCAGTACTTGAGAAGGGTCTCCCAGAGGGAGTCGACATGCTTAACGTCAACGTACCAAGCAACGCAACTCCAGAGACGGAAATTGCAATAACCCGCCTAGCAAGGAAGCGCTACTGTCCAACGATTGAAGAAAGGGTAGATCCCAGAGGGCATCCCTACTACTGGATAGTTGGACAGAAGAGGGAAGAGTTTGAGCCCGGAACCGACGCTTACGCTCTTAAGATCGAGAGAAAGGTCAGCGTAACACCGATAAACATTGATATGACTGCCAGGGTGAATTTCGAGGAAGTAAGAAAGGTGCTGTTTGCACAACCGTGAACGTTGCCAACATATGGGGGGGCCCGATGGGGTTAATATGGAGCATGGTCAGAGCGGCCAAAAAACTTAAAAACCCTCCCTGGCTCATATAAGCTGGGCGTCGAATGCCGCGGTAGCCTAGCCTGGTAGGGCGCCGGCCTGCTAAGCCGGTGGGCGGTGCCCACCGGGGTTCAAATCCCCGCCGCGGCGCCAGCTTACTTTCTTCGGGTTCAATGCCGGGATAGCCTAGAGGCGAGGCGAGGGACTGCAGATCCCTTTCACCCGGGTTCAAATCCCGGTCCCGGCTCCAATCTTCTTCATAACCTTTTCCCACAGGAAAACGATATAAGGTTCAGGATACAAATCGTTAGGGTGGTCTAATGTCAATAGTACCGAGACAGAAGAAAGAGCTCACACCCCTTGAGAACACCGCACTCAAGTGGATGAACTTCGCCTTCGACCTAGTTGTGATAGTCCTAGCCCTCCTTACGATGGCATACGTTCTCTACGCCATCTACGATCTGGCTGAAATCATGCTCCAGGGATTTGACATTGAAGAAACCCTTCATGAGTTCCTGCTCGTGATCATACTCCTAGAGCTGTTTGAACTCCTAACCCTCTATATAAAGGAGCACCACGTAAGTATGCGCCGCGTTGCAGAACTTGGCGTCGTGGCACTGGTTAGGAAACTCGTTATTACCATAGATTACAAAGCTTTGGGCTGGGAACTGCTGATCGGAATGGCCGCCCTCATCTTCGTCTTGGGCTGGATATACGTTCAGGAAAGGCGGAGAATTTCCGAGGAGGAAAAGTTCATCATCGAGCGCGGACTGAACACGCAATAACTGCAACTCCCAACATTAAAATCACCGATCTGGCTAATACGATCCATATTCCCGAGCCCACATCTCGTACTTTTTGATTAATGCAGGCGTAATTGGACTCTTTATTCTCCGCAATCCGTATCTAAAATCTTCCATCTCAATTGGGCGTACAGTGAGCTCCTTCCCTACTAGAGATGGGATAAGCTGAGGCTCCGAAAGTTCGGGGTTCATGTCACTCAGCATTTTGGTTATGGCCAGTCTGGCAAGGTTTGCGAGATCCCTTCCCGAGTATCTCCGTCTCACGGCTTCCTTAGCTACGGCTCTCAGATTAGCCTTAACCCTAAAGCCGGATAAATGTATCCTCAGTATTTCAACCGCGGAACTTTCGTCGGGGAGCGGTACGTATACCCTAAGAGGAAACCTGGAAAGGATGGCATCATCAAGATCCCACGGCCGATTCGTTGCCGCGAGGGTAACAACACGCTCATTGGTGTCTGAACGCTTAAAACCGTCAATCTCAACGAGAAAAGTCGAAAGAACCCTTCTGGCAGCATCCTCGAGGGAGGAGCGCTTCATGGCCAGCGCATCGAACTCATCTATAAAGACTATGCTAGGACTTTTCTCCCTGGCGAGGTGGTAAATGGAGGCAACAAGCTTGGACGACTCTCCGAAATATTTACTCAGAACGTCGCTGACCTTAACGTTCAGAAACGTCGCCCCGAGGCTTCCCGCCACTGCACTCGCCAGAAGGCTTTTGCCAGTGCCGGGTGGCCCGAACAAGAGAATACCCTTCCAGGGTTCGAACTTCCCAGGAACCCTGGCGAGGTGAAGACCTATAGTCCTCGATAGTACTTTTTTTGCTTCCCATAGCCCACCTACATCGTCCCAGGCAACCCTCGATGTCTGCACAACGTTGGGCAGATTAACGGACTTTCTCTGGGAATATCTATGGCCGTTCTCCAGCTCCCCCGCTCTTTTCTCCCATTGCTTGGCCATCTCCAGGTAGTAGTCGGAGAACTCCAGGTTTAGAGAAGCGAGTTCTCGGAACAAGCCGGCGCATTTAATAGCAAGTACCCTTGCCCTTGAAAATTCTCCCCTCTCCACAGCGTCCCAATACGCTCTCTCGTATTTTGAAATCAATATCTCATGGGATCTCTGCATCTTATTCTGATTCTCGCGGCTTCTTATAGGAATTTTGTGTAGGTGGTTATGTATGTGGTATCACCCAAAAACCTTTTTTATAGGTAGACCCTTCTCAGTTGAGGTGGAGAACATGCTTGACATAAAGCTCATCCGCGAAAACCCAGAGATAGTAAAGAGGGATTTGATAAAGCGCGGTGAAACCGAAAAGCTGAAGTGGATAGATGAAATCCTCGAACTCGACAAGAAGTGGCGCGAGAACCTGAAGAAGATCAACCAGCTCAGGAAGGAGCGCAACCAGCTGGCGGTGCAGATAGGCAAGAGGAAGAAGGCCGGAGAGCCGATAGACGACCTCCTGAAGAGGAGCAACGAGATAGTGAAGCAGATAGAGGAGCTGGAGAAGGAGAACGAGGAGCTGAAGAAGAAGATCGACTACTACCTCTGGCGCTTGCCCAACATCACCCACGAGAGCGTCCCCGTTGGTGAGAGCGACGAGGACAACGTCCCGATAAGGTTCTGGGGCAAGGCCAAGGTCTGGGAGGGCTTCCTCGAAACCTTCAAGGAGCAGAGCCTTGGGAAGATGGAATACGAGGTTCTCAGCTGGAGACCGAGGCTCCACGTTGACATGCTCGAACTCCTCCGCGGTGCTGACCTCGAGAGGGCCGCTAAGGTGAGCGGTGCCAGGTTCTACTACCTCCTCAACGAGCTCGTTATCCTTGACCTTGCCTTGATACGCTTCGCTCTGGATAAGCTCATCGAGAAGGGCTTTACTCCAGTAATCCCCCCATACATGGTTAGGCGTTTCGTTGAAGAAGGTGCAACCACCTTCGATGACTTCGAAGACGTTATCTACAAGGTCGAGGGTGAGGACCTTTACCTCATCCCGACCGCTGAGCACCCGCTCGCTGGCATGCACGCCAACGAAATCCTTGACGGAAAGGACTTACCGCTCCTCTACGTCGGCGTAAGCCCGTGCTTCAGGAAGGAGGCAGGAACTGCAGGAAAGGACACGAAGGGAATCTTCCGCGTACATCAGTTCCACAAGGTCGAGCAGTTCGTTTATTCAAGGCCGGAGGAGAGCTGGGAGTGGCATGAAAGGATCATTGCCAACGCCGAGGAGATATTCCAGGCACTTGAGATTCCCTACCGCGTCGTGAACATTTGTACTGGAGATCTAGGCTACGTAGCAGCCAAGAAGTACGACATAGAGGCCTGGATGGCTGGCCAGGGCAAGTTCAGGGAAGTGGTTTCGGCGAGCAACTGTACCGACTGGCAGGCGAGAAGGCTTAACATCCGCTTCCGCGACAAGACCCACGAGAAGCCCAGGTTCGTCCACACGCTCAACTCAACTGCCATAGCAACCTCAAGAGCCATCGTTGCTATCCTCGAAAACCACCAGACGGAAGAAGGTGTAGTAAAGCTCCCGAAGGCCCTCTGGAAGTACACTGGCTTCAAGGAGATACTGCCAGCACACATGAAAGAGAAATGTTGTCAGGACTGAGGGTATCTCTTCTATTTCCTCTTTGAAGATTAAAGAAGAGACCAAAGGAAAACCTCAATATCATCTCCTTGTGGGCTTTCTAGCATTCCCTTTGATATCCTCGTCAGTTACAAGGCCCTTCGCGTAGGGGCAGAACTCTCTCAGCGGACATTCTTCGCACTTGGGGTTTATCGGCCGGCAGATACTCCTTCCGTGGTCAACCATGGCGTGGTTGACGTATATCCACTTCTCCTTCGGGATGAGTGCAGTTAGGTACTCTTCGACCTTTTCAGGGGCAACCCTCGGCGGTGCCAGGCCCAACCTTTTGCTTATCCTGTTAACATGCGTATCCACTGGGATAGCCTGTTTTCCAAAGCCGTATGCCAGAACGATGTTCGCACACTTCCTCCCGATTCCCGGGAGCTTCATAAGCTCGTGAATGTCATCCGGGACTTTTCCCCCGTACCTCTCAAGGATTATCTTGGAGGCCTTAACTATCCACTCGCCCTTCGTCTTCCAGAGGCCAACTCCCTGCTTTCTTAGAAACTCCTGCATCTCCTCGACGGGGGTGTTCGCTATTGTCTCAATGTCCTTATACTTCTTAAACAGCTCTTCCCAGACGCGGTAGGTTACCTCATCGCGCATCCTTTGGGAGATTATGCAGTGGACGAGCGTTCGGTAGGGGTCGCCGATTAGGAGCTTTTCCCTCGGGTGGGTCTTCATGAGGATTTCAACTATCTTCTCGGCCCGCTTTTTCTTTTCCTCCCAGCTCTCCTCAAAGGTGAAGCCCTCAAGGCTCAATGACCGTGACTTTGCTTCCATGGACTACCACCACCTTCCCTTCTGCCACCCTAACTTCTTTCAGTTCCTCGAACTCCCTGCTATAAATCTTTTGCCCGCTCCAGTTGTAGATTCGAACTTCGTTTTCGAGGACGATGACGAGACCTTTTGAGAAGGGGAGCACCTCCCGAACTTCTTCATCGAATTCGAGAGTTATCTCCTTCACCTCGCTTCTCGTTATCTCGATTCGGGTGTTTTTCGAGACCTTCATCGGGCTTGGATCGGCGAGGACAACTTTGTAGGCCAAAGGCCTCCCGAGGAGGTCTATCTCAACCGTCTCGCCAGTTTTTACTTCTCTGCCCACTAATTTCGAACGGATAATCTCCTCAAAGCCAGCCGGGAGCTCAGCGTCGAAGAGGGGTTTGAGTACTATCTTCATAGTCCCCACCTAACCGTGAGTTAGGGCGGAGGGTAATAAGCGTTCCTAAGAAAGCTTTATAAACTCGACATATCAAACGATATATCGGTGAAAGAAATGGAGAAGCCGAAGTTCAGGGGACACCTCAAACTCCTCGTTTTGAAACTCCTTGAGGAAGGTCCGCTCCACGGGTACGGCGTAATGGCGGAGCTTGAGAAGAGGTACGGCATGCCCCAGCCGAGCCCTGGGGCTATATACCCCATCCTAGCCTCCCTGAAGAGGTCAGGCCTCATTGAGGTCGCAGGTGAGGGAAAAAGGGAGAAGAAGCTCTACCGCATAACCGAGAAGGGAAGAGAGTACCTCAAAGAGCATGAATACGAGGTGAATGAAGCCATTGAGACCGCAGAGCGCTTTAGGGAGTTCGCCCGTCTCGGCGGCAGGGAGCTGGCGGAGGTTCTCAAAGAGACATTCAACTCGATCAACGAATTGGGTGAAGAGCAGAGAAGGGCCCTCGCGAAGGAATTTGCAGAGTTCACGAAGAGGGTTAGGTTAATTCTTTTGGGTGAGATAAAGGAGGGAACGGAATGAGCGAAGCATTAGTTGTTGAGAACCTCGTTAAGAAGTACGGGGACTTTGAGGCCGTTAAAGGGGTCTCCTTTAAGGTTAAGAGGGGAGAGATATTCGCCTTCCTCGGGCCGAACGGGGCAGGGAAAACAACCACCGTGCACGTTCTCACGACGCTTTTGAGGCCGACCTCGGGAAGGGCGATCGTCGCTGGCCACGACGTGGTTGAGGAGCCGATGGAGGTGAGGAAGAGGATAGGCATAGTCTTTCAGGATCCGAGCCTCGACAGGGAGCTTACCGCGTGGGAGAACATGTACATCCACGGGAGAATATACGGGCTGAAGGGGAGCGAACTGAGGGAGAAGATAGAGCGCCTCCTCAAGTTCGTCGAGCTCTGGGAGTTCAAGGACAAACCAGTCAAGACCTTCAGCGGCGGGATGCAGAGGAGGCTTGAGATAGCGCGCTCTCTCCTCCACGAGCCCGAGGTTCTCTTCCTTGATGAACCCACGATAGGCCTCGATCCGCAGACGAGGGCGCACATCTGGGACTACATTCGCGCCATGAAGGAGGAGCACAATATGACGATTTTCCTCACGACTCACTACATGGACGAGGCGGAGATGTTAGCGGACAGGATAGCCATCATAGACCACGGAAAGATAATTGCCGAGGGCACCGCGGAGAAGCTCAAAAAGCTCGTCGGAAACGACGTGATCTATTTTAAACTCGACGCTCCCGAAGAGCTCAAGTGCCTCGAAAGTGGCTTCATCAGGGGCTGTAAGGTTCTTCCCGACGGCAGGGTGGCGCTTGAGGTGGAAAACGCTGCCGAAGCGCTCCCGGGACTCTTCGAGCTCGCAAATGAGAGGGGCATCAGAATCCTCGAGGTCACCTACCACAGACCCACGCTCAACGACGTCTTCCTCCACCTGACTGGCAGGGAGATAAGGGACGAAGGGCCGGAGAACCCGATGGCTTCCTTCGTGAGAATGAGGATGAGGAGGAGGTGAGAGGATGGAGGCACTAACCACAATGGCCTACAGGCAGCTCAAGAGGTTCAGCAGGGCGAGGTCGAGGGTAATCGGGATGATAATCAACCCGCTCATCTGGCTCGTCTTCTTCGGCCTCGGGTGGAGCAAGGTCTTCGACAACCCCATGACGAAGATGATCTTTGGGGGAGTGGACTACTTAACGTTCCTCGCGCCAGGTATCTTTGCCATGACGGTCTTCAACATGAGCTTCATAGCAGGAGTAAGCGTTATCTGGGACAAGCAGTTCGGCTTTCTCAAGGAAGTCCTTGTTGCTCCCGCATCGAGGAGGGGGAGCATCCTGGGGAGGATAATCGGTGACTCACTCGTGACGCTCGCTCAGGGAACGATAATCCTCACCCTCACCTACCCGCTCGCGGAGAGCCTCAAGCTGAGCGGATTCCTTCCGGCCCTCGGAGTCGGCTTCCTGCTCTCGATGGCCTTCTCGGGCTTTGGCGTCAGCCTGGCTTTGAAGATGGAGAGCATGGAGGGCTTCCAGATGGTGATGATGGTCCTCATGCTCCCGCTGACCTTCCTGAGCGGCGCGATATACCCAATAGACACCATGCCAGGCTGGATGAAGGCCTTAGCTTACATCAACCCGTTAACTTACGCCGTTGACGGCGCGAGGCACTTCCTCGTGGGGGCCAACGTTGCCAAGTTCTCGCTCGCCGTTGATTTAGGTGTTCTGACCGTCCTGGCGGCCCTCCTGGTGGGGCTGGCCATGGTTGAGTTCGAGAGGGCAACGATAGGTTGAAGGGGAGGGCTCCCTCATTCTTTTACCCTGTCTTTGAACCTTTCGTAGCTTATCTTCAGCGCCTTCAGGACGGGGAGTTCCTCTCCCGCGAAGAAGCTCAGCATGGCCCCACCGCCCGTTGATATATGGCTTATTCCAGTGATGTTGTACCTGTAGA
This sequence comes from Thermococcus kodakarensis KOD1, assembly GCF_000009965.1. Classification (NCBI taxonomy): domain Archaea; kingdom Methanobacteriati; phylum Methanobacteriota; class Thermococci; order Thermococcales; family Thermococcaceae; genus Thermococcus; species Thermococcus kodakarensis. The sequence continues at coordinate 1,002,090 of NC_006624.1, forward strand.
TGCTTGCTATTGAATGGCCACCGCCCACCACCGAGAAGGCGGGGCTTTCGCCGATGGCCCTGAAAACACCGACCGTACCAACCGCAAATTCTTCCCTCTCAAAGACGCCCATCGGGCCGTTAGCCACTATTATCTTTGCACCTATCAGTATCTCGCGGTACTTCTCCACGGTCCTTGAGCCTATGTCAAGGATGGGATACTGGTCAAACAGCCTCTTTTCGCCGCCCAGGAGATCAACCTCAAGGCGCTCGCCTTTGTAATCAATGGCAAAGTCCACAGGCGTTCTGACATAGGGATAGAACTCGTCGAGTATCTTCTCCGCCCAGTCCACAAGCTCAAGGAGACCTTTCCTGTGAAGGAACTCTATGTTGGCATCCCCGAGGTCAAAGCCCTTAGCGAGCGTGAATATCTGCCCGACGAGACCACCAGTGAGGATGAGATCCGCTTTCCCCTTCCGCAGGACGTTCTCGGCAACGCGGAGGGAGTCATCTACCTTTGCACCGCCCAGGACGTAAACTCTCGGCCTCTCCTCGCTCTCGTAAGCTTTGCTCAGTGCATCAACCTCCGTCTCCATAAGCTTCCCCATTATCATCGGCTTAAGGCGGGCGAAGCCGACGAGGGAGGGCTGGCTCCTGTGGGCAGTTGCAAAGGCATCGTTAACGACGTAGTCTATTAACGGCGCAAGCTTTCTCACGAAGAACGTCTTTTCGCACTCCTCAATTGACCTGTTGAATACCTCTTCAGCTGAGAAGCGGAGGTTTTCGAGAATTATAGCCTCCCCTGGCTTCAGGGAGCTTATTCTCTCCCTGGCGTATTTCCCAAAGATGTCCTCGACGTATTCAACTTCCTGGCCGAGAAGTCTGCTCAGGATTTGGGCGTGCTCCTCGGTGGTTATGTAGTCCCCCTTGTAGGGTCTGCTCTGGTGGGTCGCTATCACGAGTTTCGCCCCGTTGTCGAGGAGGTGTTGAATCGTTGGTAAAACCGCCCGAAAGCGGGCGTCGCTCGTTATCCGTCCTTTTTCAACGGGGGAGTTAAGGTCAGCCCTCAGAAAAACGGTCTTTCCCTCGTAGGTGAAATCTGTGATTCTGAACATCACATCACCGAGAAAGTGTTAAATAGAGGTTTTAATAAAAGTTTATTTGAACACTCTTGGTGGTTACAATCCAGAGTACATGAGGACGGTGAGAGGATGCCTTGGACTCAGGACATCGTGAGGATGCTGTCCCGCGAGGATATCATTGAGTACTTAGCAGAAGTCCTTGATAAGATGGGATTCAGAAACCATGAGAAGGTTGCAGATCGGAGCAGGTGGGGTGTTGACATAGTAGCGGTAAGGGATGATCCGTTGGCGGGCACCGAAAAGCTTCTGATAAAGGTTCATACCGGATCGCTGGCATCTTCTAAAGAAGTTAGCGTTTTTGGCGATCTTATTGACAGATACAAAGCCGATAGAGGGATTCTTATATCTCCCCTGGGATTTACAAAGGACGCGAGAACAGTTGTTGCTAAAGAGTATAGGGCGAGGATTATACTCTGGGACGCCGAAAAGCTCGCGAAAACGTTTTCCAACTACGGGATCAAAGTTCCCGAAATCAAACCCCAAGAATCCGAGGAAAAAGCGGAAGAAACTCCCCTCACCAAGTTTGAGCTGGACGCGCCTCTCCTGTTTGAGTTTTCGCCAGAAGGGGTCCTCAAAGCCATAGCCAGGGAAGCCAGCAGAAAATATCCCATAAAGCCCGAGGACATAAAGATCTCCTTCCTCAAAGTGTATCTCTCGACGGCATACATAATTTCCTGGTCAGCGAGAGAGGGGGAGAGCGAAGAAAAGGGAAAAGCCCTGGTGTTCTCGGAAGAAAAAATAGTTTCCCAAGCTCAGTCAGACCCCAAACTGGCAACACCCGTTAAAAAAGCCCTTCTAAACGACAGGTCTGAGATATACGCAACTGAGAGAGAAATTGAATCCTCCCTCAGTCCCAGCGAATCCGTTCTTGTGCTTAAGAACACCCTTTCGGAGAAGCTCGGCGTTCCAGAGAGCAATATAACGATCCACGAGCGGAAAAAAGTGTACGTGCCCACAAAAGCGGAGGCCGAGCTTAAGGTGGGTGCCAACAGGGCGAGGGCTGTGGTGGATCCGAATACCAACGAAGTCCAGCTTGATGTGTCCGAATTGCCCGACGAGTACTTCCTGCAGACCGTTACAGAAATTCTCATGGATAGAATCGGCGAGGAGCCCCTGGAGTCAAAGATTGAAAGGAACAACGGGAAGGTGAAGGTTTTTGGCAAAACCGAGCGCTTCAACTTCGAGTTCAAGTTCAACGGGTATACCGGTGCCGTGGTATATGAAGAATCCCTTATCACCGATGAGGCCCTCAGGGAGCTCATAAGCAACAAGTATCCAGCCGGAACCATTTTGGACATCGAGAAGGGCAAGAAGGTTGCGATTGTTGAGGTTGGGCTCAAAGAGGGCATAGTAATCCTCGAGGTCAACCTTGAGAACGGAGAGTTGAAAGAGATTACCACGCTTCCTTCGCCGGAGGAGGCCTTCAAAAAGGCAAAGCCGATAATAGAGAACAACTTCCCAGTGAAGAACCTGAAGCTGGTCTCCAGCAGAGTCCTCGAACACAAGTTCTTAGAGATAACAATGGAAGGAGAAGGTGGAAAGGCGACCGCAAAAATAGACGGGGATACAAAGGACGTCCTTGACTACTTCGTCGAGATTACACCTCAGAAGGCAGAAGAGCTTGTACTCGCCAAATATCCAGGCTACAGAACACTTGGCGTATCAGAATCGGACGAGGTTTACACGGTAGAAATAGAAAACGACAAGCATAAAGTTACCGTGAAGGCAACCAAGGACGGGAAGATCCTCGAAGAGGCAGACAGGGTTCTGAAAAAAGAAGTCGCCGAGAAAATAGCGGAGGAGAAAGTTAAGGACATAGACGAAACCGCAGAGATAAAGGGGATAAGGCTAGACGGAGATTGGGTCGTTGAGTTCCAGGGAGGCAGCAAGGTCGGAAAGCTCGTACTCGACAGAAAAACGGGTGAGGTAAAGGAAGAAAACGTCAGGTTTACAGAGCTGGCGCTTGAAGAGGCTTTCCACGAACACCTGAAGAAGCTTTACGGAGAGACCGAGTTGAAGACGGAGAGGCTCACGCACTACAAGGAGGAAGGGTACATCCACATAAAGGTCGCAGGAAAGAACAGCCTTTACTATGCGAGAATAGACACGAAAACCGGGAAAATACTGAGCGAGGACAGAGCGCCGATAAAAGGAATAACTGCAAAGCTGAAGCAGCTCCAGCTGGAGAGCAAGTACAAGTGACTAGGCCATCAGCATGTTCTCTATCATTTTTATTGCTTCCACTATCTTCCTCTCGGGCTTCTCCTCGTTCTTTGGTATCTCAAGGTTTATGACGAGCCTCTCTTCCTTGCTGTCCTCGAAGTCGTAGATTTCAAGCTCCTCGACCTCAACGTCCTCGAAGATGCTCTCCAGTTCGGGGCTAAGCACCTTTTTGTCGTTGCCGTAAACCTCAACGCGGACTATATCGTCAGTCGTTGAGGCCACAACAACTATCTCGTAGGGGCCAACCTTCTTGGTGAAGCGGAAAGCGTTTCCATAGCCCTCAACGTCCTCTTTAAACCCAAGCTGAAGCATCGTGCTCCTTATGGCTTCGGTCTTGCTCTTTATCCTGTTTAAAACTCTCTCACGGAGCTTGTAGCTCTCCTCAAGGGCCTTCTTTATACCCTCACCCGCTTTCTCAACCGGGCCTTCCCATATGCCGATGATCTTGATACCTGAAGAAGTCGGCTTAAGCTCAATCTTAAGGGAATCAACGTCAAAGTCTCGCAGGTCGTCTATCTTAAGCTCGCCGAGGGTGAGTATATCAAACTCAATCCTCACGACGTTTCCAAAGGCTTTACCTTTGAACTTCACCCCCATCACCAAGAGCGGCTTGAAGCGTCGGTTTAAAAACCTTCTGTGTGATGAGGGCGAAAAATTTTCACAAATGTGGTGGCCTGCAAAAGTCGTAGAAATTGAGGGAGAAAAAGAAAGCCTTCAGAATATCAGCGGAGCCCTGTACTCGCCCCAGACTTCCCTAAGGACGTCAGTGACCTCACCGAGCGTGGCAAGGTGTCTGTGGGCCTCGATGATGTAGGGCATGAGGTTCTCGTCTTCGGTTTCGGCTGCCTTCCTGAGCTTGTCGAGGGACTCCTCAACTTTCTTGCTGTCCCTCGTTGAGCGGAGCTTCTTGAGCCTCTCGATCTGCTTGTCCCTGATGCTCGGGTCGACTTTGAGTATCTCAACATCAAGGGGCTCGTCAACGACGAACTCGTTCACACCGACTATGATGCGCTTCTTCTCCTCGACTTCCTTCTGGTACTTGTATGCCGAGTCAGCTATCTCCTTCTGGATGTAGCCGCGCTCGATTGCCCTCATCATGCCTCCCATCTTCTGAATCTTCTCGATGTACTTGAGGGCCTCTTCGTAGATGTGGTCTGTGAGCCACTCGATGTAGTAGGCGCCTCCGAGCGGGTCAACGGTGTCAACGACGCCGCTCTCGTAGGCTATTATCTGCTGGGTTCTCAGGGCTATCCTCACGCTCTTCTCGGTCGGGAGTGAGAGCGCCTCGTCGTATGAGTTGGTGTGGAGGGACTGTGTACCGCCGAGAACGGCCGCGAGGGCCTGAATCGCAACACGGACTATGTTGTTCTCGGGCTGCTGGGCGGTGAGGGTTGAGCCGGCGGTCTGGGTGTGGAAGCGAAGCATCATTGAGCGCGGGTTCTTTGCGTGGAACCACTCCTTCATGATGTATGCCCAGAGCCTTCTAGCGGCTCTAAACTTTGCTATCTCCTCGAGGAAGTTGTTGTGGGCGTTGAAGAAGAAGCTCAGCCTCGGGGCGAACTTGTCAACGTCCATGCCCCTCTCTATGACTGCCTTAACGTACTCGATACCGTCAGCGAGTGTGAAAGCGACCTCTTGAACGGCGTTTGCTCCAGCCTCCCTGATGTGGTAGCCGCTTATCGAAATTGAATTCCACTTCGGCACGTTCTCAGCACAGTACATGATGATGTCCGTGGTGAGCCTCATGCTCGGCTGGGGCGGGAAGATGTAGGTACCCCTCGCTATGTACTCCTTCAGGATGTCGTTCTGGACTGTTCCTCTCAGAACGTTCTGCGGGACGCCCTGCTTTTCAGCCACGAGGATGTACATGGCCAGAAGGTTGGCCGCGGTGGCGTTGATTGTCATGCTCGTTGAGACCTTGTCGAGCGGGATTCCATCGAAGAGTATCTCCATGTCCCAGAGGGAGTCTATAGCTACACCGACCTTTCCGACCTCGCCCTCGGCCATCGGGTGGTCGCTGTCGTAACCCATCTGGGTCGGCAGGTCAAAGGCGACGCTCAAACCAGTCTGTCCCTGGCTGAGGAGGTACTTGTAGCGCTTGTTACTCTCCTCGGCCGTTCCAAAGCCGGCGTACTGCCTCATCGTCCAGAAGCGGCCGCGGTACATGGTGGCGTAAACGCCGCGGGTAAATGGATACTCACCAGGGAAGCCGAGCTTCTCAAGGTAGTCCCAGTCCTCGCCGAGGTCAGCGGGAGTGTAGAGGCGCTTTATCTCGAAGCCGTCATCAGTCATGAACTTCTCCTTTCTCTCGGGAGCCTTCTCGAGGAACTTCTTAACGGTGGTCTCGTTCCAGCGCTCCTCTTCCTCGCGGATCTTCTTGAGCTTTTCCTTATCGAACGTCATTCCTGATCACCTGACCCTAATTGGGCACTGGAGTATAAAAACCTTTTACATAGCTCAAGTTTCACCTTGCTATTGGATAAATTGTCCATCAGCCGAGGCGCCGTTCGAGAGCAATGACCACCACCAACAGGAGGGCCAGGAGAGCCACTGTTAGCTCGCCGGAGTACTTCCCAATGCCGCTCACTGAAACGGGAACTTCCTTCGCTGTCATAGTTAGAGAAACGTTCCCTGTGCCAATTATGGATATGGCTACGAAATCCTCGTATGGCCTTAGAGGAACTTCTCCCGACACATGCTCCCCTTTACCTCTGAAAGCCCCCTTGAAATCAGCGGAGAGCGGGTCAAAGTCTTCCCTCTCCCTGTTGAGGGTGAAGTAATAGACCCTAACCTCAACCGGCCGATCAGCGTTAACATCAAGGGCAAGCTTCTTCCCGCGGAGCGATGTAGCGTTTAGGATGAACGTCTTAATTCCCTCTCCGAACTGCTTTGGAAGGAGCTCAAAGCTGATGTTCTCAGGCTTCCTGAGGTAATCCGCAACAAGAAGAACGGCGTCGAACCTGTCGCCCTCGAGCATAAGCATGAAATCAGACTCGTTGAACACTACAAAATCTGGCCTTCCCTTCCCCTGGCTTGAGGAGTGCAGAATCTCCCCACTCGAAGAGAGAACGTGAAGGGTGATGTCCAGCCCTGAGCGGACGTAATTGCCGTATGAGAAGGCTATCTTCTCCCCAGGATAGTGTTCGAACTGAATCGGTGGGGTCAGAGACTTAGCGGCGACTCGGTATGGAATTCCTACAAAGTGCGTCTCGGCGGTAAAGTTCATCTTCGCCAGCCAGTTGTCGCCGTAAACGGGCAGGAACGCCAGACCGTATGCCTCGAACTCCAGAGGGATTACATGCAGGTTTCCATTCTCGTCCCTGACTGTTACGTTGAATCCGACTGGCACACCAACGGAGAATCCCCTGGGCAGAGAGGGCACGTCAATAACCAGAACCACCTGGGCCGAGCCGTCCACGTTAAGCTCCTCGACCTCGCTTTCCCCGGAGTAGAACTTCCAGCCAACCGACTCCGGAAGGCCTTCGACGCCAAGCTTCACCCTGCCCGAACCGGAGAGAACGAGTGCATAGCTGCCCTTTCCACCGAGGGGGACTTTTATACTCGTTGAGAGCGCCTCGACCGAGATGCCGGAAGCGCCAGCCTCGGCCGTGAAGGAGAAAGTTCCCGAGTCGGAGGAAGCTAGGATGGTTGGATACCTAACCTCCTCGGGAACCTTGAAGGTCAGCGAGACGCTCTCCCCTGGCCCTATGGAGACCTCTGAATATGTTGGACTTCCCACCACAACGCCGTTTTGGGTCACGCTGACGAAACCCCTGAAAGGAGACTCCCCCGTGTTTTTGAGGACAACCCTGAGATGCTCCCCCTCCCTGGAGATGTTTTCGAGAACCAGAAGCGCCGGCCTGAAGTAGAAGGTCTGCTGGATTACTTTTCCGTAATCAACCACTACCGCTCCCTGGTTTATAAAGTTGGAGAACTCCACCCAGCTGGTTCCCCGCTGGAGCAGGATTTTCTTCGACTCCAAAACCATGTTACTGCTGTAAAGGAGGCTGAAGGTGGCGTTAACCGGGTCGCCTTTGTTAAGAACCTTTACCTTAACACCTTTACTGCCCGTTATTTCCTCGATTTCAACCTGAGGCTCTAAGGTTCCAAGGAAAACATCCTTTGAGATGCCCTTCTCCTTTAGACTAAAGACCAGCGTCTGGCCCGGGTTTGGAACCTTGAAAACTATCTCTTCGCCTGGTGCAAGGTTCAGCTCCACTTCCTTTAGGACAGTGCTTGAGGAAATGGGAAAAGCGCCTTGAGAAGACGACGAAACAGAAAGAGTGTCGTTGAGCGGATAAAAGCCCGTGTTTTTAATCTTTACCTTGGCGTAGGTGTCGAAGGCTTCTATGACCTCAACACCGAAGTCGTACTTCTTCATAACTCTCACGCTTGTATAGTTGCCGAGTATGTGAGCGGTGAGCCTCTGGTTCTGGCGGTCGTATGAGCCGATGACGTAAGTCACGTTGCCCACTGTGATGTTTTCGCCGAAAGCGAGAACGGAATACGTTTCTTCTCCATGACTCGAAACGCTCACGAGGAACCTGTCCCCGCTCTGGCCGGGGTCAAAGGTAAAGACCTGGCCGTCCACTATGAGGACTTCATCGATTCCTACTTCAATGGAAAGAGCTGTAGCCTGCCCGGCCAGCAGGATGAGGAGGAAGACCGCGAAAGTGAGGGTTTTCACGCGCGCCATCGTTCTCATCCCCTGTACTCCCTTCTGTAAAGCCCGAGGATCGCAAGCATCAGGCTCAGGAGCATGACCGATGCGAAGAACACCAGCGTCGTTGACGGGTCGCCCTTGTAGACGTCAAGCCCCGTGTGGAGCGTGAACCTGTCCCTCAAGAGAACTCCGAGCTGGTAGTTGAGCGTGAACCTCTCGGGGTCGTCGAAGAAAGGCAACTGCGGGAGGATGAACTGGGCGACGAATATCACTCCAAAGCTCGCCAGAGAGGCGTAGAGGGGCCTCGAAAGAACCACTGAGAGGGCCATTGCGAACGCTCCTAGAGAGCCGAGCAGGAGGATGGTCACCTCAAGGGAGTAGAGCAGGTCACCGAACGTCGCCCTAAGGCCGGTGAAACCTTGCTTGTAAAGCAGAACCATATAAATCTGCATGACCAGGTAGGGCAGTCCGAAGACCACCAACATTCCCGTAAGCCCGCCGAGGAACTTTCCGATGACGAGTTCGCTCTTTCTAACGGGTTTCGTCAGGAGAACCCTTATCGTACCCTTGTCTATCTCGCTTCCAAGGAGTTCGCTCATCAGGATTATGACCACGAGCTGGCCTATGACGCTCGCCCAGAAGTTGACGAGGTAAGTGGAGAAGTTAACCTGGAAGGATATCCTGAGCGCGCGCGTGCTGTACTCGGTGATCTCTTCGTGGGTGAAGAAGTAGACGACAACTGGGAGGAACATCAGGAGGGTCATGAGCTTGAGGCGGCGGGAGCGCAGTAACCTTTTCACTTCCATCCCGTATATTATCCCGAGCCGCGATTCAAAGGAAAAGTGAGAATCTTTCAAACTTCACACCTCCTCGCCCACTCCAAACTTCTCCATCAGGATTCTCTCAAGCGGACTCGTGTGCGGCCTGAAGAGCTTCAGTCTGATGCCGTTTTCCACGAGGTACTTCGGAAAGGCCAGGAAGAACTCGTCAAGAAAGCGCGGATCAACTTTGACCCTGAGGATTCCCTCCTCTTCCCAGGCCTCACGGATGTAGGGCTTCTCACGCAGGAACGCCATCGCCTTTCCATTGTCGCTGGTCAGAACGTCGTAGTCGTCCTCCTCAATGCTCGCAAGCTCCCTGACCCTGCCCTGGGCGAGCATCGTACCGCGGTTTATCAGCCCGACGTAGTTGCACATTTTCTCGACCTCGCTGACTATGTGGGAGCTTATGAAGATCGTCTTGCCTGCCTTGGCGAGCTGGATGACCTTCCCAATAAACTCCATTCTCCCGAGGGGGTCGAGGTTCGCTGTTGGTTCATCCAGTATGAGGAGCTCTGGGTTTCCCATCAGCGCCGCGGCGAAGCTCGCCCTCTGCTTCTGACCGGAGGAAAGCTCCCCAATCCTGTTCATGGCCAGCTTACCAATTCCAGCGTACTCCATAAGCTCCTTCGCCTGCTCCATGGCGTCTTCCTTCTTCATACCAGCCAGGCGGCCCATATAGACCAGAAACTCGAAAATCGTCATGTCTTCATAAGCTATCGGCACCTCGGGCATGTATCCGACCCGCTTCATGATCTCAACCCTGTCGTTGGGCATCCTCAGGCCAAAAATCCGTATCTCGCCGTAGGTAGGCCTCAGTGCCCCGGTCAGCATCTTTATAGTGGTCGTTTTTCCCGCACCGTTTGGCCCGAGGAAGCCGTAAACGACCCCCTTAGGCACTTTGAGGTTGAGGTGGTACACTACGTTCCTCTTGCCGAAGAACTTGGTGAGCTTGTTTGTTTCTATGACGTAAGTTCCCATCTCAACACCCAAAGGAACATCGAAACGAAATTAGTTAAAGGTTTCGGCATTACTCTCTAACCGATGATGCTTAGAAACATCGGTCTGGACAGTTCGGCACGGTTTGCCTTTCAGAGCCACGCCCACACGGATCACTTTGTCAGCGGTGAAGTTATCTTCGCAACAAAGGCGACCAAATATCTCAGTCATCTCAGGAAGGGGGGCTTCTATCGGGAAGTGGAGTTTGCAAAAACTTTCTACATCGGCGATTTCAAAGCGAAGCTCTATCCAGCGGGCCACATGCTCGGCTCGGCCGGAATAAAGCTCTGGCTCGAAAACGGGACGCTGTTCTACACTGGAGATACCAAGTGGTTCAAGCTGAGAACGGCGGAGAAAAGCCGCTTTCCCAAAGCCGACGTTCTCATAATCGAGGCCACCTTCGGCGTTCCGAGCTTCACGTTTCCATCCCCCAGGGAAGCTGAGAAAAAACTGGTCGCATTCGTTGAAGAGGCTCTTGACAGGGGAAAGCGCCCAACCCTCTATGTGAACCAGATGGGGAAGGCGCAGGAAGTTATGAAAATCCTGGACGTTCACGGGATCACGGTGAGGCCAAGCAGAGAGATGCTGAAAGTGGCGAGGGTTTATTCAAAATTTGGGGTCAAATTTGGAAACATCACCCATGAAGGGGACGTAGTTTTAAGGTCGTACCGCTCCCCCAAGGTCGAAAACTCACTCTCTCCCTGGGAGCTTACCGTTTCCGGCTTTGGAAGGCTCAAGCTGAGCAACCACGCGGACTTTTGGGAGCTGATGAAAATCATAGAGAAGGTAAAGCCCGAAAGGATCTTCACGGTGTACGGCTTCTCCAGGGAATTTTCCAGGATTTTGACCGGGCTTGGATACGAAGCCCATCCAATTGACAAGGACTCCGATATATACGGACTACTTTTTTGAACAACTGTTAAACAGACTGCCAAAAACCTAATAAACTTCTAAAATTGAAGGTTATTTTCGAACAAGCTTCACATATTCGAAGTGCTGTTTAGTTATTTTGAACACGGAGGTGGTGGAATGCAGAGGCTGAGGAAGAAACCGAAGTGGGTGACAGGACTCAGGCCCAGACTTGAGACACTCTTCAGTGAAAGGGCCATCGGGGAGGGACTGTTGGTAGGTCGAGGAACGATAAGAGGCGACATGGTGGAGGTTACCCAGCTCAAGTTCTCCGGCGGGCGGGTTAAAAAGCCGATAGTTGAAGTCGAGGGCAACGAGCTGAGGTTCATATACCCGATCAAGAACGGTGAGAGCCTTGAGGGGATATACTACTCTCTAATGGGCTTTCTGAGCAGGGTTTGAGTTTTTCAGAGTTCTCAAACCCCAAACTTTTTGCCATTTTGGTAACTTTCGGAGAGAAAAATTTTTAAAGGGCTATTCTTTAATAACAATTGGTGAGAAAAAGGCGGGGGGTGAGAAAGATGGTCTGGAGGAGGGACCGCTACTGGGACCCGTTCGACATCATGAGGGAAATCCAGGAGGAGATTGATGCAATATTCCGCGACTTCATGCGCGGCCCGAGGCTCTGGAGCTACCGCGAGCCAGGTGAGAGAATAGAGGTCAGCGAGACCTGGAGGGAGCCGTTCGCAGACATCTTCGACAGGGGCGACCGCTTTGTTATCACCGTCGAGCTCCCAGGTGTTAGGAAGGAGGACATCAAGCTCCGCGTTACAGAGGACACCGTTTACATCGAGGCCCAGATGAGGCGCGAGAAGGAGCTCGAGCAGGAGGGTGCCATAAGGATCGAGCGCTACTACAGCGGCTACAGGAGGGTCATCAGGCTTCCAGAGGAGGTCATCCCGGAGAAGGCCAAGGCCCGCTACAACAACGGCGTCCTAGAGATCGAGATTCCGAAGAAGAAGCCCACCAAACCCGAGAAGGAGGGCGTTGAGGTCAAGATCGAGTGATTTTGAGTTTTTCTGATTTTTCTGCTTTACTCTCTGCAACAGCCGGATTCTGCCAATTGGATGGGGCTTGAATGGGTACCTAGCAGAGTATTGCCGGTTCTTAGTTTGAAATCACCTGCTGCTCGCAAAGTGCTTTTTCAGATCCTTCATCAGGTCGTACACTATGTTTAAGAACAGCTCCATGTCGTTGCCGAACAGCCTGCGGGTGTCGGCGATGACCTCCGGGTATGTCTTCAGCCCATAGGGCTTGCCGTCTATGATTGCCACGAGGTCACCGTCTATGAGGTACGCCTCGTGAAGGTCGAGGTAGTGTAGGAGTTGCTTGAGCTTCTGCCTGACCCACTCAAAGGGCAACGGCTCGGCATAGGTTTCGAAGAGGGCAAAGGCGACCCGGTTGAGATCTTCAGGAAAGCTGGCGAGAATCTCACTTTCGCCGTCCTTGGGCCTGATGACGTAGAACCCCTTCGGGCCGAGCGCTACCACAACCGGCATCACGTCGGAGAGAGTTGTTTGGGCTTTTCCTACCATTTGGTACCACCTCCAGAGTTCTTAAAATTGGAAAAACGAAAATTTCCCGGGACAAAAACGGTTTTTGTACGGTAGTGTTGGCGGTACTTTTGGCATCAGCAAAAAAGCAACAGGAAGTTGGTGTTTTGGTGGTGTTGGTGGGTGTTGGTTGTGGTGTTTGGGTTTGGGGTAGTAGTGGTGTCTCCATACATAAGAAAACCATAAACAAAAATGCAAAATTTTTGCAAGCACATTTTTGTACTCCAAAAACATTGACTCATTGATCCAGCCCAATCTCTTCTTAGTCTATTCTGCCTCTACGCACGCCTTTCATTACCGCGATGCAGGGGCCACATTTTGGTAACCTCACTTAAGAAAAATCGAAAAGTTTATAAAGGGTTTGTCCTTTAGTAACTTACGGTAACCAAAAACTAAGAGGTGATGCTCATGAGTGAGAGGAGAGAGGTCAAGCTCAAGGTTGCCTCTGCCTACCAGAGGGACGTTGGCAGGGGGATCGTGAGGATTGACAGGAAAGCCATGCGCGAGCTTGGCGTCCAGTCAGGTGACATAGTCGAGATCATAGGTACCAAGAACACCGCTGCAGTTGTCTGGCCAGCCTATCCAGAGGACGAGGGGCTTGGCATCATAAGGATGGACGGTACGATCAGGAAGAACGCCGGTGTTGGTCTCGGCGACGAGGTCACCGTGAGAAAGGCCGACGTCAAGGAGGCAAAGAAGGTCATAGTCGCTCCGACTGAGCCGATACGCTTCGGCGCTGACTTCGTCGAGTGGCTCCACAGCAGGCTCGTCGGAAGGCCCGTAGTCAGGGGAGACTACATCAAGATCGGCATACTCGGCCAGGAGCTGACATTCGTAGTTACCGCCACAACTCCAGCGGGGATCGTTCAGATAACCGAGTTCACCGACTTCCAGGTGAGCGAGAAGCCAGTTAAGGAGGTCAGCAAGGCAACCGCCCTCGGAGTGACCTACGAGGACATAGGTGGCCTCAAGGACGTCATCCAGAAGGTTAGGGAGATGATAGAGCTCCCGCTCAAGCACCCGGAGCTCTTCGAGAAGCTCGGCATTGAGCCGCCTAAGGGTGTGCTCCTCTACGGACCACCGGGAACGGGTAAGACACTCCTGGCTAAGGCCGTTGCCAACGAAGCCAACGCTCACTTCATAGCCATCAACGGACCGGAAATAATGAGCAAGTACTACGGCGAGAGCGAGGAGAGGCTTAGGGAGGTCTTCAAGGAGGCTGAGGAGAACGCGCCGGCGATAATCTTCATTGACGAGATCGACAGCATTGCGCCGAAGAGAGAGGAGACCCACGGTGAGGTCGAGAAGAGGGTTGTCAGCCAGCTGCTAACGCTAATGGACGGCCTCAAGAGCCGCGGAAAGGTCATAGTCATCGGTGCCACCAACAGGCCGGACGCGATTGACCCGGCCCTGAGGAGGCCTGGAAGGTTCGACAGGGAAATTGAGGTCGGCGTTCCCGACAAGCAGGGCAGAAAGGAGATACTCCAGATCCACACCAGAGGAATGCCGATCGAGCCCGAGTTCAGGAGGGACAAGGTAATCGAGATACTCGAGGAGCTTGAGAAGAACGACACCTACCGCGAGGCCGCTGAGAGGGCTATCATGAAGGTCAAGAAGGCCAAAGACGAAGAGGAGATCAGGAGGATCCTCAGGGAGACCGACGAGAAGCTCTACGAGGAGGTCAGGGCGAAGCTTATCGATGCACTCCTCGACGAGCTGGCTGAGGTTACGCACGGCTTCGTCGGTGCCGACCTGGCAGCACTCGCCAGGGAGGCTGCAATGGCAGCTCTCAGGAGGCTCATCAACGAGGGCAAGATCGACTTCGAGGCCGAGTACATACCGAAGGAAGTCCTCGACGAGCTCAAGGTCACGAGGAGGGACTTCTACGAGGCCCTCAAGATGGTCGAGCCGTCAGCTCTCAGAGAGGTGCTCCTGGAGGTTCCAAACGTCCGCTGGGACGACATCGGCGGCCTTGAAGATGTCAAGCAGGAGCTCAGAGAGGCAGTCGAGTGGCCTCTCAAGTATCCCGAGGCATTCATGGGTCTCGGCATAACACCGCCGAAGGGAATACTCCTCTACGGTCCGCCGGGAACCGGTAAGACTCTCCTCGCCAAGGCAGTCGCCAACGAGAGCGAGGCCAACTTCATAGCAATCAAGGGTCCAGAGGTGCTCAGTAAGTGGGTCGGTGAGAGCGAGAAGAACATCCGCGAGATCTTCAGGAAGGCTCGCCAGGCCGCACCAACCGTGATATTCATCGACGAGATTGACGCCATCGCCCCGAGAAGAGGAACCGACGTGAACAGGGTCACTGACAGGTTGATCAACCAGCTGCTCACTGAGATGGACGGAATCCAGGAGAACAGTGGCGTGGTCGTCATTGGTGCCACCAACAGGCCGGACATTATCGATCCAGCACTCCTCAGGCCAGGAAGGTTCGACAGGCTGATACTTGTACCAGCTCCAGACGAGAAGGCCAGGCTCGAAATATTCAAAGTCCACACCAGAAGAGTACCGCTTGCAGGTGATGTTGACCTTAGGGAGCTCGCCAAGAAGACCGAAGGCTACACCGGCGCAGACATAGCGGCAGTGGTCAGGGAGGCTGCGATGCTCGCCATGAGGAGGGCCCTGCAGGAGGGCATCATAAGACCCGGCATGAAGGCCGACGAGATAAGGGGGAAGGTCAAGGTCACCATGAAGGACTTCGAGGAGGCCCTCAAGAAGATCGGGCCGTCAGTGAGCAAGGAGACCATGGAGTACTACAGGAAGATCCAGGAGCAGTTCAAACAGGCTCGCGGATGATCCAGGGGTCGTAACCCCCATCCCCTAATTTATCTCTTTTTGAGCTCTTTTGAACTCGACCGTGGAGATAACATTTTAAGCCTTCCAGTTGAAACCTTTGCGGTGGTGCTTTTGGAGAACCTGGAACAGGTTTATGAGAGGATAAAACTGGCCGCTAAACAGGCCTCAAATGAGGAGGAACTGCGGCACAACGTTTCTAAGGTTCTTGATGAGATTGCGAGAGAATTTGGAGTATCTGGCAGGCTGGAGAAGTCAACTCAGCTCCTTGAATCAAAGAAGGTCTTTAGGGGCAGGATAGACGCCCTCTATGGCGGTGTTATTATAGAGTACAAGTCTCCAGGAAAACTGAAGGAAAAGCAGGCATTTAACTCCGCCCTCGACCAGGTCATAAACTACATCAAATCAGAGGCCAAAAGCGAGGAGTTTTATCCGTATTACCTTGGAGTGCTCTTCGACGGTTCAACGATAGCGTTTGTTAGGTACTGGGGAGGCAGTTTCAAGGTCAACGGCCCGCTTCCGTTCACGTTTGAGGCCTTTGAGCACCTCGTTGATGCCCTCAGGGGCCTGACGAGGAAGCCCCTCGATGCGGAGATGCTTTTGAGGGACTTTGGGCCAAAAAGCCGGATAACGGAAGAAGTCCTCAGAGCGTTCTATAGCGCCCTTGAGTCGCCAAAATCGGATAGAACTGAGATGCTCTTTGAGGACTGGAGGAGGATATTCTCCCAGGTCTGCTCCTACACCCCGGAGAAGCTGAAGAAGCTGGCCGAGTTCTACGGGTTCAAGGAGGCCGACCCCGAGAGGCTGACCTTCGCACTGCACACCTACTACACCCTTCTGATGAAGCTCATCGTCAGCGAGATAGTCAGCGTCCTCTCGGAGGGCCTGACTGGTTCCGTACTGGCGAGGCTCAACGAGAGCTACCTGAGCGATGTTGAGTCCTTCAGGTTCGTGCTCACCGAGCTTGAGGACGGGGGACTGTTCAGACAGCTGGGCATAAGGAACTTCCTGGAAGCGGACTACTTCGCCTGGTACCTTGAGGAGTGGAGCGGAGAGGTGGCTAGGGCAGTTTATGAAATCACTAAGGCACTCATGGACTACGAACCCGCGACAGTTGAACAAACCCCTGAGAGGGTGGAAGACCTCTTCAAGAGGCTCTACCAGAACCTCGTCCCGAGGGAGATAAGGCACAGCCTCGGGGAGTACTTTACGCCCGACTGGCTCGCGGAGCTGACGCTGGACGAAGCTGGTTACGATGGAAACCCCGAAAAGAGGGTTCTCGACCCGGCCTGCGGCTCCGGGACTTTCCTCGTGCTGGCGATAAAGAGGGCGAAGGAGTGGGGGCTGAGGCACTGGGGAACCTCTGCCGATGCCCAGCTCCGGCTCCTTGAGTCAATAACGAGCAACATAGTCGGGATAGACCTCAACCCGCTGGCAGTCCTGGCGGCGAGGGGCAACTATCTCATCGCCCTCGGGAAGCTCATACGCTACAGGGTTGACGACATCACGATACCAGTTTATCTAGCCGACTCGATAACAGTAAGTACGAAAACATCAGCCAGGGGAGGCAAGAGGATAGCCCTCAAGACGGTTGCCGGTGAGTTCGAGGTTCCCAAGGAGGTCATAGACTCAAAGCTGATGGACAAGGTTTTCCAGGCCATAGAGGACGGCCTGAGGCGGAACATGAAGAAGGGGCAGTTCATCGTTTACCTTCACATGAAGCTCGGCGGAAAGAGGCTTAGCGACGATACCATTGATGCCATCTCCGTTCTGTACGAGAAACTGTGGAAGCTTGAGCAGGAGGGCAAGGATAGGATATGGACGAGGGTTCTGAGGAACGCCTTCGCACCGCTCACGATAGGGAACTTCGACTTCGTGATCGGGAACCCGCCGTGGATAAACTGGGAGAGCCTGCCAGAGAACTATCGAGAGCTGACGAAACCGCTCTGGGAGTACTACGGGCTTGAAAAAGGCTCGGGTAAGGGTATGGGCAGGGTAAAGAGGGACATGAGCATGCTCTTCGTCGCGAGGACATTCGACCGCTACCTCAAGCCCGGCGGGAGGCTGGCCTTTCTTGTTCCCTTCACGCTCTTCAAAACGCAGGCGGGAGCGGGATTCAGAAGGTTCCTCACCTACGGAAGAAGACGGGAGCCGAGGATACCCGTTAAGCTCCTGAAGGTTCACGACCTCGTTACACTTTACCCCTTCGAGGGGGCCACCACGAGGACTGGCCTATTGGTCATCGAGAAGACCGAGAAGACCGAGTTCCCGGTTCCGTTGATTGTCTGGAACTGGCCGGACACCAGGGGGGCGGACGTTGAGGCAACCCTTGAAGAAGTGAAGGAAAAGGCGGCGATTCACCAGCTCGTCTTCATGCCGATCGAGGAGGGGAAGCCAGAGAGCCCGTGGATGATGACGACGGTGAAGGCCTACGAGGGGCTTAAGAAAGCTTTGGGGAGCTCGGAGTATAGGGCCTATGCTGGAGTTTTTACAGGATTAGATGGAGCTTACTGGGTTGAAATTATTCGTGAAGTTGCCCCAGGGAGAGTACTAATTCAGAATGTCGGTAAAACCATGAAAAAGTCTATCAAAAGAGTCCAGAAAGTTGTAGAAACAGATCTTATATTTCCAGTTCTACGCGGAAAGAATGCAAAAAAATGGTACTGCAACCCAGAAGGGTGGATACTCCTGCCAATAGACAAAAACGGTGATATCATTCCACCTTCAGAGCTCAAACTCAAGTATCCACTGACATATGATTTCTTTACAGCGCTCCTAGATGAACTCATAAGCAGAAATGCAGAACCCTTTAAAACAAAGTTAAGAATTTACAAGGAAAAGCCAATTGAAATAGCAGAAAGATCAGGAATGCCTTTCTATGCAGTCCTTAACTCACAAGTCTCAATAGCTCCATACAAAGTTGGTTGGAAACATATATCCGGAGCTATAAGCGGAAAAGCCCAATTGGATGTTTTCGTGATACCAACTTTACAGGACAAACCAATGATTCCAACTCATGGCATTATGCACATTCCCACATCCTCAGAAGACGAAGCCCACTACATCGCCTCGATACTCAACTCCACAATAGCCCGCTTTATCGTTGCCAGCTATGGCCTCGAGGTCCACATAACAACTGACGTTCCAAAGAGAATTTACATTCCGACCTTCGACCCATCTAACCAACTCCACCTCGAACTCGCGGAGCTTTCAAAGAAGGCGCACGAAATAGCGAAGGAAAAGTACGAACTCCTTGACCGGATAAAGTCCCTCAAGAAGTCCCTGAAGGGCACCAGAGGCGAGGAGAGGAAGAGAATAAAGGACGAGATTAGGGAACTCGAAGAAGAACTCGCCGAGGTTGAGAAGAAGCTTGGGGAAGTCGAGAAGGAGATAGACGAGAAAGTCGCCGAGCTGTACGGCATAACCTGGGAGGAGCTTGAGGAGATAGAGCGGCTCTACACCGTGCTCATGAACGCCGAACCCTGATAAATAGGGCAGAGAGCAGCGAAGCCGAGAAAAACAGTATGAAAACCGGAAACTAGCGACTGCCTTTTTCTTTTGTTCTGATTTGAGCAATCGGAGGAGGGGAGGAGCGTCAGGCGACCCACTCAACCTCATAATCAACTGCCCTAAAGTCCCTCATCTTCTTTCTTGCTATTTCCTCTGCCTTCCCAGGGTCGTTGGTCACGACTATGACTTCCTCGGGGAGGGAATCGGTTCTGTAGTAAACGATCCTCGCGAGCATGATATCACCTCCAGTTAATCACTCCGAGTGAAAAGCATCAGTTTCAATTTAAAAGCCTTACTGAATAATAAAAGACATCAATGAACGAAAATTTTGCTGATTTTGGCAGGATGGATGTACATAAATGTAGTAATGGCTCAAGATGCACATCAGAAGAATCGAAGTAAAAACGTAATGATGCATAAATTAAAGAGCTTATGCAAAAATTTTTAAATTCTTCGATTTCTACTGAAAGACGTGGTACTATGAAAAATAAGAACAATGACCTAGAAATAATACTGAGCATGATAAACGTACTAATTGGAGCCTTTGGAATCATAACCATTCCTGCAATGGTCTCGCAGCTTTACCTGTATTATGTGCTAGAGAAAGGAGGAAGAGAGTTCACAAGAGAGGGCGTCCTCGGCGGATTTATAGCGCTCAACGGACTGCTGGCATTGGCGGTACGCTCGAATGATGGGATGTTCTCAGAGGTGGCAATCCTCGCGACTGCGATGGCAACCATCGCGTTTTTATTGTACGCGGTGCATCTTGAAGTGGTGTGGAACCATGAAGTTCGCGGGGATCAGCCTCAACGAGCCGAGGATAATGGGAGTGATAAACATCTCTCCAGAGAGCTTCTACAAGGGAAGCGTCAGAAACGATGAAGAAAAGCTGATAGAAACTGCTCTGAGAATGGTGGAAGAGGGAGCGAGCTTCATTGACATTGGGGCAAAGTCCACGGCTCCCTATCTAGAGACCCAGATACCGGTTGAAGAAGAGATTAGAAGGGCGGTCTGGGCAGTGAAAACGATCCGCAACCACGTTGACGTTCCCATAAGCATTGACACAACAAACGCGAAGGTCGCGGAAGAGGCCATAAAAGCTGGCGCTGATATAATCAACGACGTAACTGGCCTGAAAGGGGATCCCGAGATGCCCAAAGTCGCCGCTGACTACGGTACCCCCGTTGTCCTCTGCGCCCACGGTGAGGTAAGGAACCTCAGCGATCCGGTTCGCACCGTCATGGACTTCCTTCAGGAAAGCCTCAGGATAGCCGAAAGACACGGGATTGAAGACGTTGCAGTTGATCCTGCCATCGGCTTTCTACGCCCCGAATGGCCGCCGTGGTACGTCTGGGACTCAAAGGTCATAGCCAACCTCAACCTGCTTAAGTCCCTTGGGAAGCCAATTCTGGTAGGTGTCTCGAGAAAGTCTTTCATCGGTGCAATAACAGGAAGGCAAGACCCCTCGGAGAGACTGGCAGGTAGTCTATCTGCAACGGCCATAGCGGTGCTGAAAGGGGCAGACATAATACGCACCCATGATGTCAAGGAGACAATAGATACAGTTAAGGTCGCCAGCTTCATCAGGAAGTTCTCTCCTTGATTTCCTTCCACTCTTCTACGAGGGTCTTCAGAAGGCCGAGTGAGACGGGACCGATTATTATCCCAACGAACCCAAAGGCTATGTATCCGCCGATGAAACCCAGGAGGCTTATGATAGCGTTTACTCCCCACTTCAAACGGCTTATCTTATCCCTCAGCAGGATATCAGGAAGGGGCGAAACAAGGGAGAACCCAAGAACCGCCAGAAGGACACCTGAAAGGATGTGGCCCTGATTGATCAGATAGGCAACACCACCAACCCAAACGATCCAGCCGCCAACGACGGGAAGAAGCTCGATTACCACCGTTAGGATTCCAGCGGCAACGGCACCACCCACGTCAGAGATTCCGAAGACCCTGAAAAACAGGGCCATTAATATGCCCTTCCCAACACCGACGAGCAGCCAGCCCCTAAGAACTATGTGGAGCGTTTCTGCCCCACTGTCTATCAGTTTTCTGGCAAGGTCCCTGTTGGTTGGGGGAATTAAAGAGTAAACCTCCTGTTTTATGGCGTCGGCGTTCACAAGGATGCCGTAGAACGAGAACACAGTAACGATAACCTGCAGAAGCAGTGTGGGGAGTGAGTAGGTGTACCCAAGGACGTAGCTGTTAAACCTCTGGGAGATGCCGAGTGAAATTCTCTGGAGGACTTCGTAGGCGGATGGGGGCAGGTTTAAGCCAAGAAGCCAGCCAACAAAGGTGTCAACGTAGTTCGCCAGGGAGTATTTAACGTCGTTTATGAGGAGGGCGAAGCCAAAGACAAACAGAAGGGAAACCACTGTCAAAATCCCCGTTAGGGTAAGTGCCGACCACCGTCCCCCAATTTTTCCTTCAAGGCGCTCATGGACGGGATAGAGGATGTAGGCTGTAGTCGCGGCTATTATAATTGGTGAGAGAATTGGGCTGATCGTTTCCCACGTCAGGTAAAGAACCCCGAGGGAGACGGCAACCCACACTGCAGTTTCAACTCTCATCAAGCATCCCCATGTATTTCAGTATCAGTTCTCTTACCGAGGGCTTGTTGAAAATGAACAGGTAACCCCGCTCATCGAGTATGAAGTTCTTCCCAAGGGCGAGGAGGCCCTTTCCAAGCTTTGCAACCTCGGCCTTTTCAAAGTCTATGAGCTCTTTAACCTCCGCAGGAGCATCTATCTCAGAGAGGACTTTTTCGAGCCTGTTGAGGATGCTCTGGTTAAGGAACTTCACGGGGGCAAGGCGAGGTTCTTCACCGCGTATCTCCGAGGCATCCATATAGATTCCCCAGAACTCCTTGGCACATTCAAAGGGATAGACGTAGTCTTCTCCGTAGTCAGGGAGATAGAGCTCGCGTATAACTGCGAGGAGAAGCCTCCTGGCGTCCTTTCCATAGTACTCTATCCTGAGGTTGAACTTCCCGTCCTCAAAGCCGTTTTCAAACACCTCAAGCTTCTCCTCGCACAGCATTCAACCACCCCCAATGAGGGGAGTGAGGTAGCGAGGGTCTATGTAGAGGGCAGTGCTCCCGTAGACCCCAAACTCCTCGGGGGTCTCAAGGTCCTTGTACACCACAACCTTTGCACCGCTAACGTTCATTAACTTTTCGAGGACATCTATGGCAGTGTCCATACCCCCAAGCTCGTCGACGAGGGCTCCAGTAACGTTCTCAGCGAACCACGTCTCTCCTGTTGAGAAGTTTTTGACTTCATCAATGGTCATGTTGCGCCCCTCGCTCACTGCGCTGATAAACGCCTGGAAGTAAGTGTTCACCATCTCCGTTATCTTCTCGCGTTCTTCTGGCGTTAAATCTCTCCACTCGGCCCCCATGTCCTTGTGTTTACCAGTTTTGAATACATTTACCTTTATCCCATTCATCTCGTAGTTCTTCTCCAGGTCGTAGTGAACGTAGATAACTCCGATGCTTCCGACCTCAGCCAGCGGGCTGGCCACTATCTTCTGAGCCCCAACTGCTATGTAGTATCCCCCTGATGCTATGATATCCCCGCTGTAAGCGACGACTGGTTTAACTAAAGACAACTTTTTGATTTCGGAGTGTATGTTAATAACAGGCCCAACTACGCCACCGGGACTTTCAATCCAGAGGAGAACCCCACCAACGGACTCGTTCATGGCCAGGTTCCTCAAAAGCGGGATGACCTGGAGGGCCGTGTAGTCGTCTATGATTCCAAATATTGGAACCACGGCGATGGTTGTGCCGCCCTGGTTAGATGAAACGAGTCTCTGCAGGAAAGCGATTTGATCCCTCAGCTCGGCAACTTCGGTGCTGGTAGTGTTAACACTGCCTTCACACACGAGCGTAAAGTTTGAGGGAGTTTCTATGACAAAGCCCGTTTGATTGGCAGGAACAGCGGGGGGATTGACCTGGTAGTAGAGAACCGCGACGCTCACGATTGATAGGGCCAGCAGAAGCGTTAGAACGGCCGAGACGTACTTCCATATCCGATCGTCCATTTTCCCACCCTCAAGTTGTGCACGCGTGAACTTTTAAACCTGTCCCAGAACGGACAAACTTTTATATCCATTCTGGCGACTTCAGAGTTAGGTGATACCCGTGGAGATAGGAGTGACCATCTACCCGCACTTCATCACAAAGGACAAGAGCCTCGCATCGATTCTGGCGGACATAAAAATCAAGGACTACGACTTCGTTTCACTGTTCCCGCACACTCTAGGCCTGATAAAGAACGGTGTTGTAGTTGAGAAGAAGCTCCGCAGCCTTGAAACCACCCTCAAAGGAGTGGGAATAAACTACATCATCAGGATGCCCACCTCAATGAACCTCAGGGACCACGTCTACCACAGCAGGCACTTCAGGGTGGCAAGGGCGGTTGCAGACGTAGCCATAAAGCTCGGTGCAAAGGTCATCGTCATGCAGAGCGGAAAAACTGGAAGGCTGGACCTCGAAATAGAGGCCCTTCAGAGCCTCGCCGACATGCTGAAGCCCTTCGACATCAAGATAGCCCTTGAGAACACCTTCAGCGTCAAGGACACGCTCTACGTCGTCGAAAACGTGAACAGGGACAACGTTGGCTTTGCCCTTGATGTTGCCCACGCATTCTTGAGCGCCCAGGGCAACGAGGAGAAGCTCCTCGACGACGTCAAGCTCGGAACGGACAAAACGATAATCCTCATGGTGCACGACAACTTTGGAAAGCTCTTCCCGCAGGTCGAGCCGGAGGATGCCCTGGCGTACGGAGTCGGTGACCTCCACCTCCTTCCTGGAGAAGGCAAGATACCCTTCGGAAAGGTTCTGAAGCTCTTCGGCGACGTGCCGATACTCCTGAAGGTCAAAGACCCCGAGAAGTTCCCGAAGATACCGACGAAGCAGGGTCTCATAGACCTGCTCCTCAGTCTTTGAGTCCAAGTCTCTTTCCTATTTCTTCGTACAGGACGGCAAAGGCCTTTCCTATTGTCTCTTTCTTTCTCGTGAAGTGCGTGACGTCATCATCGAGGTTCTGGCTGAGTATCTCAACTGCCTCCTCGATTGTTATCTTCTTCTCCAGCCAGGCGTAGGCAAAGAGGGCCTCGGCAATGTCTCCCTTGCCGTGTTTGTCCGTTCTGGGGGGTATGATGTGCCTGAGTCCTGCCATCTCAAGCGCGATGGCGAGGGATGCGTTTGGAACCCGCTCTCCCGTGGGCTTACCGAGGTACTCACTTAAGGCAAGAGAAAAGACGAGGTTGATGAGGGAGTCGCCGAGCTTGGCGAGCCCCTTGTCGGTGAAGTCCCTCGTGTAGGAGATCAACTCCATCACTCTATAGCCGCTTTCCAGGCCTCAAGGACTTCTCTGGCCCTGTCAAATATCTTCTGCGCCGCCTCTTCGAGGGCCTTCTCGGGCGTTATTTTTCCGTCGGTAACGACCTTGAAGCGCGGCTTCCTGGCCATCGTTATCGGGTGCTCGATGGTGTATCCTGCAAAGGTAACGTGCTCGTTCTCGTGGAGGGTCTCGGTGAGCAGGTTGGCAAAGGTGTGATCCTCTCCCTCAAGATAGAACTCAAGGAGGTTCTCTTCACGCCTTATGACCTCAATCCTCATTCTCATCACCTTCAAGGGCTTTCAGCAACTCTTCAAGCGCCTGCTCCTTGTTCTTCACGAGTTCGTATTTAAACTTATCTTCCTTCCACTCGGCCAGACCCAGCTCAACGAGCCTCTCAAGAACTTCCTCGGGGTCAAGGTCGTAGGCTATTGCAACGGGCAGGACGACCTCCCTTATCTGCCTGGTCGTCTGAAGGGCTATCTCCGCTAAAGCCTCTCCGAGGCGGGAAGTTACTTCCACAGCCTCCTCCCAGGGCATTGAGGTAACAATCTCGTCGTCCTTTAGCTCAACCCTTTCGCCTAAGAGCTCAAGGGTTTTGACGATTATGGGAGTTGAGACGCTGGTTCCAGCCTCCCGGAGCAGGTCGTCCACCTTGTAGCGGTAGAGACCCATTCTGTCGGGATAGAGCTTTGCCCTGACCCTCGTGTGGATTTCTCGTATCTTCTGAATGGCCTCCCTGATCTCGTCCTTCGTGCCCTGGACGTTTATCTTGAGCGAGTCCAGCTTGCCGTGAACGTAGATGAACGCTGGAAGACGGAGCCTCTGGAGTTCCCTCATGAACTCCTCCTTCTCCCTGTCGTCCCTAACGTGGATCGTTATAACCCTCTTGGCCCTCATAGAGACACCTTCAGTTTTCTATACAGTGATGAAAGCTTTCTCGTCTCGACGTTTCCACAGCGCGGGCAGATAAGCTTGTCGCCGCGCCTTATCAGCGGCGTCCTGCAGCGGGAGCAGAGGGCATAGACGACACCCAGATCAGGACCCTTCGTACTCAGCTGTATCGGACTCTTCTCGTTGGCGATTACCCTCGCCCTTATTACGTCCCCAATCTTAAACTCCTTGGTGATGTCCTCGACGAAGCCCTCCTTTATCTCGGAGATGTGTATCCCTGCTAGCTTTGAAGTGGCTATCTCCCTGTCGTTCTCCCTGCCCTCAATGCTGATGATCTGGACTATTACGGCCTGAGGCTTCACCTCAACGACCCTACCTATGACCACGTCTCCAACCCTGGGAAGCGGCGGGACGTCGGTTACGGGTTCAACGCTTATCTCCATTTTGTCGGAGTCTATTCTTACTTTACCAGCCCTAGTGGCGTAAAGCTCACCGTTCTCCTCCCTGACACCATCTCCAGGAAGGAACTCCTCGATAACACCAAGATAATCCCCGGGCAGTACGAGGTCGCCGTTCTTCACGGTCTTTTTCTCATCCATCCTCCCACCTCCGAAAAGTTTCCAGCGAGGATTTTTTAAGCCTTCCCTTTGGGAAAACTTTTAGTAATCTGCCGACGATGTCTTGGTGGTGGTTAAGAATGAGAATGCTCCTTATACACTCGGACTACCTCGAGTACGAGGTCAAGGACAAGGCCCTGAAGAACCCAGAGCCTATAAGCGACGAGCAGAAGACGGGAAGGCTCGACGAGGTTCTGGCGGTCTTTATCAGCGTTGAGAAGGTTGATGAGACAAACCCCGACGAAGTTGTCGAGAAGGCCGTTAAGGAGATAGAGGACGTTGCTTCCCAGATAAAGGCCGAAAGGATATTCGTCTATCCATTTGCCCACCTCAGCAGTGAGCTCGCCAAGCCTGACGTAGCCCTCGAAGTTCTCCGCAAGATCGAGGAAAAACTGAGGGAGAAGGGCTACGAGGTCAAGCGCGCTCCCTTCGGCTACTACAAGGCCTTCAAGTTAAGCTGCAAGGGACACCCGCTTGCTGAGCTCAGCAGGACGATAGTTCCGGAGAAAGCGGTAAGCAAGGAGGAGCGCAACATAGCCCTCGAAAAGGAGGAGAAGGAGCTCAAGAGCTACTGGTACATCCTCACGCCCGAAGGCGAGCTGATTGACGTTGACAAGTTCGATTTCACCGGCCACGAGAACCTGAAGAAGTTCGTGAACTACGAGATAGCCAAGAACAGGGTCGCCGATAGGGAGCCGCCCCACGTCAGGCTCATGCTTGAGCAGGAGCTTGTGGACTACGAGCCGGGAAGCGACGCCGGAAACCTCCGCTACTATCCAAAGGGCAGGCTCATAAAATCACTCCTGGAGCAGTACGTCACCGAGAAGGTCATCGAGTACGGTGCTATGGAAGTCGAGACGCCGATCATGTACGACTTCGAGCACCCTGCGCTTGAGAAGTACCTGAATCGCTTCCCCGCCAGGCAGTACGTCGTCAAGAGCGGGGACAAGAAGTTCTTCCTCAGGTTTGCGGCCTGCTTCGGCCAGTTCCTCATAAAGAAGGACGCCACGATAAGCTACCGCAACCTCCCGCTGAGGATGTACGAGCTGACGAGGTACTCCTTCAGGCGCGAGAAGAGCGGTGAGCTTTCTGGCCTCAGGAGGCTCAGGGCCTTCACGATGCCCGATATGCACACGGTAGCTAGAGACCTCAAGCAGGCCATGGACGAGTTCAAGAAGCAGTACAAGCTCAGCATGGAAGTCCTCAAGGGCGTTGGACTAACTCCAGAGGATTACGAGGTTGCAATAAGGTTCACGCGCGACTTCTGGGAGCAGAACAGGGACTTCATCGTCGAGCTGGCCAAGATAATAGGCAAGCCCGTCCTCATCGAGATGTGGGACCAGAGGTTCTTCTACTTCATCCTCAAGTTCGAGTTCAACTTCGTTGACAACCTCGACAAGGCTGCAGCTCTGAGCACCGTCCAGATAGACGTCGAGAACGCCGAGCGCTTCGGCATAAAGTACTACGACGAGGAGGGCAAGGAGAGAACCCCGCTCATACTCCACTGCTCGCCTAGCGGAGCAATCGAGAGGGTCATGTACGCTATCCTCGAGAAGCAGGCCAAGCTCCAGGAGAAGGGCATCAAACCGATGTACCCGCTCTGGCTCAGCCCGATACAGGTTCGCGTTATCCCGGTCAGCGACGAGGTAATGGACTACGCCCTCTACGTGGCAGGTAAGCTCGAGGGCGCCAAGATAAGGGTTGACGTGGACGACACGGGCGACAGGCTCAACAAGAAGATAAGGAAGGCGGAGAAGGAGTGGATTCCGTACATCATCGTCGTTGGAAGGAACGAGAAGGAGCAGAACACCGTCACCGTCAGAAGGAGGAGCGACGGAAGGCAGGTCGAGATGCAGCTCGAAGACCTGATCAGGGAGATAAAGGGGCAGACAGAGGGGTTCCCGTACAAGCCGAGGCCCCTACCACTGCTCCTCAGCAGAAGGCCGAAGTTCAGAGGTTGAGAGCTTTTCGAGGTGTATCCTTTCTTCTCCCTTTCTGATTTCCAGGGAGTACACGCCCGGTTCAAAGTCAATGTTCACGGATTTAACCGTATAGAGGAGTTCTCTTATGCCCTCTTCCGTGACTTTGGAGGAGACAAAAATAGCGTAGTCACTAAGGCTAACTGTCCATGCCAGGAAGCTCCTGCTCACCACGTCCGAGTTCAGGGCTATCAATAGCACGGACTCGGGAGTTGTAACGCTCTTCTCGGCTATTGTCTGGTTCAGCAACTTTATTGTCCTGCCCTCGTCAAACATTACGGCCACACCATCGAGGGTGTATATCATCCTGAACAGTCTCGGGCCTTTCTCCTCCACGAGCTTTGAGTAGATTGCATCTATTTTTGGATTAATGGTCTCCGGCTCGGCACTGTCCAAGTAGAAAACCCCAGGAAGCTCTACATGAACCGGTGAGTACCTGGAACCGAAGACATCAATCACGGCCATTCTACCTTTTTTTAGCTCCTTCATCATGTCCAAGCCAACGCTCCTGGCTCGGCGGACGAGGCCGCTGAAAGAACTGCTGTAGTTGGAGATTACCGGAAAATAACCCATTTCGAGAGAATGCCTCAAAAAGGAGAAAGGGGATCTGCCAAGCGGAGGAGTATGTGTCGTATATTACCGATACCACGGAGCCGGCGAGAGTTTCTGCGTTGAGGGCGTCTAGTATGGCCCTCATGATTATCCTCCCTGGTGTCCTCCGGAGAGGACTTCCTTTATGAACTCCCTGGCCTCGCTGCTGAACTTATCCATGGGCACTTCCCCGCCGAACTTATCGAAGACCTTGCCCTCCCTGAAGTTCAGCTCAAAGACCTCATAGTGTTCCTCGCTCTTCTCGTGGAGCTTGATGCCGTGTTCCCTGAGGTGGGCTTCAAGGTTCTCGATGTCAACGTACTTTCCGCACTCCTCGCACTTGTAGAACTGCCAGAAGATGTAGTCCTGACCGGCGAGGGCGTTGTTCTTTATGTGGTTCACGAGCGCGGCGCCGAGATACTCATAAACGTCCTCCTGGACGAGCTTCCCGTTATCTTCAACGACCTTAAAGCCGCTCCAGACTATGTGGTCGTTTATATCAGCGAGAGTGGCCTTGAGGTAGCGGTATGTGAGGACAAAGCTGCCGTTCTTGATGTAGAAAACTCCGTTGTCTGGAATAGCCACGATGTGAATTCCATTGACGTCCTTTCCTGCGAGTGAGTCTGCCTCCTCCCTGTTCTTTGCGACGTCTATGACTACCTTAACGTTGCTCTTCTTGTGAATCCCGGTTATCGTGCTCCCCTCTATCTCCCAGTGGTAGTCGTCGAGATAGCGAACCTGCGTGTACACCTTCTTGGTTCCTGGACTCAGCTCAGCGTACATTCTCTCACCACCGGAGAAGGTTTGCTTCGAAGTTAATAAGCTTTAGCGGAAAAATTTAAAAACTACCTTCCAAAGCGCCGCTGTCTCTTCTGGAACTCACGGATTATCCTAAGAAAGTCTATCTTCCTGAACTCGGGAAAGTAAACGTCAACGAAGAAAAGCTCGCTGTAGGCGATCTGATAGAGGAGGAAGTTGCTTATTCTCACCTCGCCGCCAGTCCTGATGACGATGTCGGGATCGGGCATGTTGGGATAGTAGAGGTAGCGCTTTATGGCCTCCTCATCGATGTCCTCCGGCTTAATCTTTCCTTCAAGGACGTCCCTAACTATTTCCCTGACGGCGTCCGCTATCTCGCTCCTACCGCCGTATGCGAGGGCTATGTTGAGGTTGTAGTTGGAGTACTTTCTCGTTGCTCTCTCCGCCTCTTCAGCGGCCTTTCTCACGTTTTCGGGAAGCATGTCCTTCCTGCCGAGGACGTTCACCCTGATGCCGTAGCGATGAACCCTTTCATCCTGAACGAGTTCCTTGAACTTCTCCTCGAAGAGGTTCATGAGGGCCTCAACTTCCTCCTTTGAGCGCTTGAAGTTCTCGGTTGAGAAGGCATAGACAGTAAGCGTCCTTATGTTTAGCTCCCTGCACCACTCAAGGATTTCTTCGAGCTTCTTTGATCCGAATAGGTGGCCGTACCAGGGGGGCTTTTCAAGCTTCCTGGCCCACCTTCTGTTGCCGTCCATTATTATGGCAACGTGCTTAGGGATGTTCCCAGATTTAACCTTCTCCAGGAGGTAGCTTTCATAAGCGTCATAGACCGGCTTAAAAAGAATGTGAGGGATGTGGGAGACCAATCTGTATAGCATTTGCCCTCACTCTATCTTCTTCCTCTTGAGGTGCTTCTCCGCCAGCTCCATGTATATCTCGGCGTTTTTCTTCGTCCACTCAATTTCCTCCTCGCTGAGCTGCCTGACGACCTTTCCGGGAACGCCGACGACGAGGCTGTAGTCGGGTATCTCCTTGCCCGGCGGGACGAGGGCACCTGCACCGATTATGACGTGCTTTCCAATCTTCGCACCGTCGAGGATTATCGCACCCATACCTATTATCGTGTAGTCGTCAACGGTGGCACCGTGAACGACGGCGTTGTGGCCGATGGTGACGTACTTCCCTATCTTCGTCGGAAGGCCGTGAGATGTATGAATGCTGACGTTGTCCTGGACGTTGGAGCAGCAGCCGATGTATATCTGCTCTATGTCCCCGCGAAGAACGGCGGAGGGCCAAACGCTCGTTTTTTCCTCAAGAACAACGTCTCCAATTATTGAGGCGGTTTCATCAACAAAAGCCGTCGGGTGTATCTTGGGCTTTTTACCCTCTATCTCGTAAACCGGCATGAGTATCACCGAGTTATCCTCCCGGGGAGAGCTTATAAATGTAACCAGAGAATATCTGTGAGGGTGCGCAATGAGGTACAGACGCGGCGCCAGTGCGGAGAGGGAGCTTGTAAAGCTCCTCGAAAGTAAAGGATTCGCAGTCCTCCGTTCAGCGGGGAGCCACAAAATAGACCTGGTGGCCGGAAACGGGAAGGAATACCTCTGCATAGAGGTCAAGAGCACGAGGAGCAGGAAGCTCTACCTTCCCATCGAGGACGTTGAAAAGCTTGTTGAGTTTGCCGGACGTTTTGGCGGTAGGCCCGTCCTTGCGGTTAAATTCGTGAACGTAGGGTGGCGCTTTTACGGCCCCAATAGATTGGAGCACGGGGAGAAGAGCTATAAGATCGACCTCGAAACGCCTTTCATGACTCTTGATGGGCTCTTGGGGAAACAGAGAACCCTTGAGGGGGTGCTGTAGTTGAGGAAAAAGCCTGTTTTAGGACTGCTAATTTTACTAGTCATTCTGATGGGGATCAAACCTGTCTCCTCCGAAGGGAATGTGGGAGGGATTTCCCTCTCGATAACCGTTCTGAACAATGAGTTCACTGCCCTTCCAGGCGACACCCTTGTGATTCCATTTTCAATAAAGAACACGGGTAACACGACGATAACCAACATGACAGTCTACATAACGGGCCCCACGACTGGATTTCAATACAGCGGAAAGGCCATTCGGATACCCCTTCTTCCAAACGATACCTACAACGATACCCTAATTCTGAAAGTTCTGAACCAGGAACCTGGGCAGTATCTCCTTCGCATTATAGCTCGCGTTGGGGACCAGTACTTTGAGGCCCCGGTTATAGTTACCGTCAAGGCGCTCATCGACTACGACCTGACTATAACGGCCCAGGATAGATACATCTACGGCAGGTCAGTGGAAATCTACCTGACCCTGACTTCAAAGTCAAACACTGTGATATCTGGGAGAATAGGATACTACCTAGTTGGGAACAGGACAATAATTAACCAGACCACGATAACTTATGTAAAGCCCGACTCCCCCTGGGAAAAGAAGCTGGAGTTCAAAACACTGCCGCTCGGAAACTACACTGTGGTGCTCTGGGCGAACATGAGCGGAGTCTACAAGGAAGTTTCAAAGAATTTTGAAGTCTATAGGAGGGCGCTAAACTACTCAATCAGCTTTGAGCACGGTGCAATCCGGATTTTTGTCTACGACCGTTCCGGAAGGGGAGTTCCAGATATCACTGTCACTGTAAACGGAGTAGAACTAAAAACTGACCCCAACGGTGCGGTGACATACTCCGTGAGCACGCCTGGAGTATATCGGGTCACATTGAACCTTGATGGAAAAATCGTTTCAAAAGAACTGGTCGTAAAGTCCCTCCACATAAGCAGCATCCAGGAAGGGGAGAGGCTGATAGTTCAGGTCACCGATGGAAAGAAAGAGGTTCCCAACGTCACGGTAACTGTGGAGGGCCCCAAAGGGAAGGACTTTGGAATAACGAACTCCACTGGCTTTGCACTCTTCAACCTTTCAAAGGTTGGCTATGGGACACTAATTGTGAAGGCTGAAAGCGCATCGTATCTTCCCGCCGAGACAATCATCACCACTGTCAGCCCTCCCTCACCAACGAAAACATCAACCACGACGCCCAAAACCTCAAACACGATGACAACTATTCCAACCACTACGACTACCCAGTATCCCCCAACCAGCTCAGAACCCTCCAAAAAGTCGGGAATTAGTACAGAGACGGCCTTAATTCTCGTAATATCAGGCATTCTGCTAGCTGCGACCTCTTACTTCGCGCTTGCAATGCCCACAGTCCACGAGGAGACCCTCGACAGGTACTACTTCGTAAAAGTCCGTGCACCGCGCCTTAGACCCCTAAAGGACTACAAACTCGAGAGGCCTGTGAAAGCGGTAGAGGTTCGGGTCACTAAGGGTAAAGCGACGCTGAATGACGACGGAATAACCTGGGAGCTTGACCTTGAACCCGGGGAGGAGGCCTATCTTCAGGCCATTCTGGGCTGAAATTTTCTTTTCCCTATTTTTGGCAGCAAAGCTTATTAAGAAATTCGAAAACATTTAGACGGACATCTAAAGGAGGCGATTGAGATGGTTGACATAGAGTTGCTCAAGAGGGTTGTTGAAGCCCCTGGCGTTTCTGGATTTGAGTTCCTCGGCATAAGGGACGTCGTAATAGAGGCACTGAAGGACTACGTGGACGAGATAAAGGTCGACAAGCTCGGCAACGTCATAGCCCACAAGAAGGGGAACGGGCCAAAGGTCATGGTAGCGGCCCATATGGACAAGATCGGCCTCATGGTAAACCACATTGACAATGAAGGCTACCTCCACGTCGTCCCGATAGGGGGAGTTGACCCGAGGACGCTCGTGGCCCAGAGGATAAGGTTCTTCACCGACAAGGGCGAGCGCTACGGTGTCGTCGGACACATCCCACCCCACCTCCAGAAGCCTGAGGACAGAAAGAAGGCCGCCGACTGGGACACCATAGTGGTTGATGTCGGTGCAGACAGCAAGGAAGAGGCAGAGGAAATGGGCTTCCGCGTTGGAACCGTCGGCGAGTTCGCACCAGCCTTCACCAAGCTCACCGAGAACAGGATAGCCACCCCCTACCTTGACGACCGCGTCTGCCTCTACGCCATGATCGAGGCTGCCAGGGCACTTGAGAACCACGAGGCGGACATATACTTCGTCGCATCAGTCCAGGAGGAGGTCGGGCTGAGGGGAGCGCGCGTCGCTAGCTACGCAATAGACCCGGAGATCGGCATAGCGATGGACGTAACCTTCGCCAAGCAGGTCGGCGACAAGGGCAAGATCGTTCCAAAGCTCGGCGGCGGGCCAGTTATGGACGAGGTCGGCCCCAACATCCACCCCAAGGTCAGGCGCTTCGCCGATGAAGTCGCCAAGAAGTACGACATCCCGCTCCAGGTCGAGGCAAGCCCGAGGCCGACGGGAACCGACGCCAACATAATGCAGATCAACAGGGAGGGCGTGGCAACTGCAGTTCTCAGCATACCGATAAGGTACATGCACAGCCAGGTCGAAACGGCCGACCTCAGGGACATCGACCTTACCATAAAGTTCGCCAAGCACTTCCTCGAGGAGCTCAGGCCGATGGACCTAACCCCATGAGCAAAAGGTTTATTTCAACCTTTTCTTAATCTCTTTTTGGGTGTGCGCGTGATACTCATAGTCCCCATCGGCTACATCCCGGAATGGCTCATAAAGGATGTGGCTGAATTCGTGGATTCCTACTACTCACGAAGGGGAGTTTCCGTTAAAGCTGGCGATTCCCTAAGCGAGAGCCTGTTTCTATCAGCGTATCATCCATTCCGGCGTCAGTTCCTAGGTGGTGCGTTTCTACCCACGCTTTCCGAGATTGGAAGGAGAGCAGGAGCGCTGGCCACAGTGGGCATCACAAAGGTTGACCTCTACGAAAAGGGCATGAACTTCGTCTTTGGTGTAGCCAGTGAAAAGTTGAGGAGTGCCGTTGTTTCAATCCACCGGCTAAGGCCCGAGTTCTATGGAAGGCCAAGCAACGACGAGCTCCTCATAGAGAGGACTGTAAAGGAAGTCATGCACGAGCTCGGCCACGTTTTTGGGCTTTCTCACTGTCCAAACGTCCGCTGTGTTATGCACTTCTCAAACTCGGTCGATGATACGGATATCAAACTCCCCTACTACTGCCCAAACTGTGAGCGGAAACTCTTGAGGAATCTGGAGGTGGTTTTGTGATAGAGGTAGAACTGAAGGGATACGCCAGTGATGAAATCTTCCAGAGGGTACGGGACGAGTTCGAGTTCATAAGGAAGGAGTACCACGAGGATACCTACTATCAGCACCCGTGCAGGGACTTTTCGGAGACCGATGAGGCACTTAGAATCAGAATAAGGCGGTTTAACGGCCACTTTGAGGCCTTTATGACATACAAGGGTCCAAAAATTGATGAGCATTCAAAAACACGGAAGGAAATCGAAGTCCCGCTCAGCGATCCCGACAAACACGCTGAGATATTAGAAAGCCTTGGATTCGTGGAGGTTCTCACGGTTTCCAAGGTGAGGGAGAAGTACTACGTCGAGAAAGGGATAATAATAGCCCTGGACGAGGTTGAGGGGCTTGGGAAGTTTATAGAGATAGAGGCGATGACGGAGAGAAATGAAGACGTTCCACAGCTTATAGACAAGTTGAGGGCAATACTGACTGAACTCGGCGTTGAGAGGTTCGAACGCAGATCCTATCTGGAACTTCTGCTGGAAAAGGAGGGAGCAAATGGGGAAGCTTGACGAGTTCTTTGGTTCTTTTATTGGTGGACGGCCAGACACGGAGGTACTCACGGAGATAGAAGACAGGCTCCTAGTGGACGACATACCCGGGGCAATTGCCCTTCTTGAAGAACTAAAGAAAGAGCAGAACCTTGTCATAGCGGTACGGCTGATTTTAAGAAAGATAACCCAGATGCTGGAGAAAGGAGATGGTCAATCATTCAGGGCACTTCCCCTCATAAAACAGCTCCTCCCTCACATCAACGGGATAAAAAATGAGCGCTACCGCGCCCTCCTTCTAGGGGAGATTTCCATTGGGTTTTACCTCGCTGGCTCCGAGCTTGAAGGGGATTTCACATTAAAGACCGCGATAAACCTTGCCCTTCAGCATCCAGACATACTGAGGGACATTCTCTTTTCCCTGATTAAGGCAGGTCTTCTCCAAAAGGCTGCCTACGCAATGAAATTCGTAAAAGACCCGGAAAAGCTAGACGTTGTCCTGTCATATCTGGCGGAGGTGTTCTACGAGAGGGGAGACATCGAAAAGGCGCTTGCAATAATAAGCCACATAACGAGCAACTTCCACAGGGCCGTTGCGCTGATGCACCTGGCACAGCTTGAGGAGAACCGCGATAGGGGGAAAGCGCTCCAGTTCATAGAGTCAGCGATAAAGATAGCGGAAAGAATAGAAGATCCTGAAACCAGATTTGAGCTGATGCTGAAGCTTCACGACCTTAAACACGAGATAATGGGCGAACCGCTCAGCGTTGGTGAGTTACTCTCGGCTGAAACTCCTCTGGAGAAAGAAGCGGCGGAAGGCCAAGACGGTGGGAGAGTATAAGGGAGTGCGGCAGTTTAATTCCAAGCCCCAAAAGTTCCCCGACCCTTCTGGCGACTTCCCTAGGCGTGCCCTCTAAAAACACTCTTCCGTCCTTGAGCACAACTATTCTGTCTGCGTTTCTGAAGAGGAAGCGGTAATCGTGTTCGACGATTATTACCGTTACCCCCTCTTTTCTCAGCCTAAGTATCACGTTCTCGACTTCTTTCTTACCCCCAGGATCGACCTGAGAAGTTGTCTCGTCCATGACGATAATCGTCGTCTTCATGCCCAGAACTGATGCTATGCCCAACCTCTGTTTCTCCCCACCGCTGAGGTTTGGCGGGAACTCCTCCCGCTTTCCTTCCAGACCGACGACCCTCAGCGCCCAGCTGACCCTCTCTTCTATCTCTTCCCTTGGAAGGCCCAGGTTTTCAAGGGCGAAGGCCACTTCATCCTCCACCGTCATATTGAACAGCTGGCTTTCGGGGTTCTGGAGCACGAGACCCACCACTGTGGAGAGCTTAGAAACTGGTGTTTCCAGAGTTCTCAATTCCTCTCCAGTCGAGGGATTTCTGACCAGAACCTCCCCAGAGAAATCGCCCCTGATGGAGTGGGGGATTACCCCGTTGAACGTCAGAACAAGGGTCGATTTTCCGCTTCCGCTCGGCCCGATTATCCCAACCATCTCCCCCCTTCTAACTGACAGATTCACACCATTGAGGGCCGGCTTTTTCGAGCGCGGGTACTGGAAGCGCAGGTTCCTGACCTCCAGAACGTTCACCTTCTCAGCCCCCTAGGGAGAAGGAAGAACACGCTTATTATGAACACGAGCGTCGAGAATATCTCAAGCCTGCCTATCCACATGAGGAGTATGTAGACGAACTTAAGGTCAGCTGGCATCGCCGGGGATGTTATACCAACGCTGAGACCGACGTTGCCCTGGGCGGAGGCCACCTCAAAGAGAGCATCCGCGAGGTTGGCGTGGACTCTAAGCATTGTGTAGAGGACTCCCGCAAGCAAGAACGCGACGTACGTCATCGTAAAGCTCATTACCTCCTGTATATCCTCCTCACTGAAGACGTAGTTTCCGACCTTTCTCTTGATAACGGCGCCCTTCGGGAGTATGGCGCTTTCGATCGTCCACTTGAGGCTCTCGTACATCAGGGTTATCCTTATCAGCTTTATTCCGCCCGCAGTGCTTCCGGCACCGCCGCCGATAACCATCAGCACCGCCAGGAGAAACTTTCCAACCTCCGGATACTTGGAGAGGTCGGATATCTGGAATCCAGTACAGCTTATAGCTGAAACCGCATGGAAAACAGCGTCCTGGAGCGCCTGGGCGAGGGAATCCCCAACCTGGACTAGTCCATAGGCGATGAGGGAAACCGCAGGGATTAGGAAGAAGAACATGTACCTGACCTGAATGTCCGCGAAGAACGGTTTGAGAGACCTGTCCTTGAAGACCCTGTAGTGGACTGTGAAATTAACGGCACCCATTATCATGAGGAAGATCGTCACGGCGTTTATAGCCGGACTGTGGAAGAACCCTATGCTCTCGTCGTGGGTGCTCATACCACCTGTGCCAAGACCTGTCATGGAGTGTGTGAGCGCATCAAAGAGGCCCATCCCGTTGATGTAGTACAGGTAGACACCAACAAGCGTCAGGACGAGGTATATTTCAAATATGACCTTGGCCGTGTTCACCAGGTTTGGAAGGATTCTCTCGCTCCTTGCCTCAGCCCTGTAGAGCCTGGCCGCGGCAACACCTGGCCGAATAAGGACGGTGAGGGCAACCAGTACTATACCAATTCCACCTAACCACTGCATCCAGGCCCTCCAGAACAGCAGCATCTTGGGATAGCTCTGCAGGTTGCTCATCATGGTGAGACCAGTGCCTGTCCAAGCGCTCATACATTCAAAATAGGAATCCAGCAGGGGCATGTGAGCGATCTTCACAAAGGGGACAACGCTGACGAGTGAAGCGAGGAGCCAGGTAAATGCAGCAGCAACCATCGCCTGTCTGAGGTTTACATCCTCAATCTTGCTGGAGTGTCTGCTGAGCCAGGCCCCGAACAGGATTGAGGCCATTCCGGGCAGGGCGAAGTATGGCACATATTTTATCTCCTCGGGATAGACCCACACCAGCAGCGCGGGAACAAGGTAAGCTACCCCCACACCCTCAAGTATTGATCCAGTGAGGTTTCTAACGACGAAGAAGTCATCGGAGACGTTGATGTGCTTCCTGAAGTCTAACATTCCCTCACCTTCCTGGACTATGGGGGTGGAAATAAAAGGTTTTTCGTAAGGTTTAAGGGCAGCCTAACACTAAGGAAGTTGGTGGTCAAAAGTGGACGAGAGAGAAGCACTCATAAAGGCAGGAGAGATCGCAAGACAGGTCAAGAAAGAGGTAGTCGATCTGATAAAACCCGGTGCAAAGCTCTACGACATAGCGGAGTTCGTGGAGAGAAGGATAGTTGAGCTGGGCGGTAAACCTGCTTTCCCGTGCAACCTCTCAATAAACGAGATTGCCGCACACTATACCCCCTACAAAGGAGACGGGACGGTTCTAAAGGAAGGGGACTACCTGAAGCTCGACATTGGCGTTCACGTTGATGGGTACATCGCGGACACTGCCGTCACTTTTAGGGTGGGAATGGAAGAGGATGAGCTTATGGAAGCGGCAAGGGAAGCACTTGAAAACGCGATAGCAACGGTTAGAGCAGGGGTAATGATAAGGGACGTCGCCAGAGCCATTGAGGAGACCATCCGGGGGAAGGGCTTTAACCCAATAGTGAACCTGAGCGGCCACAAGGTTGAGCGCTACAAGCTCCACGCGGGCGTCAGCGTGCCCAATGTCTACAGGGAGGCCGACACCTACGTCCTCCAGGAGGGCGACGTCTTCGCAATAGAGCCCTTCGCGACAACTGGAGCCGGGCAGGTCATCGAGGTTCCGCCCGCGCTCATCTTCATGTACCTCCGCGATAGACCCGTGAGGATGCTCCAGGCTAGGAGGCTTTTGATGCACATAAAGAAGAACTACAAGACCTTACCCTTCGCCTACCGCTGGCTCCAGGACTTTTTACCTGAGGGACAGCTCAAACTCGCCCTGGCCCAGCTTGAGAAGGCCGGCGCCATCTATGCCTACCCGATCCTCAGGGAAGTCCGGGGTGGGATGGTTGCCCAGTTCGAGCACACCGTCATAGTAGAAAAGGAGGGTGCTTACATAACTACATAATTCACCTTTTCTGTTTTCATATTTTGTTTCATGCAGGATTAAACAAACCAAACTGAGGAGAGCCTGCCCTGTGAAAGTTTACCCTCAGAAGAGCCATTGGTGAATTTAAGGATAGAGGAGGAAAGACCCGGAGGGCCAGGCCCTTGAATGGCGCCGGGGCAGGGATTTGAACCCTGGTGGGCGGACGCCCACGGGATCTCGAGTCCCGCGCCTTCCCAGGCTAGGCTACCCCGGCGCTCTTAACCATCAACACTCCCCGCGAGAGACTTTATAAATTTTTTTAGTCCCTTATCTCTGAAAGAAGAACCGCCACACAAAATCTGGATCAATGGACGATGAAATTAGGACATACTTAGTTGGTTTTAGTCTCGTCAGGTTTAAGAGTTGAACTCATAGTTGGGGTTAATCTTAAGAGAAAGAAGACGAAGGTAAAGAGGGTGGGAAAAGTGGTCATAAAAAGTACTGATGACAAGACCAATGGACTCAGAATTCGTGGGGCACTTGAAATCCGGCTCTCGCCGGAGATTTAGTGGATTTGGTGAAATCTGGTGAGATAGATATCAGTAAGATTGAGCAGAGGCCTCTTAAACTTAAGCGATACCAGAAGTTTGACTATTGACCAAACAGATACTACCAAAGTTTGGATTATAACTGTGGAGTCGATCACAGCCTTTCTGTAAAAACGTCTTGTTTGCGGCTCTTTTTTAGTCATTGAGCCGAAAGGTATATTTTCTCCAAAATCCACAATCTCAAGCTCCCCGCCTTTCTTTTTCTCTTTTGAAAACCCTGCCCTTTAGGATAGAAGGAGTCAGCTTTCTCAACTTCAAGAGACTATAGAAACACCACTCAAACCTACTAGAGGATTTAAATGGCATTGAGTTAGAAGGGAGGAAGCATATGAAAGAAAAGTTAATAATCCAGATTTCCCAAACATCTCAAGGTGTTAAGTATGGCCGTGAGTGTGAAGAATTCGGAGGGAATAAAACTTCTCATTGAGGAGGTTGCGAAGGCCGTTGGTGTTTCACCAAAAGAGCTTATCGAGTATTATGAGTGGAAGGCTAACCGGGAGAAGCTAAAGAAAATGAAACCCACGAGGATGACTAAAAAGGAGGCTAAAAACTTCATACTCTCCCAGAAGGGAAAGAGGAAGATAAGCGAGGAAGAGGCCATTAAACTCTATTATGAAGCTGAGGAGGAGATCAAGAAATGGGAGAAAATCGAAAGAAAACTAAAGAAACTCGGCTTAGAGTAGTTATTGATACTTCAGTATTATTCTCTGGTGCAATCTCCACTCGAGGTTATGCTTTTGAGGTTCTCGAACTCTTAGCTACGGGGAAAATAACAAACTACATTTCCTCAAAAACTCTCAAGGAATATGAAGAGAAGCTTTATTCAAAAAAGGCGCTGAGGTATATTTCCCTTGAGGAAGCTAAGGGGTATATTCAATCAATGAAGGCATTATCAAAAAGGGTTCAAATTAAGCGTTCATTCCAGAAGTCTAAAACTATTCTTGAGAAAGTCCGTGATCCGAAGGATATTCCGTTTCTGGACGTTGTGTATAACGCTAAGGCCGACGTGCTGATAACCTATGACCGTAAGCATTTGTTGAGAATCAGGAACAAAGAGAAGAAGTTTAAGCTCGGAAGACATGAGTTCTATATCCTCACGCCGAAAGAGTTCATAGAATTCTACAAAAAGTAATAATTCCATGATAAAATTTTAGCTCTTCACTGGGCGCTGGGCGAAAGATTTATTAACCTAACGTTACTTAAATTCTGACGGGGCCTAGCAAAGGTTTATATCATATGCCGCCCTAATAATAACTGAAAAGGAGGTGACAGCATGGTCGGAATCCAGGTGCAAGAGGTAATGACCGACAACTTCCAGAAGATCGACATCAATGCCCCGCTTTCTGAGGCCATAGGAATCTTCGAGAAGGAAGACCCCGATCTCATTCTCGTGTTCGATGGGAACCTGTACAAGGGTGTATTGACCCAGGACTTGATCATACGCTCCCACCTCAAGTGGGATCCAACCAAGGCCAAGGTTAGGGACGTTTACAAGCCCGCTCCCGTTATCAAGCCCGATGAGGATCTGAGCAAGGCCGCCAAACTCATGATTGAGGTTGATCTCCGCTCGCTCCCAGTTGGGGAGAGCAAGGCCGAGATAATCGGCGTTGTAAACGATATGGCCGTCCTTGAGAGAGTTGCCCAGGAGAAGTTCGGCAAAGGTAAAGTTGAGGAGTACATGACCAAGGACGTCATAACACTCAAGCCGAGCGACACCGTCGCCAAAGCCCTGGCTGTAATGCGCGACCACGCGATTTCAAGGATACCCATAGTCAACGACGAGGGCAAGCTTGAGGGACTGGTTACCCTCCACGACCTCATAATCAGGTTCATCAAGCCGCGCTTCAGGGCCCAGGCTGGAGAGGTTGCGGGCGAGAAGATACCGCCCTTCAGCATGCCCCTCAGGGACGTCATGATAAGGGGAGTCATAACCATACTGCCCGACGCAACCGTAAGGGAAGCCGTCGCAACCATGAAGGACAACGACATCGACGGCCTTGTCGTTGTCAACGAGGACAACAAGGTAGTCGGAATCCTCACGGTCAAGGACCTCCTCCTGCCGATATCAAAAATGACCGAGAAGGAGGCAAGGTTCTACCTCCAGCTCGGCGGTGATGCTTCAATACTCAGCGACTTCACGAGGGAGCGCATAATACAGGACATAAAACGCTTCGTTGATGGATACGAGGATCTCCTTGGACAGGAGGGCATCATCTACCTCTACATCCGCCGCTTCCCTGAGAAGCTCAGGGGAGTTCACCTCTACCAGGCCAGGATGAGGGTCGTCACCGACAGGGGAACCTTTGTGGCCACGGGCGAGACCTGGGGTGCCATCCAGGCAGTTCACGACGCCCTCAGGGCCATTGAGAGACAGCTCCTCCAGAAGGCCGAGCTTGAAAAAGATGTAAGGTACGCGAAACGCTTCATCGAGAAGCTTGGCCTTGCCTGAAGGTCTCGAACTCCCTTTCTATCATTCCTTTCTGTTTTTCATCTAGCGTTTCTTCGTTGATCACGAGTATCATAAGGCCATTGGCGTTTAGCGTCATATCCTTAAGGTTTAGGAGAAACTTCATGGTCCGCTCAAAGCCGTTCTCAATGATGAGATACTCAACCGAGTCAATGTAAACTGTTCTGTATCCTTTTCGAAGGGCATTTGCCACGAGGTCCGTCAGTATGTCTATGCTGGTTGGACTCACGGCATAAACCTGGGGAGTCTCGGAGATGACGCCCTCTTTTGCCCGGGTCACCCAGAACACCAGCGATCCAGGGTGAATCTTACTCATAACGTCCATGATGTTTTCCCTGGTGATAATAACGGTACCCGGCCTTGACCACACATCCCCAATGGCCTGAACTACCTCTTCCTTGCCCTTGAACATAAAGGAGCCCTTGATTGGTTCGCTCGCACCAGAGACTGAAACTGCCCTCATAGGATAAAAGACGTACTTAACCGCACCGACCGCAGCCATAAACCTGAACAGCGCCCCCAGGAGGAAACCTATGGGTGCAAACCAGTCAATAAACCGGGTCACAGGATACGTGAGGTTGAGGGCTCCCAGAAGGATTAGGCCGTAGGGGAAGAGCCTCTCGATTGACTTTGGCATTGTTGCCTCTAAAAGAACGTATCCAAAGTATATCATGGACAACCCAAAGATCAGATAGGGAAGGGAA